>CACFNI010000036.1 GCA_902567765.1 uncultured Pelagibacteraceae bacterium | reverse complement strand
TATATCCCTTATTCTACCAATATACTCAGCTCTTTGTGCAACACTAATTACTCCTCTGGCATCTAAGATGTTGAAAATATGACTTGCTTTTAAACATTGGTCGTAAGCAGGTAATGATATTTTTTTTTCAATAAGAGATTTAGCTTCCATTTCTAACATATCAAAAATTTTAAATAAATTTTCAGTATTTGCATATTCAAAATTATAAGCAGAAAATTCTTTTTCGGCTTGATGGAAAACTTCTCTATATTCAATTCCTTCATTGTTCCATAAAAGGTCAAAAACATTTTTTTTTTGTTGAGTAAACATACAAATTCTTTCTAAACCATAAGTTAACTCTACTGAAACTGGTTTACATTGCATACCTGCCATTTGTTGGAAATAAGTAAATTGAGTAATTTCCATTCCATCGCACCAAACTTCCCACCCAAGACCTGCAGCACCAAGTGTTGGGCTTTCCCAATCATCCTCCACAAATCTGATATCATGATCATTATGATTTATGCCAATAACGTTTAAGCTGTTTAAGTAAAGTTTTTTTATTTCTTTTGGAGATGGCTTTATTAAAACTTGAAACTGATAATAGTGTTGTAATCTATTTGGGTTATCTCCATACCTTCCATCTTTTGGTCTCCTTGATGGCTGGACATATGCAACTTTCCAAGGTTTTGTACCTAATGACCTTAAAGTAGTTGCTGGATGAAATGTTCCTGCTCCAACCTCCATGTCGTAAGGTTGAACAATAACACAGCCTTGTTTGCTCCAATATTTTTGTAAATTTAAAATTGTATCTTGAAAAGATTGAAATTTAGGTTTTGTTTTTTTTTTTATCTTTTTTATTTTTTTTGGCATTTATAAACCAAATTTTTGCCACAGGGCTCTTTCTTCTATAACGCTAGCTAAATTATCAATTTGATTATCAATTGAAGATGATAGTTTTTTTGCTATAAAACTTTTTTGCTTCTCTAGATTTTTAATGACTATGTCCTCTCCAAATTTTTCTCTTAAAATTTGTTCTGCATTTCCAATACCGTCTATTAATCCCAATTTCATTGATGTAGAACCTGACCAAAATTCGCCTGTAAAAGTATTATTTTTTTCAGGATCTTTAAGTTTTGACCCCCTGCTTTTTTTTACCACCTCTATAAAATCTGAATGAAGCTCTAGTTGTAATTTTTTTATTCTTTCAATATCCTCTACTTTTTCTTCTTTGAAAGGGTCCAAGGTGCTTTTGTTTTTTCCAGCGGTATAAACTCTTCTTTGTATACCAATTTTTTTAATAGCATCTTGAAAACCAAAAGAGGCTGAGATAACTCCAATAGAGCCTACTATAGAACTTGAATTAGCGTATATTTCGTCTCCTGCGCAAGCTATTAAATATCCACCGGAGGCAGCAACATCTTCTGCAAAAACTATAACTTTTTTTTCATTTTTTTTTGCTAATTGCCTTATGTAATCATGAATTAAGTGAGATTGAACAGGAGACCCTCCTGGTGAGTTAATTGATATAGCTATATTTTTTGCTTTTTTAAATGAAAAAGCTTTTTTAATAATTTCTTGCTGACCTGAAAAATCAATACCTTGTTTAAATCTGCCAGCAGATCCAATAACACCGGACAGTCTTATATGGGGAATGATTTTTTTTTTTTTAAAAAAAGAGAACATGATTAATGCTTACAGAATTTTTGATTTAATATAAAGTCTCCTTATAGTTGTAGTTTTGGGTGCGTCAATTGATAAGTATAATATTGTGACAATTGTACTAACTTATTCTAATGGGAACCGTAGTTCAGTTAAAAAATAGGATAAACAATTCATATTCAGAGCTCAAAAATTCTGTGGATGATAAGCTAGTTTTAGTTGAGGAAAAGATAAAATCAAAATTATCAAGTAAAGTTGAGTTGGTTGATGAGATGACTAAATATCATCTAAGAACTGGAGGTAAAAGGTTGAGAGCTCTACTAACACTTGGTTCGTCTAAACTTTGTGGTTATTCTAAAGGATCGAGAGACATTAATCTTGCAGCTTGCGTAGAGCTGATTCATGCGGCTACATTAATGCATGATGATGTAATAGAT
>CACFNI010000035.1 GCA_902567765.1 uncultured Pelagibacteraceae bacterium | reverse complement strand
AATTTATAAAAAATTGAGAAAGACCAACCCCTCACCTTTTATGTATTTTTTTAATTTTTATGATTTTCAAATTATCGGGGCGAGTCCTGAAATTTTAGTAAGATTGAGAGATGATAAGATTACAATTAGACCAATTGCAGGAACACGGCCAAGAGGATTAACAAAAAAACAAGACAATTTTTATATGAAAGATTTATTAAATGATAAAAAGGAATTGGCTGAACACTTAATGTTGCTTGATCTTGGTAGAAATGATGTGGGAAAAGTTTCTAAAATTAATACTGTTAAAGTGACAGAAAAATTTAATATAGAAAAATACTCACATGTGATGCATATTGTTTCTAATGTTATTGGTTTTTTCAATAAAAAATTTACTAAGTTCAACTCTTTGCTTGCTGGATTTCCTGCTGGCACAGTTTCTGGTGCCCCTAAAATACGTGCTATGGAAATAATTGATGAGTTAGAAACCTCGAAAAGAAAAGTTTATGCAGGTGGAATTGGATATTTTTCAGCAAACGGTGAATTTGACACATGTATAGCATTAAGAACCGCTTTGGCTAAAAAAAATAAATTTTATGTTCAGGCTGGAGCAGGTATTGTTGCTGATAGCAAACCCTTAAACGAATATGAGGAAACAGTAAATAAAGCTAAAGCTTTGTTGAGTTCTCTAAATTAATGAAAATTTTATTAATTGATAATTACGATAGTTTTACATTTAATTTATATCATTATATTTCGTCGTTAAAAATTAATGTAGATGTTAAAAGGAATGATAAAATAACAATTAACGAAATTATTAAAAATAAATATCAAAAAATTGTAATTTCACCCGGTCCTGGTAATCCATATCAATCTGGTAATTGTATAAGTATAGTAAAATATTTTTATAAAAAAATTCCCATTCTTGGTGTTTGTTTAGGTCATCAAATAATAGGACAGGTATTTGGTTCAAAAATTATTCAGGCAAAAAAATTAATGCACGGAAAAACTAGTAAAATAATATCAAAAAGAATTGGAATATTAAAAAATATACCAAAGAATTTTGAAGCTACTAGATACCATAGTTTAATTATTGATAAAAAAACATTATCAAACGATCTTGAAATTACTGCCGAAACAGCGGATGGAATAATTATGGGTGTAAAGCATAAAAAATATAATGTGCATGGAGTGCAATTTCACCCTGAAAGTATTAAAACTAAGCTAGGTATTAAAATTTTGAAAAACTTTATTAAAATTAAGTAATAATGAAACAATTCATAGAAAAAATAAGAAATAAACAAGATTTATCGTTCCAGGAAAGCAAAAAAGTTTTTGGAGTGTTAATGGATGGTAAAGCAAATGATCAAGAAATATTTGATTTTTTAACTTTGTTATCATCTAAGGGAGAGACTTCGGATGAAATTGCTGGTGGAGTCTATGTGTTAAGACAAAAATCTAAAAGAGTTAATATAAATAATTGTGTTGATACTTGTGGAACTGGTGGAGACGGCATGAATACACTTAACATTTCAACAGCATCTGCACTGCTTCTTGCAAGCATGGGTGTAAAAGTAGCAAAACATGGGAATAAGGCTGTGTCATCTAAATGTGGATCAGGTGATGTTTTGGAAGCTTTAAATATTAAAATAAATCTAGAGCCAAATGATATCGAAAATCAAATTAAAAAAAATAATTTTGGATTCATGTTTGCACCTAATTATCACAGTGCAATGAAGTTTGTTGGTCCTACTAGAAAAAAAATTGGCAAAAGAACAATATTTAATATGATAGGACCATTAAGTAGTCCAGCTTTAGTTAAAAGGCAAGTGATTGGTGTCTTTGATAAAAAACTTTTAAAAATATTTGCAAACGCTTTAAATAATTTAGATATAAAATTTGCATGGATAGTTAATAGTGAAGATGGTATGGATGAAATTTCACCTTATGCAAAAACAAATATTATGCAATTAAAAAATAATAAAATTTCTGAAATCATTATTGACCCAAAAGAATTAAGTATAAATGCTGATAAATTTGAAAATCTTATTGGCGGTGACGCAAAATTTAATTCAGATAAAATGATAAATATTTTTAAAGGTGAAGATAACGATTTTTCTAAAGCAGTTTGTTTAAATGCTGCTGCAGGATTAATTGTAAATGAAAATAGTCAAAATTTTAATGATGCTTATAAAAATACAAGAGAACATATATTATCAGGTAAAACTTTTAAACATTTAGAAAAAATCCAAAATGGCTGAAAATAT
>CACFNI010000034.1 GCA_902567765.1 uncultured Pelagibacteraceae bacterium | reverse complement strand
TTTTTCTATCTCTTTGCGACTTAAATTAAAAATTCTATCCAAACCGGAGAAACCGATTTCTAGAGACGAGAGTGCTTTTTGCAAAGACTCTTTAAAGTTTCTTCCAATTGCCATTGCCTCACCGACAGATTTCATTGAAGTTCCTAAGACTACAGGTGATTGTGAAAATTTTTCAAATGTAAATCTCGGAATTTTAGTTACTACATAATCAATAGTAGGTTCAAATGAAGCAGGAGTTGTTTTTGTAATTTCGTTTTTTAATTCATCAAGCGTATATCCAATAGCCAACTTTGCGGCAACTTTTGCGATAGGAAAACCAGTAGCTTTAGATGCTAGAGCAGAGGATCTTGAAACTCTTGGATTCATCTCAATTACAACCATTCTTCCATTTTTTGGATTTATTGCGAATTGAACATTTGATCCACCAGTTTCAACACCAATTTTTCTTAAGCATGCAATCGATGCATTTCTCATCACTTGATATTCTTTATCAGTTAGAGTTAAAGCTGGAGCAATTGTTATTGAGTCACCGGTATGAATGCCCATAGGGTCCACATTTTCTATTGAACAAACTATTATACAATTGTCATTTTTATCTCTTACAACCTCCATTTCAAATTCCTTCCATCCTTCAAGGCATTCTTCAATTAAAACTTGACTGACAGGGGATTCGTTTAAACCATTTTTGACAATTTTAAAAAATTCATTTTTATTTTTTGCAATACCACCACCTAGTCCACCCAAAGTAAATGCGGGTCTAATTATTGCTGGTAAACCAATTTTTTTTAAAGCTTGAGCTGCATCTTTGTATTTCTTTATTATTTTTGATTTTGGAAGATCTAAACCGATATCAATCATATTTTTTCTAAACTTTTTTCTATCTTCTGCGTTTTCGATAGCTTTTGACTTTGCTCCAATAAGCTCAATTTTATATTTTTTTAAAATACCTTTTTTCTCAGCTTCCATTGCTAAATTTAGTGCTGTTTGACCTCCCATAGTAGGTAAGATTGCATCAGGCTTTTCCTTTTGAATGATTTTTTCTAAGATTTCTAGAGTAATAGGTTCTATGTATGTTTTGTCTGCAACATTAGGGTCAGTCATAATTGTTGCTGGATTAGAATTAATTAAAATGACTTTATAACCTTCGTCTTTGAGGGCTTTACAGGCTTGTGTTCCTGAATAATCAAACTCACATGCTTGGCCAATTACTATAGGTCCCGCACCAACAACTAAAATTTTTTTAAGATCTTTTCTTTTTGGCATTTTTTTTCATATTATTGATAAATTCTTGAAATAAATAAACACTGTCTTGAGGGCCAGGGTTAGACTCAGGATGATATTGGACAGAGAACACAGGTTTGTTTTTTAATCTAATTCCTTCAATACTATTATCAAATAGAGATGTGTGAGTTACTTGAATATTTTTTGGTAAATCTTCTTTAACTATCTCAAAACCGTGATTTTGACTTGTAATTTCAACTTTATTTTCAATTAAATTTTTTACAGGATGGTTTGCTCCTCTGTGCCCTAATTTCATTTTTCTCGTTTTTGCACCTAGTGCTAACCCTAGTATTTGATGGCCTAGGCATATCCCGAAAACAGGTAAATCTTTTTTGATAAGTTCATTAATTATTCCTATAGCATATTTTCCTGTAGCAGCAGGATCACCAGGTCCGTTAGATAAAAAAACACCATTTGGTTTTAACTCTAAAATTTTTTCAACACTAGTTTTGCATGAAACTATATTTACTTTACAATTAAAATCTGAAAAATATCTTAAGATATTCTTTTTAATACCATAATCTATAGCCACTACATTAAGTGATTTAGTGTTATTTCTTGTATATCCAGTTTCTTTTTTCCAAGTTTTAAATCCTTTCCATATATAATTTTTTTTTGTGGTTACTTTTTCAGCTAAATCTAAATTTTTTAATCCACTCCATTTTGTGGTTATATTCATTAATTTTTTAACATTAAATTTCCCTTTTTTATTTAAAGCAATTGTTCCTTTAGGGGCGCCTTTGTCTCTAATAAAATTAGTTAAGCTTCTAGTATCTAGACCAGTTATCCCGACTACTTTATTTCTCTTAAGCCATAAGTCTAAACTTGCCAAAGATCTATAATTTGAAGGGTTTGTAATTTCAGAGTTGAATATCACACCCTTTGTCCAAATTTTATCAGACTCATGATCCTCTTTATTTGTTCCAACATTTCCTATATGAGGAAAGGTAAAGTTAATTATTTGTCCCGCATATGAGGGGTCAGAAATAATTTCTTGGTAACCAGTTAAAGATGTATTAAAACAAACTTCTCCAGTTGCAGTACCTTCATATCCAATACCAATACCTTTTAACACTGTCTTATTTTCAAGAACTAAAACACCTGTATGAATCTTTGAGATTTTATTTGAGTTATTTTTTTTTGCTTTTTTCTTCAATTACAACTCATGAGTTAAAGGTTAATACAATAAAACCCTTATTACCGCAACAGATGTAATGTGGAAAAATTAAAAAATTTTCTTTTGAACAATTTTGTCTTTGAAGTAA
>CACFNI010000033.1 GCA_902567765.1 uncultured Pelagibacteraceae bacterium | reverse complement strand
CAAAGGAATTTTTCATTAAAAAGTGAATGCGAGGCAGATCCTACTTCAAGAAAAAAAATAATTATTTTAGGTGGAGGCCCAAACAGAATAGGCCAAGGTATAGAATTTGATTACTGCTGTTGTCAAGCAAGCTATGCTTTAAAAGAAGCTGGATATGAGACTATTATGATAAATTGCAATCCCGAAACTGTATCAACAGACTATGATACAAGTGATAGATTATATTTCGAACCATTGATAGAGGAATATGTACATAACATTATATTAAAAGAAAGGTCTGCTGGAAATTTAGTCGGAATAATTGCACAATTTGGAGGCCAAACTCCCATAAAATTATCTAAATTTCTCTACGAAAATTCACTACCAATAATAGGTACCCAATATTCCTCTATAGACCTTGCTGAAGATAGAGACAGATTCAGAAAGCTTTTAATTAAGTTAAAGTTAAAACAAGCAGAAAGTGGAATTGCAAAAACATATAATGAAGCAATTGAAATTGCCTTAAAAATTGGATTACCTTTAATGGTTAGGCCTTCATACGTACTTGGCGGAAGAGCTATGGAAATAGTATATGAGAAAGACCAACTTAAAGAATTTGTTGAACAGGCATTTAAAGCTGGTGAAAATAATCCAATTTTAATTGATAAATTTATAAATAATGCCATGGAGGTAGATGTTGATGCTATTTCAGATGGGAAAGATGTTTTTGTTGCTGGCATAATGCAACATATTGAAGAAGCAGGAATTCATTCAGGAGACTCTGCCTGTTGTTTACCTCCAATTGCAATAAAAAAAGAGTTAATAGATGAAATAAATAACCAAACTAAAAAATTAGCCTTGGCTCTTAAAGTTAAAGGTTTCATGAACATTCAATATGCAATAAAAAATGATGAAATTTTTATTATAGAAGTAAATCCTAGGGCTAGCAGGACAGTTCCATTTGTATCAAAAGCAAAAGGAATACCTTTAGCCAAAATCGCTTCAAGAATAATGACGGGAGATAAATTGAACAAATTTAATCTTAAAAATATGAATAAAAACATGTATGCAGTTAAAGAGGCGGTTTTTCCTTTTAATAAATTTCCCAATGTAGATGTATTGCTTGGACCTGAAATGAAATCTACTGGAGAAGTTATGGGATTTGATAAAGATTTCGGCCTTGCTTATGCTAAAAGTCAAATAGCTTCCTCGAACTCTTTGCCAACAAAAGGTTTGGCCTTTATTTCATTAAAAAATAGTCATAAAGAGGAGGGAGTAGATTTGGCTAAAAAGTTACTAAAATTAAATTTTAAACTATGTGGAACCGAAGGTACCGCAAATTATATACGCAAACATGGTATGAAATGTAAAATAATTAATAAAGTTAGCGGTGGTTCTCCGCACATAGTAGACGTTTTAAATTCAAAAAGAATTGCTTTGGTAATAAATACTGGTGGAGGAAGAAGCGAACATCGTTTAAATGACGCCATTGCTTTAAGGAGAGCAACACTAATAAATAAAGTTCCCTATTGTACCAATATGTCTACTGCTCAAGCATGTTTAGAGGGTATTAGATCGCTAAAAACAAAAAAAATAACTGTAAATTCTCTTCAAGATGTTTAATTAATCGACTTTCCAATCGGTAGGGAAAGAAACATAATTTACTTGAAGGCATCTTCTTTCTTTTACTATTTCTTTCTTTTCCATTCCATGCCAAGTATTTGGTCCGCTTGAAAAGAAATACCCATAATTATGTTTGTATGGAACTGTTTTAATTTTTTCAAGATTAGAATTATAAAAGTCTGTGCCTAAACTTTCTGATTCATTGAATTTGTTAACAAACAATAGGCAAGATAGTAATTTTTCTTTAATATCACAATGTGGTTTAAGCCAAAAACCTTTTCGGTCGCATATCACCTCCACTCTTACAAATGAATTTGATAAATCTTTATTTATGATTTCAGAAATTTTTCTATAAGTTTTCTCTGATTGAAGTTCTTTTATGAACTTTACTAGATTAGGAAATTGATCTGCATTTTGTTTAGTAACAAAACATCTAAATTTTATTGCTTTTCCTCCAGAAGCAATACCTTTTCTAAATTCAGGTGCACCACCATCGATGGCTCGAGTTCCATCATAAGTTAAATTATGTTCTGCTACGTTGGGTATATCTGCATTTATAATTTCGCTAATCGCTTCATTAGATAGAGGTTCATTTAGCTCCCAATGTTTAAAAGGTTCTTTATGTTCTTTAGAATTGTTTATTAAAGAGTTAAGAAAAGTCATAATTTTTAATTTTTTCCTTTATATAGCTTGATACTCTTTGAGTTTCATCTAATTTTTGATAGTTCCAATCTTCTACGGTTGTCCCAAGATTTTTAATAATATTTAAGTTCTCAAAAAGCTTAAAAAAGTCTTTAAATCTCTTATTATTTTTTATTGCTGGCATTTGTGCAACGTATATTGGTTTACCAGTTAAAGCAGCTTCGGATATCATTGACGTTGAGTCACACATTACCACGATATGATCAGCCAATTGAAGAGATGAAAGATAGGCTTGTTTGTCAATATCCGAAATTATAATTTGTTGTTTATCAAAATAATTTTGAGCTTTTTCAATAACTTTTTTAGGTGTTCTCATAGAGGGTATAATGATCGATTGATAATTATTTTGAATAAAATTTTTTTTAATTTTAAAAA
>CACFNI010000032.1 GCA_902567765.1 uncultured Pelagibacteraceae bacterium | reverse complement strand
TTTTTACCAATAGAAGAAAGAAAACATTTTGAAAAACATTTAAAACAAAACTCGTTATTTATGGGGCTAATGTTTATTACTAAAAAAAAGTATTTCGAAGAATATTGTGAACTAATATTTCCCTGGGTAGATAAATGTTACAATTTTTGTTTAGAAAATAATTTGTTAAGTGGATACAACATAAGATTGCCGGTTTTTTTAGCAGAAAGATTTTCATCGTACTGGATGTCAAAATTTAATAATAGAGAAACTCTGTCTTTCGCTAGATTAGGAAAATTTCATATTTCAAATAGATTAAATTATTTTTTAAATACAACCAAGCTTCCATTAACTTTTTACCAGTATCCAACTTTATATAAATATTAAGTAATAAAAACTTATTAACTGTTATTTAATTTTAATTGATAATTCACGACGTATTATATAAATTCCAGAAAGAATAATTATTAAAAGACCAAGAAAAGTCCAATTATCTGGAAAATTTTTAAATATATAAAACCCAAGAATAATATTAGTAACTATTTCAAAATATCCTAAAGGTGCTAATTTTGAAGCATCTGCAAACTTGAGTGAATAAATAAGTAAAAGATGTCCTGCGCATGCAAAAAAACCCATCAAAGCAAGCCACAACCATTGAGAAACCGTTGGTTGAATCCAAACTATTGGAACTAAAAAAGATCCTATTGAGGCACCTACTATACCTGTTATTAACAATGTTAATAAGGGACTATCTGTAGAATGAAGCTTTCTTGTAATAATAAGATATATTCCATAAAGAAAACCCGTTCCTAAAGCAGCTAAAGTTGCTAAATTAATATCTAGAAATCCAGGTCTAATAACAACTAAAGTGCCCACAAAACCGAATAAAACGGCTGTCCATCTTCTCAATCCAACATTTTCACCTAAAAAAAAAGGTGAAAAGGCAGTAGTTATTAATGGCGCTATAAAAGCTAAAGTTAAGGCTTTAGCCATGGAAATAATTGATATTGAATAAAAAAAACAAATATTAGCAAAAAATAAAGTCAAACCTCTCAATAATTGTAATTTAAGATTTTCTGAAAAAGTTAGATTTTTTCTAAAGAAAAGAAACATTAATGGAAAAATAAAAAAAACAGTGAAGAAATATCTAGCCCATGTTATTTGAAAAAAAGATAATTCTGCAGATAAATATTTAGCTATTGCATCCATGAATGGAAGGATTATCCATGCAGATAAATTAAGCAAAATAGCTTTCATTTAAGAGAAATATTTCAATGCAAAAAAAACTACAATAGGTACTGTTATAAAAGACATTAATGTGGATACAACAATTGTACTAGCTACACTATCAATAATTTTTTTTGGAGAATAGATACTTGCTACTAAATAATTTAAAACTGCACTAGGCATAGAACACTGTATTAAAAGCACACCAGCTGCAAAACCAGATAAATTAAAATAATTGATTAAACCAATACCTATCATCGGTCCAATAAACATACGTGTACATGATGAGATAATTGCTTTATTAATAGAAATTACTTTTAATGTTGTTAATGCTATTCCTAAAGACATTAAAATTAAAAAAATAGTAGCAAACATTAACCATTCCGTCGTGTTTATAACAAAAGTTGGTAAACTAATATCATTAAATAAGACAAATGCTGAAAATAAAATTGCATAGAAAGGTGGACTTTTTAAAATTACACTATAATTAAATTTTCTATCAGCAAGAAAGACACCAAGTGTAAAATGGAATAAAATTATTATTGATGTTATCGCAGCTGAAACACCAAGACCTTCAGATCCATAAGCAAAAAGGCATATTGGTACACCCATGTTTCCTGTATTTGGTAAAATAAGTGGAGGCAGCTCCCTAATTATATCTTTTGTTTTTAAAAAGAAGAGTGTTGAAATACCAACTAATGCAAAACAACAAATTGCTAAAAAATAATACCAAAAATAATTCCTAAAAATATCAAAAGTTATACCTGTAGATGTTACTGCAAAAATAATCATTGCTGGTGTCCCAATATTTGCTGCAAAGTTAGTAATGAATGTAGTGTCTAATTTTGGATTTTTTCTACCTAAATAGTAACCAATACCAACGATAAAAAATACAGGAAATAAGACTTCAAATAGTTTAATATAGATTTCCATTCAAAAAAGTCTTATCAAAATAGGATTTTTTAAAATATTTTTATTAGACCTTATTGATTTTAAACATCTTTGAGCATTATATTCATTTGCTTTATGAGTAATAATAACGATCGAAGCTGTTTTAAGTTTGTGATTAGGTATCTGAATCAATCTCTCAACTGAAATTTTTCGATTTGCCAATTGTTTTGTTATTATAGAAAGTACTCCAGGCTTGTCCTTAACCTCAAATCTTAAATATAAGGAGTTTGAGTAATTGTTAACATTATAAACCTTAACCTTTTTTCTTTTAACAGACGGGAGTCCAAAAGGATACTTTATATTACCTCTTAGTATAGACAAAAGATCAGACATTAAAGCAGAGGAAGTTGGACCAGGACCGGCGCCCTCCCCTTGTAAGATACTTTCTCCAACAGGTTTACCGTTTACAATTACTGCATTCATTACACCATTTACATTACCAATATAACTATCTTTGTTAACTAAGCATGGGTGAACTCTCTCAAAAAGCTGATTGTTGATAAGTTCAGTAATTCCTAAAAGTTTTATCCTAAGGTTTAATTGATTTGATATTTGAATGTCTTTAAAATCTATATTTTCAATTCCTTCCATTAAGCATTTTCTCTTTGAAATTTTTTTATGAAAAGCTAGAG
>CACFNI010000031.1 GCA_902567765.1 uncultured Pelagibacteraceae bacterium | reverse complement strand
AAGTATTGTACAATTCTTTATTAAGAAAAAGATCTTTAAATTAAGCCAAAAAAAATTAATCTATATTCTAAAATCTATTGGCTCTGATGTCCAACTTGGAATTCACCAGAAAAATATTTCAATTCTGAACAACGGAAATTTAAAGACGTTTAAAAGAAAACTTGGTTTATATACTTTATTAGTTAAACCAAGCTTTGGTTGCTCAACAAAAGTTATTTATTCAAAAACTAAAATATTCACAATCCCCAAGTATAGAAAACCAAATGCAAGCTTTTTTTCAATTAGAAATATTGTTGAATCAAATAATGATTTAGAGAATGCTGCATTTAAGGTTTATCCAAAGTTAAAAAAACTTAAAACGTTCTTATCAAGCTTACCCAATGTAATATGCGCTAGAATGACAGGCTCAGGATCGTGTATAGTTGCATACTATAAATCTAAAAAAAGTGCTATTAAAGGACTTAAATTATTAAAAAAGAAATATAAAAATTATTGGTGTATTATATCAAAAACTGTATAAATTTTTTTTTTTATGTTATATGAATTTAATTTTGGGGCGTAGCCAAGTGGTAAGGCAGCGGTTTTTGGTACCGCCATTCCTAGGTTCGAATCCTAGCGCCCCAGCCAATTATGATGGAAATTTTAAATAAAATTTTTTTTTCGATCTAATAATGTCAAAGATATTAATGCAGAATTTTTGGAATTAAAAAATAAAACAGGTGTTGAGCAGATATTTAATGCAATAGAAAATTATTCTGAGAAAAGTGAAATCAGATATGTAGGTGGATGTGTAAGGAAAATCTTAAAAAAACAAAAAGTAAATGATATTGATCTCGCTACAAACTTAATACCTGAGGAAGTTATAGAAGTCTTTAAAAAAAATAATATTAAATATTATGAGACTGGTTTAAAGCATGGAACTATTACCGCTTTAATAAATAATTATAAATTTGAAATTACTTCTTTGAGAAAAGATGTAAAAACTGATGGTAGACACGCTGATGTAGTTTTTACTAACGATTGGAAGGAGGATGCATCAAGAAGAGATTTTTCAATAAATTCTATTTATTCAGATTTGAGGGGTAATTTATTCGATCCTTTTAATGGAAAAAAAGATCTTGAGGATGGAATAGTAGATTTTATTGGAGACACCGAAAAAAGAATTAGGGAAGATTACTTAAGAATATTACGTTATATCAGATTTTTTTTAAATTACAGCAAACACAAACATAACGAAAGCGTTATTAAAACTATTAAAATGAACCTGGACGGGTTTTCTAAAATTTCATCGGAGAGATTAATAGATGAGTTTAAAAAGTTATTGATTTCTGATGGTTTTTTAAACTTAGCTAAAGATGAATTTAGTTATGAAATTATAAATTTAATATTTCCACAATTCAAAAATCTTCATCTTATTAAAAATTTAAACAAATATGCAAAAGAAAATATCAAAAAAGTCGATTTTGTATTTCTGATATCTTTAATGATAATTGATGGATCTGATAATGTTGAATACTTTATTTATAAATTCAATATTTCAAAAAAAGATAAAAAAAGAATTCTATTTTTAAACGATTATTTTAAAAATAAAAATAGTAAAATTTTTAATACCAAGGATCTTTGGAAAGTTCTGTATTTTAATGGTAAAGAATCTTTATTAGATTTAATCAATTTTCAAATTTTTAAGTCTAAAAAAATAGATAAAAAATTATTAAATTTACTTGATTTTTTTAAAGATAAGGAAGCTCCATTAATGCCTTTAAGAGCAATTACATTAATGACTAAATATAAAATTCCAGAAGGAAAAGATTTGGGATTAAAATTAAAAAAAATAGAAAATAAATGGGTAGATAATAATTTCAAGATTTCTGAAAAAGAAGTACAAAAGCTAATAAATAATTAAATATATTTTACATCTTTAATTTCAAAATTCTTTATTCCAGATGGGGTTTTTATTTCAACTAAATCACTTTTATTTTTTCCTATTAGGCCTTTTCCCACCGGCGATTGAAAATATATAAGTTTCTTTTTTAGATCAGCTTCATCTTTGCCAACAATTTTATATTCAATTTTTTCTCCTGTATCTAAATTTTCTAAATATACAGTCGAACCGAAAATAATCTTACCATCGTTGCTCATTTTCGTTACATCAATTACATTTGCTCTAGCTATAATATCATTGATTTGTTCTATTCTTCCCTCATTAAGAGACTGCTGTTCTTTCGCTGCATGATACTCAGCATTTTCTTTGAGGTCTCCATGAGATCTTGCTTCTGCAATTGCTGAAACTATTTCAGGTCTTTTTTTTTCTTTTAAAAAAATTAGTTCGTCTTTTAATTTTTTAAGACCTTCGACTGTAATTGGTTCTTTATCCATGTTATTTCCATTTTGCTATTGGAGGAAGTGACATTAAAATCGCATCAACATTACCACCTGTTAGTAAACCAAACTTTGTACCTCTATCATATATCAAATTAAATTCGACATATCTTCCCCTTTTTAAATATTGTAATTCTTTTTGTTTCGAATTCCATTTTTTTTTATATTTTTTTAATATTACTGTTTTGAAAATATCTTTAAAAGTAATTCCAACATCTCTTACAAAGGCAAAATCTTTTTCCCAGTTTTTTTTCTTATAATCAAAAAAAATTCCACCAATACCCCTCATTTCTTTTCTGTGTGGTAGATAAAAATATTTATCACACCACTTTTTATATTTAGAGTAGTAATTTTTATTATGCAAATTGCACGTTTTTCTGAGCATACTATGAAGCCACTTTTTTTCACCCATGTCTTTTATGCAAGGAGTAAAATCCATTCCTCCACCAAACCATCCATATGATGTATAAATATATCTAGTGTTGAAATGCATTGCTGGTATGTTTGGATTTTTCATATGCATGACAACCGATATTCCTGAAGCCCAAAATGTTCCTTTTTTACTTGCTCCTGGTATTTTCTTTTTTACATCTTTTGAAAATTTACCACTTACTT
>CACFNI010000030.1 GCA_902567765.1 uncultured Pelagibacteraceae bacterium | reverse complement strand
CAATAAAAATTTCCAGTGAAAATTTAAAAATTTGTGAAGATTGGATAGCAAAAAGTAAAAATTTTAAATTTATGTGTGAAGACAAAAATTTAAGATCTTCTACAAGTATAACAGTTTTAATTAAAGATGAATGGTTTACAAAGCATGATGAGGAAGGTCAAAGAGGGGTCTTAAAAAAACTATTCTCGTTATTAGAAAAAGAAGGTGTAGCCAATGATATTAATGGATATCCTAAAGCACCTCCAAGTATAAGAATTTGGGGTGGCTCTACTGTACAAAACACCGATATGAAAGCACTTCTGCCTTGGATAGATTGGGCTTATCATTCAATTAAAAATAATGCCTAAAGTTTTAATTTCAGACTCAATGAGCAATGTTGCTCAAAAAATTTTCGAAAAAAATAATATTTCTGTTGATGTCAAGACCGGTTTATCTGAAGATGAGATTATTAAAATAATTCCTGAATATGACGGAATGGTTGTGAGATCAGCAACAAAAGTAACAAAAAAAATAATTGAAGCTGCAAAAAATTTAAAAGTTATCGGAAGAGCTGGTGCAGGTGTTGACAATATTGATGTGCCTACAGCAAAAGAAAAAAATATGATTGTGATGAATACTCCTGGAGGAAATGCAAATGCCACAGCAGAACATGCTTTTGCAATGATAATGTCAGTTTTAAGAAAAATGCCTTTTGCAAACGAAACAACACATAAAGGTCAATGGGAAAAGAAAAATATTAAAGGAACAGAGCTTTCTAAAAAAACTTTAGGAATAATTGGTTTTGGAAATGTTGGTGCAAGATTAAGTAAGCTTGTTAAGGGTTTTGATATGAAAATTTTAGTTAATTCAAAATCATTAGAGTCTAGAAAAAAGGATTACCCACATGTAGAAAACGCAAGTTTTGAAGATTTGATTAGCAAAAGTGATATTATAAGCTTTCATTGTAAGGCACCTAAAGATGGGAAGCCCATGATTACAAAAGAACATTATAAAAAAATGAAGCCAACTGCATATATAATTAACGCTGCCAGAGGCAATATTGTTGATGAAAAAGATTTACATGAAGCTTTGAATGAAAATTTGATTGCTGGAGCTGCAGTAGATGTATTTTCAAAAGAGCCTGCAAAAGAAAATATATTATTTAATAATCCAAAAGTCGTTTTAACTCCACATATTGCAGCATCAACAACTGAAGCATCAATTGTAGTAGCAGAAATGGTAGCAAATCAGCTATCGGATTTTTTATTAAAAGGTGTTAAAATTAACACTGTATAGTGAAAAATATTTTAATAATACTTTTTACTTTTCTCCTTCTTTCTGGACAATCGTTTTCAGACAACCACAAAACAAATTTTAAAGATATTAAAGGATATAAGAAACAATTTTTATCTTTATCTTATAAAAAAACTAATAGAATTAAAGAAGTTAAAAAGAGTGATGGCTTTCCAGTTTACGAAGGAGGCACAAGTATTCAAGTCACAGTAAACAGAGAAGACGCAGGATGTGGAAAGGGAAAAACACAAAAGCTTCAAATTGGTTGTGATGGGAAAGGAAATAGAAGTAGACAAGAAGTTCATTTAGGAGAAATGAAACTTAAAAATAAAGAACATATTTATGAATATGCAATTTATTTTGATGAAAGTTATAAAAGTCTCGAAAAAGGTGCTGTAGTTGTAATTGGTCAAATGCATGCAGATAATAAAGCGAAGGGCTGTCATAACTGTTGTCATTTTTGGGCTCAAGATACAAAGTATAAAGGAGAAAACTATTATACATGGGTAAGCAAAGCCGCTTACTCATCAGATCCAGTAATTATTGGTAAGATTGATGATTTAAAAGGAAAGTGGACACATCTTAAGTTTCATGTTTTATGGAAACAAGATGAGACGGGAAGATTTATTATTTATAAAAACAACACGATTATTGCAGATCTTAAAAATGTAAAGACTTTGGCTGATACTTGTACAGGTGGATATATGAAATTTGGAATATACAGACACAGAACAATTGGTTATTGGAATTCTGACTGGGAGAGTCTTCATGATCAAAGAATTTATTTAGATAGTATTGTTTTTAGAAAACCAAAAAAAACAGAAAAGTTTAAAAATAATTAATTAGCTTTTATTGTTGGTAAAGAATAAAAATCAGCTGTATCAATTTTAGAAGAGTGTTGTCTTTTCATATTCCATTTTTTATGTACCCCGGCACTTGCAAGACTTAAAGTTGATCTTCCATATCTATAGTTAGTATTATCAATAGACCTCATTAAACTATTTATTTTTTCATCTTGAATAGAAGAAAATAAATTTTCTTTATTGTTTGAGTCACATAAATGAGACAGTATCACTCCTGCTTTTTGATAACGGTATCCATTTTTAAAAATACTTTCTAAACTAGAAATTGCTGCCTTTACAATTTCTATACTATTATTTGTAGCAATTGGAAAATCTATTGTTTTTGAATTAGAATAAAAACCATAGCGACTTTGAAAAGGACTTGTTCTTACAAAAACAGTTATTGATTTTGTAATTAATGACTCAGATCTAATTTTTTCTGAAGCATTTAATGAATAACTCGCAACAGCTTCTTTTAGTTCCTGAAAATTTTCTACTCTTTTTCCAAATGAACGTGATACGACACAACTCTTTCTTTTTGAACTTTTTGTTTCTAAATTAATACAAGAAATACCTCTAAGTTCCATCGCGGTTCTTGAGCTTAAAACATTAGAACTTTTTTTAATCCATGTGTTAGATTTATTCTTTAATTGTTTGGCATTATAAATTCCGTTCTTATGATAGAATTTTGTTAATTGCCTTCCAACGCCCCAGACATCATTGATTTCTACCTTTTCTAAAATCGGATCTATATTTTCCAATCCTATTAAGCTAACAACTCCAGATTGTTTTTTTTTAGCTATATGATTTGCGACTTTACTTAAAGTTTTAGTTTTTGCTATGCCTATGCTCGTTGGAATACCCGTCCATTGGAGAACTACATTCCTAATTTCTTTTCCAACATCTTCTATTTCGTTATCTGGAAAATTAGTCAGATCTAGAAAAGCTTCATCAATAGAATAAATTTCTATTTCA
>CACFNI010000029.1 GCA_902567765.1 uncultured Pelagibacteraceae bacterium | reverse complement strand
CCTATCCCCATAAATTATTAACTGGTAGAAAAGAAAGAATAAGAACCTTAAGAAAAGGTAAAGGCTTGTCAGGTTTTACTAAGAGGAACGAAAGTGAATATGACCCTTTTGGAGCTGCACACAGCTCTACATCAATCTCATCTGCTTTAGGTATTGCGGTTGCTAATAAATTATCAAATAAATCAGATAATGTTATTGCTGTTATAGGCGATGGTGCAATGAGCGCTGGAATGGCTTATGAGGCTATGAATAATGCAGGAACTAGTAAAACAAAAATAATTGTTATTTTAAACGATAACGATATGTCAATAGCTAAGCCAGTTGGAGCGATGAGATCATATTTAGCAAAACTTTTATCTGGCAAAATATATTTTAGTTTTAGGGAAACAGTAAAATTAATTATATCTGCTTTTTCAAAAAGGTTCAGTAAAAAAGCAGGCAAAGCCGAAGATTTTTTAAGATCAGCTTTTACTGGAGGAACATTATTTAATTCACTCGGCTTTTATTATATTGGTCCGATTGATGGACACGATATGGACTCTTTAGTTTCTGTATTAAAAAATGCAAAAGAGATAAATTATGATGGTCCAATATTAATTCATATTAAAACAAAAAAAGGAAAAGGATATAAATTTGCAGAGATATCGGAAGATAAATATCATGGTGTAACAAAATTTAATGTTACAACTGGAGTGCAAGAAAAGTCTAAATCAAACATACCCGCTTACACCAAAGTTTTTGCAAACACACTGGTCAAGCATGCAGAAAAAGATAGTAAAATTGTTGGAATAACAGCAGCAATGCCATCTGGAACAGGCATGGACATTTTTGGAAAAAAATTTCCTAAAAGAACATTTGATGTTGGAATTGCCGAACAACACGCTGTTACTTTTGCCGCTGGTTTAGCGACGGAGGGCTTTAAGCCTTTTGCAGCAATTTATTCGACTTTTTTACAGAGAGCTTATGATCAAGTTGTTCATGATGTTGCTATTCAAAGCTTGCCAGTAAGATTTGCGATAGATAGAGCTGGGTTGGTTGGAGCGGATGGACCAACACATGCTGGATCATTTGATATTACATATTTGGCAACACTGCCAAATTTCATTGTTATGGCAGCCAGCGATGAGGCTGAGCTTGTTAGAATGATCAATACTTCTGTAGATATAAACGATAAACCATCTGCGTTTAGATATCCAAGAGGTAACGGAGTTGGTATAAGTTTACCTTCTATTGATGAAAAATTAGACTTAGGAAAAGGTAGGATTATCAAAGAGGGAAAGAAAGTTGCTTTAATAAACTTTGGCGCTAGATTAAATGAATGTTTAATTGCAGAAGAAAATCTTTCTAAAAAAGGAATAAAACTAACAATTATTGATGCAAGATTTGTAAAACCTCTTGATCAAAACTTAATTTGGCAAATTGCAATTGACCATGAAGTGTTAATTTCAATTGAAGAGGGTTCAATAGGAGGTTTTGGTTCTCATGTTGGTCAATTTTTATCAGATAATAATTTATTAGATAATAATCTAAAATACAGATCCATGATTTTACCTGACAGATTCATTGATCATGACAAACCAAACTTAATGTATAAATACGCAGGTTTAGATGCCGAAAGTATCGAAAATAAAATATTAGACGCTCTTAATTCAAAAGTTATAATAAAAAAAACAAATTAACTGTTACATTGAGCGCTATTCATGAGAAAATGATCTAACAACACGCAATGCATCATAGCTTCGCCTATTGGGACTGCTCTTATTCCGACACAAGGATCATGTCTTCCTTTAACAGATATTGATGTATTCTTGCCAAACTTATCAATAGTTTTTCTTGAAGTAAGAATAGATGAAGTTGGTTTCACAGCAAATGAAACTATAATATCTTGTCCAGATGATATGCCACCAAGAATACCACCTGCATTATTTGACTTAAATCTAGTTTTTTTTTTATTTTGATATAGTTCGTCTGAATTTTCTTCACCAGTTAATTGAGCAGAGCTCATGCCAGATCCAATATTAATACCTTTCACAGCATTAATGCTCATCATCGCAGAAGCTAAGTCCATGTCAAGTTTTGAGTATATAGGTGCGCCTAATCCAGTTGGTACACCTCTAGCTCGTATTTCAATTATAGCGCCACATGATGAACCTGACTTTCTTATATTAAGAAGATATTTTTCCCAAAGTTTTATTATTGATTTGTCCGGGCAGAAAAATGGATTTTTTGATATAAATTTATCATTCCATTTTTTTATATCACAGCCCAGTATTCCTAATTGGGTAACTGCTCCAATGACTTTGTATTTTTTTCCGATTTTGTTTTCCAAAACTTTTTTTGCTATAGCTCCAGCCGCTACCCTTGATGCAGTTTCCCTAGCTGATTGTCTGCCACCACCTCTATAATCTCTTATTCCATACTTTTTAAAATAAGTAAAATCTGCGTGACCAGGTCTAAACTTATTTTTAATTGTCTCATAATCTCTCGATCTCATATCTTTGTTATAAATAATCATCGAGATAGGAGTTCCAGTCGTCTTTCCTTCAAACACTCCAGATAAAATTTGAACAGCATCATCCTCTTTTCTCTGAGTTGTGAATTTTGACTGTCCTGGTCTTCTTTTATTTAATTCAGCCTGTATATCTTGTTCCTTTATATTTATATTTGGAGGACAACCATCTACAACGCAACCAATTGCAGGACCGTGGGATTCACCCCATGTTGTGAAACGAAATATCTTTCCAAAAGTATTAAATGACATTAAATATATTATATAAGTTATTTTGTTGAAATTATGAATCAAAAAAACTCACTTGGCCTAGATATATGCTTTAAGGATCTTGATGATCCGATAAAATTGTTTCAGGAATGGTTTTATGAAGCAAAAAAAACTGAAATTAATGATCCAAATGCTTTAGCTTTAGCTACAGCGGATAAATCAGGCATTCCAACTGTGAGAATGGTTTTGATGAAAAATTTCAATAATGAAGGTTTCGTATTTTATACGAATTTTAATAGCAAGAAAAGTTTTGATCTTAAAGAAAATCCTAACGCTTCAATTTGTTTTCATTGGAAGAGTCTTTTAAGACAAATAAGAATTACAGGAAAAATTTCTAAAGTTTCTGATGAAGATGCTGATGAATATTATAAAGGCCGATCCTATGGTAGTAGAATTGGTGCATGGGCCTCAAAACAAAGTTCAATTTTAAAAAAAAGAGAAGAGCTGTACAAATCAATTGAAGATTATAAAAAAAAATATCCAGATGAAAACAATGTTCCAAGACCAACACATTGGTCAGGCTGGAATTTAAATCCTAATAGTATCGAGTTTTGGCTTGATGGTGAGGACAGAATTCACCAACGTTTAAAATACGTAAAAAAAGGAAATAATGTTTGGGAAAAAATTTTACTAAACCCT
>CACFNI010000028.1 GCA_902567765.1 uncultured Pelagibacteraceae bacterium | reverse complement strand
TTAAAGTACTTGATTTCACTATCTCACCATATGAAATCACTTCTTGATTTTTTTTATCAAATATTTTTCCCTCTAGAATTGCTGTAGAAGAACTAGAATCTTTTGTCGATAAATTTTTGAAATTTTTTGTACGCTCTAAAGTGATCACTACGTCATCTAATTTATAGACATTCTTTTTATTTTTTTTTGGTTTCTTAAATTTCATTAAATTATCGCTAATTGATGAGGTAAATTTTGAACCTTCATAACTTTTATTTTTTCTTCCGTATCTATCCTCAAATCTAACGAGATCAGCTTTATTGTACGGAGTTTCAAATTCTAAGGCGCTCATGCCATTTTTTGAAACAGCTTTTAATGAATGAAATAATCCTGGTCTTACAACTAATCTTGACAAACTTTTAAATTTTTTTTTATTTTTTTTATAAATACCTATTTGTACAAGAGCAGTGCCTTTTACGATGATAAAACCGGTTTTTTTTTTAGGATGACAATGTAAAGAGGTACTTTTTTTACTATCAATATGAACATAAGTGATCGCCATACGATTTAACGAATTATAAATTACGTATTCATACCCCCAGGGTTTTTTAACTAACTTATTAGAATAAAAATTATTGGATATTGACATTAAAATAATTTAATTGATTGCATTCTTTTTATATTAAAAAATTTTTCATCATTAAATGAATTAATAATTAATTTTTTTTCGAAGGCTTCTTTTAAGTCCATAACTGCATCTTTAATAGTTAATTTTGTATTGAAACCAAGTATTTCACTTATTTTTTTACAACTCACATGATAAGATCTGTTGTCATCAGAATCTGATTTAACTATTTCTATATCATTTCCTATGACATCTTTAACATTATTAGCTAATTCATTAACGGTTTGATTCTTAAAACCTACATTGAAAATCTCTCCATTAATTTTTTTATAATTCGCATTAAGAACTACAAAATAAGAATCGACCATATCATCAATATGTACATTGGGCCTAAGTTGATCCCCTCCAAATACTTTTATCTTTCTATTATGAAAAGCATGATTAGTTAAAATATTTACTACTAAATCTAATCTTTGTCGTCTAGCATATCCACAAACTGTTGATGGTCTTATTGTTGTTGTAATAAAATCATCAGATTTATAATTGTTTAAAATTTGTTCACATTGGCCTTTAAATTTCGAGTAATCAGTCAACGGTTCTAATTTCATATCTTCTGTTACATCTTTTTCTTTTTTAATACCGTAAACAGATGAAGAAGATGCATAAATAAATTTATTTACACCACATGCTCTGCTTATTTTTACAAGTGGTTCAAATGAATCTAAATTTATTGACTTACCTAATGAAGGATTTAATTCAAAACTTGGGTCATTAGAAATACAGGCCAAGTGTATTACTGCTTCCTGACTTATTAAAACTTTTTTTAAAAGCTCCTGATTTCTTATATCGCCTTTAATTTTTTCTAAATTTGGATGATCATCTAGCACATCTTCGCCATAAATCATTAAATCTAAAACTTTTACATGATGCCCACTTTTTAAAAGCTTAGGAACTAACTTTGATCCTACATACCCGGCACCTCCTGTGACTAAAATTTTCATAAAAAATTATTTTTTTTTTAATCTTAATTTGTTTAATTTAGACCAAGAAGTTTTTGTACTATCTATAACTTTCGCATTTTTGAAAATTTTAGCTTCTTTAATACAGCTCTTTAAAAATTTTTTACCTTTTCCAGATATGTTTTCTAGTGCAAAGTGAAATTCAACATTTTTCATATTTCTTATTAAGCTATTAACTCTATTTTGTTTTTGAGGCAATTGATGGATTGAGCATAAAATTACTAATTCTAATTTTTTTTTTTTATGTGTCCATTGAGTCGTTGCTAAAGCATCTGACATAAAGGGTTCGGGTATAATCTCTTCAACTTTAATCTTATTTCTTTCGGCATAAAAATTTAAAATCATATTTTGCCCATTTCCAGGAATTTTAAATGGTCCTATATTCATATCTGTATTAATAATAGCTTTTGTCATTTAATAGAGATTAGGATGTTAAACGATAATATTTTAAGTAATCGGTATTTTTTTGCAGAAGCGGTTTACTAGAGCTCTGAAATCTTACGTTGCATGCAATTCTAGCTAATTTTGAGTTAAATGGTATGTTTCCATGTAAAACAAAAGGATTAAAAATA
This sequence comes from uncultured Pelagibacteraceae bacterium, assembly GCA_902567765.1. Classification (GTDB taxonomy): domain Bacteria; phylum Pseudomonadota; class Alphaproteobacteria; order Pelagibacterales; family Pelagibacteraceae; genus Pelagibacter. Next base: position 1,577 of record CACFNI010000028.1, on the reverse strand, counting down.
ATAGCTTCACCAAATTTTAATTTGGGTGGTTTTTTCTTACCCATAAGATTTAATACTCGGGAACTATTAACTAATCCTTTTTTTTCCTCTTCTTTCATAATTTTTAAAGAAGTTTTTAAATCAAAATGGTACGCACCCCCTTCATCATTAATTTCATGAAGCGGAGCCCAAATAACATAGGTAAATGGAGAAATTCCAGAAATCATTTCATAGTGGGCTACTTGCTTTGCTTGATTTTTTCCTGGTACATTAATAGTTGTATGAGCTCTTCTTTGAACAAAAAGCTCTTTTCCACAAAGTTCCTTAATTAAGTTTGGAAATGATTTTACCATTAACTCAGATAAATTCTTATTGAAAGTAATGAAATTAATCATTGATTTATTGATTTCAGCTTTATTCTTTTTGGCAAAATATTTTCTTACATCCTCAATAGTTTTATTTTTTGAATTTGGGAAACTAATATTTTTAATAAATGAGTTTTGCAAAGCCTTAAAAATTTTAAAATTTTCGACTTTGCAAACTGCATAGCCATTTTTATTGAGTTGGTTGATTGTAAATCTATGTTTCATTTTATTTTCTATACACAAGGATTAGGGTCAGATAAATGTATATCTTCTATTTTTTCTAGTATTTCTTTTGTTAATTTAATTTGAACACTTTTTAAATTCTCTTTAAGTTGGTCAACTGATGTTGCTCCAATAATATTACTTGCAACAAATGGCCTACTATTTACAAATGCGTTAGCAAAAACGCTCGGAGGTATATTATATTTTTTAGAGAGTTTAACATACTTTTCAATTGCTTTTTCTCCTCTTTTAGTATGATGTCTTGAAAATCTTCTTGGCCAAAGAGTATATCGAGAATTTTTTGGCGTTTTATTTTTAATATATTTTCCAGACAATCTACCGCCTGCTAACGGAGAATATGCTAAAAGACCACATTTTTCTCTTAAAGAGACTTCAGAATTAGCAATATCAAAAACACGATTTACTAAATTATATCCATTTTGAATTGTCATAACTCTAGGCAGTTTATTTTCTTTTGCTATATTTAAAAAATTTAAAACTCCCCATGGTGTCTCATTTGAAAGACCAATATTTCTTATTTTTCCTGCTTTAATAAGTTTATCCAAACATTCTAAGACTTCCAAAATTGGGGTCCATTTGTTATCATTCGGATCATATTGAAAATCTAGTTGCCCAAAAACAGCAACATTTCTCTCTGGCCAGTGGAGTTGATAAAGATCTATGTAGTCTGTTTTTAATCTTTTTAAACTACTGTTTATTGCCTCATGAATATTTTTTTTATCAAATTTTAGAAAATTTTTTCCTCCTCTAATCCAAGCTAATCCTGTTGCTCCAACACCTTTGGGGTGTCCTGAAGCAACCTTAGTAGCTATAACAAACTTATCTCTATTTTGTTTTTTTAGCCAGTTCCCAATTATTTCCTCAGTTAACCCCGATGTTTCTTTCTTTGGATAAACTGGATATATTTCAGCTGTATCAAAAAAATTAATCCCATTATCACGGGCAATATCCATTATTCTAAATGCCTCAGATTTAGAAGTTTGTTCTCCG
>CACFNI010000027.1 GCA_902567765.1 uncultured Pelagibacteraceae bacterium | reverse complement strand
ATCCCAGAGATTTTTGACGTAACGCCAGGAAAATAGTCAGAAACAATTGTTCTACTTAAACCAACAGTTTCAAAGTTACATCCACCTCTATAGGAGCTCAATACTGAAATTCCCATTTTTGACATTATTTTAAGGAGGCCTGCATTAACAGATTTTATGTATCTTATTACACATTCCTCGTAATCAAATTGACCAAAAAGTTTTTTCTCAAATCTTTGATATAAACTATCTAACGCTAAATAAGGGTTTATGGTTGTTGCACCCACTCCCAATAATGTAGCAAAAGAATGAGTATCTAACGTCTCTCCTGTTTGAACATGAATAGAAACATAACCTCTTAATTTATTTTTAATTAGATGTGTGTTAATCGCACCCACACACAATAGCATTGGAATAGGAAGTTTATCCTCTGAAATATTCTTATCAGTTAATATTATCTGATTAGATCCCTGCCTTACTGAAATTTCAGCATCTTTTTGAATTTTTTTGATAGATTTTTCAATATTCTCTTCATGTAAAAATGTACAATCAATTATTTTTGTATCTTTACCAAAAAAACTGATTAATTTTTGAAACTGAGAATTAGATAAAATTGGACTATTAAGAACATAAATATTCTCTTTTGTAAGTTTATCGAAGTCTAAAATATTTCCTAAATTTCCAAATCTAGTTTTTTAAACTCATTACTTTATTTTCTCTTAAAGAGTCTATTGGTGGATTAGTTACTTGACTGAAATTTTGCCTAAAGAAATGATAAAGTGGTCTATAACGATCTGACAAAACAGCAAGAGGGGTATCATCTCCCATCGAACCAGTTGCTTCTTTTGCATCTTCTGCCATTGGATGTAAGATTAATTCTAGATCTTCAATACTTAATCCAAACGCATGTTGTCTACGTTTTAATTCTAAACCAGAGAAAATATTTTTTTCATTTGAAACTGAAATCTTTTTATCCAAATCGACAATTTGGGAATTAAAATGCTTATACTCTTTTGCTAGGTAATTTTTTATTTCGCTATTCTTATAAACTTTTCCCTTTTCTATTCTAACTCCAATTATCTCGCCAGGTCCAAGTCTACCTTTGTGGGAAATCTGTTTTTCATTAAGCTCTATCATTCCTGTTTCTGATCCAGCAAACAAAAATTTATCTTTAGTAATTGTAAACCTCAAAGGTCTCAATCCATTTCTATCACTTGCAGCAATGACCCATTCATTGTCCGTAGCAGCTATTGCTGCTGGTCCATCCCATGGTTCCATTGTGCTATTAAGAAAATTAAATAACTGCTGGTGGTCTTTTGGAAGAACTTTACTTTTTTTAGACCAAGCATCTGGTATCAGCATTAATTTTGCTAATGGAGCAGGTTGTCCTGAAATATTTAATAGTTCAAAAACATTATCTAGAGAAGCCGAGTCTGAATTTCCCGCAGGAATAACGGGCACAAGATTTTCCATATTTTGAAATATAGGACTATACATTTCTTGTTCATGCACTTTCATCCAATTTATATTACCTCGCAAAGTATTTATCTCTCCGTTGTGCGCTATAGCTCTAAAAGGTTGCGCCAGATCCCAACTTGGTGCAGTGTTTGTTGAAAATCTTTGATGAAATATTGCATATCTTGAAATAAATCTTTCATCCTTAAGATCAGTATAAAATTCTGACAAGGACTCAGCTAAAAACATTCCCTTATAAATTATAGATTTAGAGCTAAATGAGCATATATAGAAATCGTTTAGATTAATATTATTTGCCTCTTTCTCGATCTTCCTTCTTGACTCATAAAGCTTAATCTCCAAATCTTTATTGGAAATTTTTTTATCATTATGTTTAAACAAGACTTGTGTAATCTCAGGTCTTGTTCTTTCAGCCTTTTCTCCTAAAACTTTAGGATTAACTGGTACTTGTCTCCATCCATAAATGCTGAAATTACTTTTTGTAAGTTCTTTTTCTATCAAGGTTCTCGAACTTTCTTGAGCTGAATAGTTATTTCTAGGTAAAAAAATCATACCAATACAAATTTCAGAATTATCGTAGTCATGACCAGTAAGTTCAATTTTTTCAGCAAAAAATTCTTTGGGAATTTCTAAATGTATTCCTGCACCATCTCCTGTTTTGCCATCAGCGTCTACAGCGCCTCTGTGCCAAACAGCTTTTAAAGCCTCAATACCATACTCAACTACTTTTCTTGATTTTTTACCTTCAGTTGAAGCAACTAAGCCAACTCCACAAGCGTCATGTTCCATCTCTTTAGAATAAACATTTCCCTTTTGTAAAACTTTAAGATTTTTCTTGTATCTTTCAATCATGCAACCTTTTCTTCTTTAATTTCTTTCTTTTCTAAATATTTTTGTATTGAAATTGCAGCGTCCCTACCATCTTTTATTGCCCATACTACTAATGACGCTCCTCTAATGATATCACCTGCTGCAAAAACTCCAGACAAATTTGTTTCCATTGTATCAAAATCTGTTTTCAGTGTGCCCCATTTTGTAACCTTTAAATCTTTAGATCCAAATAAATTTGGAAGATCCTCAGGATCAAAGCCTAATGCTTTTATTACCATGTCAGCTTTTACCTCAAACTGATTATTTTTTTGAACCTCTGGTTTTCTTCTACCAGTTTCATCAGGCTCTCCTAATTTAATTTTATTTACAATAAGCCCCTCAACTTTATTTTTTCCTATAAATTCTTTTGGATTAGACAACCAAACAAATTCTACTCCCTCTTCCTCAGCATTTGAAACTTCTCTTGCTGAACCAGGCATATTTTCTTTGTCTCTTCTATAAATACATTTTACTGAATTTGCATTTTGTCTAATTGAAGTTCTTACACAATCCATAGCAGTGTCCCCTCCACCAATTACAACTACATCTTTACCCTCCGCATTTAATGTCCCATTATCGAATAATTCAACTTTATCACCTAATCCTTTTTTGTTTGATGCAGTCAAAAATTCCATTGCTGGAAATATATTGTTTAAATCATTTCCTGGTAATTCTATTTCTCTTGCTTTATAAACACCTGTGGCAATCAAAATTGCATCATGTTTTTCTCTTAAATCTTCAAGTGAGGCGTCTTTTCCTACTTCAAAATTATTTTTGAAACTAATACCACTTTGTTTAAGTAAATCTATTCTTCTATTAACTACAAACTTTTCTAATTTAAAGTTTGGTATTCCATATATTAGCAAACCTCCAAATCTATCATATCTGTCATAAATTGTAATTTTGTATCCTGATTTTCGAAGTTGCTCAGCAGCTGCTAGACCTGCTGGACCTGCTCCTATAATTCCAACACTTAAATTTTTTTCATTTAATACTTTTATAGGCTTAACCCATCCATTTTCCCATGCACTATCAGTAATGTATTTTTCTACAGATCCGATTGTAACTGTACCATGTCCAGATTGTTCAATGACACAATTACCTTCACACAATCTATCTTGAGGGCAAATTCTTCCGCAAACTTCTGGCATATTATTTGTACTTTGAGATAATTCATAGGCATCTTTTAGTCTTCCCTCAGCGGTTAATTTTAACCAATCTGGAATATTATTGCTCAAAGGGCAATGAACTTGACAAAAAGGAACTCCACATTGGGAACATCTGCTAGATTGTTCCTTTGCCTTTTCACTAATAAAATCCTTATAGATTTCATTAAAGTCATCTTTTCTGCTCTTAACTTCTCTTTTAGGTGGGTTTTGCTGACCTATTTTAACAAATTTAAGCATTTTTTCTGACATATTTCCCTTTTTAAAACATTAGGTATAACAGCAATAATCCAATATTAAAGTAAAACAAGGTCAACACATATGACCTTTTTTTTATGAAAAACCCTTAGATTTGGCGTTTTTTCCTAAATCGCATAGCTAATATTCCGCCACGGAATTGTTTAATTTACATACTATTTAAGTTAACAAATAAAATGTTCGAAACCTTTTTTGAAATTTTAATTTTATCATTTGTACAAGGTATATCTGAATTTATACCAGTTAGTTCATCTGCACATTTATTTTTAATTTCTGAGATTTACCAGTT
>CACFNI010000026.1 GCA_902567765.1 uncultured Pelagibacteraceae bacterium | reverse complement strand
AGTTTTAATTTTAAAAAAACTTTTGATAAGATTTCTGAAAAATCATTTAAATATATTGAAGATTGCTTTAAGGAAGGATTAAATCTGACAAAAAATAAGAATTTCAATATTTTAGTTAATGGGCCAATATCTAAAAAATATTTTTTAAAAAAAAAATTCTTAGGAATTACCGAATACGTTGCGAAAAAATCGGGAAATAAGGGACATGAGGTAATGTTAATATATAATAATAAACTATCTGTTAGCCCTGTTACTACTCATCTACCTCTTGCGGAAGTAAAAAAAAATATTACATCAAAAAAAATAATTAAAAACGTTTTAACAATCAATTCTTTTTATAAAAAAAAACTTAAAAAAAAAGCTAAATTTGCGATTACAGGACTTAATCCTCACTGCGAGACAAATAAAAGCTATTCAGAGGAAGAAAAAATTATATTGCCGGCAATTAAAAAATTAAGAAAAAAAAATATTAACATTAATGGACCTTTTGCTGCAGATACACTTTTTTTAAAAAAAAATATAAATAAATTTAATATAGTTATAGGCATGTATCACGATCAAGTTTTAACGCCTATTAAAACACTTTATGGTTTTAAAGCAATTAACATAACCTTGGGTCTCCCTTTTTTAAGAATAACTCCAGATCACGGTCCAAATAATAATTTTTTAGGAAAAAATATATCTGATCCGTCAAGCGTAATTGAGATATTTAAATTTTTGAGTCAAATACGTGAATATTAAAGCAAAAAAAAAGTTTAGGACAAAATTTTTTAATAGATAAAAATATAATAAGAAAAATAGTAAATGTTGGAAATATTCTACCAAAAAGTTCTATATTAGAAGTTGGAGCTGGTACAGGGAATTTAACAGAATGGATTTTAAATAAAAATCCAAAAAAAATATTTATAATTGAAAAAGATGAAAGACTCGTAGAAAGACTTAAAGAAAGATTTGATGATAAAATTGAAATAATTAATAAAGATGTTCTTGCGGTAAAAGAAAATTATATTTGTTCAGATAAATTAATAGTTTACGGAAATTTACCCTATAATATTTCAACTCAAATACTATCTAAATGGATCACAAATGATTTTAAAAATATTTGGTATGAAAATTTTATTTTGATGTTTCAAAAAGAAGTTGCTGATAGAATTTTAGCTCAAACAAACTCAAAAAACTATGGAAGATTAACTATTTTGTCTAATTGGAAATTATTTATAAAAAAAGTATTCAATATAAATTCCTCATGTTTTAATCCTAAACCAAAGGTCCAAAGTACCTTATTAATGTTCACACCAAGAAAAAGTTATCCTAAATTAAAAAATTCAAAAAATCTAGAAATCGTCACTAGAATTTTTTTTAATCAAAGAAGAAAAAAAATTAAAAAACCACTAAATCAATTATTTAAAAAACCTAATAAAATAATTGAAAAGTTGAAATTAAATATTGATTTACGACCCCAAAATCTTTCGCCTGAAATATATTATAAAATTGCGAAAGAATATGAGAAATTAAGAAAGTAGTTTATTTACGTGTTCCTCAACTAATTTAAAATTATAATTATTTTTAGTTTTATTTAATTCTGAATCAACTAATGTGCTAATTTGCTCAAAACACTCTTGTAGTTTATCGTTTATCACTACATAATCATAATCTTTCCAATGTAATACATCTTTATTAAATTCTTTCATTCTTTCATCTGCAATAACCTTATCTTTCATGTCTCTATTTGAAAGTCTATTAAACAAAACTTCTTTACTAGGTGGTAATACGAAAAATGTAATAAGTTTATATTTTAGTTTTTTATTTTTAATTTGTTGGGCCCCCTGCCAATCTATATCAAATATAACATTCAAGCCTTTATCAAGATTTTCCCTTACTGGTTTTAGACTTGTTCCATAAAAATTATTAAAAACTTTAGCATGTTCCAAAAATTCATTTTTTTTTACTAAATCTTGAAAATTTTTCTCATTAGTAAAAAAATAATCCTTGCCTGAAACTTCATTGTCTCTTGGTTTTCTTGTGGTATGAGAGATAGATATTTTATAATTCTTATTTTCAGCTAGTAATTTTACAAGCGTAGTCTTACCTGCACCAGATGGCGATGATAAAATTATCATTATACCATCTATTGTGGATGACATTTTTTCTTTTTAATTGCTTTTGCTCTCGATAAATTTAATAGCATCACTAACTGTAAGAATTTTTTCAGCTTCACTATCTGAGATTTCTGAACCAAATTCTTCTTCAAAAGCCATTACCAATTCTACAGTATCTAAACTATCTGCTCCAAGATCGTCTATAAAACTTGACTCATCAGTTACTTTTGCTTCTTCTATACCTAAGTGATCTGCAACTATTTTTTTTACTTTACTAGAAATATCTTCTGACATTTTAATCCTTTTCGTTATCTTTTTGTTAATAAATTAATAATCGACTTTGTCAAGCCATATACATGCCTCCGTTAACATGAATTGTTTCTCCAGTAATATAAGACGCTGCATCAGATGATAAAAAAGCTACAGTATTAGAGACATCCTCCCCTGTCCCAAGCTTGGTCATTGGAATTCTAGATGTTAATACTGCTTTGATACTCTCAACTATCTTATCAGTCATTTTTGATTGTATGAATCCAGGTGAAACACAATTAATTGTAATATTTTTTTTAGCATACTCTATTGCTAAACTTTTTGACATTGCAACGATACCTGCTTTTGAAGCTGAGTAATTGGTTTGGCCTAAGTTTCCTGTATGTCCAACTATAGAAGTAATGTTTACTATTCTTCCATATTTATTTTTTAGCATTTTTTTTATTGCATACTTACATAAGTAAAATGTCGAGCTAAGATTTATATCAATTACCTTTCTCCACTCTTCATCTTTCATTCTTAAGGAAAGGTTATCCATTGTGATGCCTGCATTATTCACCAAAACATCTAACCCAACCATTTGAGAGGTCACATTTTCAATAAATTCTTCTATCTTGGAATGATCTGAAATATCAAATTTTATAACATTTAGATTAGGAAATTCCTTTTTTAAAGAATCTAATTTATCGGTATTTGTTCCTGTGGCTAAAACTGTCCCATCAAGTGATAAGAATTTTTTAACCAAAGCATAACCTATTCCCCCCGTAGCACCTGTGATTAGTATTTTTTTTCCTTTAAAATTAATCATTAAATTTTAAGTATATTTATATCCTCTTCATTATTTATTGCACTAATTTTTACGTTACTATCTATTCTTTTAATTAAGCCTGAAAGTACTTTTCCAGGTCCAATCTCAACAAATTGTTTTACTCCATTATTTATCATATACAAAACACTTTCTCTCCATCTTACTCTACTTTCAATTTGTTGGATTAATAAATTTTTAAGAGAATAATTATCTTTTATTTCAACTGCTGTTACATTTGAAATTAAAGGAGTTTCAAAAGTTTTAAAGTCTAATTTTTCAATTTCGTTTTTCATTAGTTCTGTTGCCTTATTCATTAAATTGCAGTGAAATGGAGCACTTACAGATAATTTAATATTTTTTATATTTTTAGAGGTAAGATCTTTTGAAAGTTTGTTAATATTCTCAATTGTGCCACTTGCTACTATTTGACTATTTGAATTATCATTGGCAATAAAACATTCGTATTGACTCTTATTTTCTTCGAAGTTTTTTTCTATAGTATTTATGTCTGATCCCAGGATAGCTAACATTCCACCCTCTCCCTTTGGTACAGCTGTTTGCATTGCTTTACCTCTTAATTTTAAGATTTTTAATGTACTTGTAAAATCTAAGGTACCTGCACAAGCTAGGGCTGTATACTCACCCAAAGAATGACCAGCGAAAAATTTAGCTTTATTTAAATCAATATTAAATTCTTTTTTTAGAATTTGAAAAATAGAATATCCAACTAAGAAAATTGCAGGTTGAGTGTTTTCAGTCAAATCTAATTCTTCTTTTGGTCCATTTAAGATTAGTTTTGATATAGGACAATTCAAAACCTCATCAGCCTCTTTATAAAGTTTTTTGATTAATTCAAATTTATTATAAAGATCTGATGACATGCCGACTACTTGTGAACCTTGGCCTGGAAAAATAACAGAAAACATTTAAATTATTCAAAATTTATATACTTTTAAGTATTGTAATTAAACAATTATAATAGTATATCCTCTTTTTTTATAGAAGATCTAATATGAATTTATACGAGCATACTATAGTTGTAAGACAGGATATAAGCCCGTCACAAATTAAACAACTTACAGAAAAATATGCAAAGATAGTTGAAAAAAATGATGGGAATTTGGTAAAAACTGAAAATTGGGGGCTATTAAACTTATCTTATATAATTAAAAAAAATAAAAA
>CACFNI010000025.1 GCA_902567765.1 uncultured Pelagibacteraceae bacterium | reverse complement strand
ATATATGTGAGAGTTGCATATTAGGAATATAGCGATTAAAGGGCCATACAGGGGGTATATTTTACGATATAGCCCATTATAGTACAACTAAAGGGGGAATTGCTAAAAATTTATCATAAGAAGGGAAGTGTGCTAAAAACGTTGATATATGTAATTTTTAGCTAATAAAACCCTCTTTTTTGAGTAATTTTAATTTAATTTTTATACCTCCAGGTGCAGAGTAACCACCTAAGCCACCATCCGATCTTATAACTCTATGACAGGGTATAATCGGAGCATTAGGGTTTTTACCGCAAGCATTTGCTACAGCCCTAGAAGCTTTAGGCCTATTTATAGCAATTGCTACCTGTTTGTAAGTCTTAACAGTGCCTTTTGGTATTTTTTTTAGGTATTTCCAGACTTTAATTTGAAATTTAGTTCCTTTTAAAGGCATTTTTTTAGAAAAACCCCTGTTTCTCTGCACTTTTTACGGTGCAAAGAACAGTAGTTTTGGCACGTCGTTGTATGCGCTACCGCCATGCCTTCCGCTCTGCGATTTTAGCGCTACTCCGCAGAACTTTCTGCCCCCTGGGCTTGAACCTCTCGGTTTTTCCCCAATCGGCCAGTTAAGGGTTGCCCCTTAATTCAAATAAAATTTATCATAGAACAATGCTTGAATGTATCACTTTATAGGTGTTTTTTATGATCGGTCTGTGAATAATGTTGATAAGTATTAAAAAATGAGAAGGGCTATTAAAATAATAAATCCAACCATAATTATTCCAAATATTGCAGCTATAGATTTATTCCTCGTTTTTTCATCAAGCTTTGACCAAAAATTCATAATCAGGAATAAACCAATTATTATTATTAGACCAATTAAAATATATTTTGGCATATTATTTTTTAACTTATTTGCTTGACATCTTAAATGAGTTATATTATTACTAATGATAATTAATTGTTATCAATAGTAATTGTATGAATGAACTGACAACAGATCTAAAATCGCTTCATGAGGCAACTTTAAATAACCTCAAAAGCTCAAAGGCAAATAATACTTTAAGAGCATATAAGTCAGACTTTAAAGATTTTGGAGCTTTTTGTGCTAAGCATGGTTTAAATTCTTTGCCATCAGAACCAAAAATAGTTTCTTTATACCTTACCCACCTTTCTAAAAATACTAAAATAAGCACTTTAAGAAGACGTTTAGTATCAATTAGCATGGTTCATAAGTTAAAAGGGCATTATCTAGACACCAAACATCCAATCATTGTTGAAAATTTAATGGGAATAAAAAGGGTGAAAGGAAGCATTCAAAAAGGTAAAAAACCTATATTAATCAGTCATTTAAAATCTATAATTAATGTAATAGATCAACAAAAAATTGAAGATATTAAGAAATTTAGAGATAAGTCAATAATCTTAATTGGCTTTGGAGGTGGATTTAGACGAACTGAGCTTATTTCAATTGATCATGAAGATTTAGAATTTGTACCTGAGGGACTTAAAATCACCATTAGAAGATCAAAAACCGATCAATTTGGTGAAGGAATGATCAAAGGACTGCCCTACTTTACCAATGAAAACTATTGCCCTGTAGTTAATCTTAAAAAGTGGATAGAAATTTCTAAAATTAAATCTGGACCTATTTTTAGAAGATTTTCTAAAGGTTTATCTCTAACAGAAAAAAGATTAACCGACCAATCAGTAGTTTTATTAATGAAAGAATATCTAAATTTAGCTGGTATTGAGAATAAAAATTTTGCAGGTCATAGTTTAAGATCAGGTTTTGCTACCGTCGCTGCAGAATCTGGTGCTGATGAACGTAGTATTATGGCAATGACAGGTCACAAAACAACGCAAATGGTCAGAAGATATATTAGAGAAGCAAATATATTCAAAAATAATGCTTTAAATAAAGTTAAATTATGATTGAAAATCAATATTGTAAAAAGAAAGTTTATGAAAAAGAATAGAATTTAATTTTTTAACAGATGTGCAGAAATAATTTCTGCGGCCCATTTATTGCCCTTAGGTGTCCAATGACCATCACATTTTAAATAAAGATCATTTAAATTTGATATTGGATGCTTTATTAAATCAATAAAAGTAAAATTTTTGTTATTTTTACTGATATCATTTAAAGATTTTATCCAATAAACATCGTTTAAATTTTCGCCTTTATTCAATTTATCAAAATCTTGAAGTCTTGGAATACTAACTAAATATGTATCGATATTAGCATCTTTTATTATTTTTTTAATAAAATAAATTGTAGCTTTTTGTTGATCTAATTTAGAATCAAAATAACCTGAAAATGTATCTTTACCGTACTTTTTCTTAGCTCTATAAATTTTGTAGTTATAATTTAGATTTAAAAATAAACCAGATGTCCAAAAATAGTCTTTAAATATTTTTTTAATTTTTTTAGTATTGGATTTATAATTTTTAATTGCATCTGTAGGTATAAAGATTTCATAATTATTATCTTCATTTTCTTTATAATACGGACGATATCTTTTTGAACCTTGCCAGTTGTTGTAATCGTTTTCACCAAAATCATTACTTGGTAAAAAAAAGATTATCAGTTTATTGTGATTGTAATTTTTAGCAAAATTTTTATAAATTACGTAATATTGAACTACACCAAAATTATTAGAAACGCCAAAATTAAGTACATTTAAACCTGTTAAATCTTCAATATATTTTTGAGAAGTATTATTAAGATTTACACCATAACCCTCTGCAAATGAATCACCAATCAAAATGATGTCATTGGAATTATTTAACGAAAAAGAACTATCTCTAGCCCCTATTTCATTTGAAATATAAGTAGCGTCATAACAGCTTCTTTTTTGTCTAGTTTTACTATTTTCGATATGCCAAGCACCCCAAATATTTTCCTCAGTCCACCATTCATCATTGGGTACTTCATCTTTGGATAGATATATTTTAGGTTTATGAGATATTTCGAGTAGATTAAGCTTATAAAAACCATAACTAATTATCTCAAATATAAAAAATAAAAAAAAAATATAAAAAAATTTGATTAAATTATTCATTTATTTCTATCCATTTTTTGGGCCAAAAATCGAGATTGTTAACTTTGAATAATGAAAAAAAATTAGGATTTGGTCTTAAAATTATAGAATCTTTATTTTCTCCAAGCCATGCACCCCACCAACTAAATGTAGATGGGGTTACAATGAAGTGCTTACATTTTGAGAGTAAAAAAAGATTTAAAGCCCTTATATCAAGATTGTTTTCATATTTCGATGTATCAACAAAATTAACTTCAAAATTAAAATTTTCATTTTTTATATTAGAATGGTCATTTGACCATAAATAAAATTTAGAATCTGGTACTTTATTTCTTATGAAATCAACAGATTTATTAATATATCTAATTTGTTCTTTTGAATAATTTTCAGATTTATTAATATTTTCATAGCTATCTCTTCCCACTCCTTCATTGAAGCGATTTTGTCTAATACAAATTCCAATAGATTTTGAGTTTTTTATTTGTTCACAGATAGGAATTTGATTAAAATCAGCTTCTTTTACAAACTTAAATTGCTGTTTTATTTCTTCAGTATACATATTAAAATATTTAGGGCTTTCATAATGACCCTCCATATATAAGTTTTCATCAAATGATTTATTTATAAAATTTTCGTTAAATTTAGTAATTTTATTTTTATCTTTTTTTTCAATATAAAATCTTTTTTTAGTTCTAAGAAAATCAGTTTTTAAGATTATTTTACGTCTCAAATAACCATTTAAATTTTTAAACTTAAATTTGTCCTCAACAATAGAAGAAGATATTTTAAAATTATCTAGACCATACTTGCTAATATTTTGTTTTTGCAAAAATGCAGTTTCATTATCAAGAAATAATTCTCTATTCATTTTTTTTGCTATAGAATAAGCTGATGCATACATAAACATTTGGTTGCCTATTTCGTTAGAGACCCTTAAAATAATTCTTTTAGTCATTTTTAAGAAAAAAATTCATTTTTTTTAGAGTTTTTGTTATATCTTTTTTTGGAATAATAAAATCATATCCTTTATATGAAGGTTTAAACTCATAAAACGAGTTTCTATACTTTCTATAATCATCCCAATTATTTATTTCACAAAAATAAAGATCTAAAACCTTTTTTTTTTCAATCCAAGCAAAACTTGTTATCATTCCATGAAAAGCAATAATTTTATCAGCTTTTCGTATTATATTATACAGTTGCTCACCTTTAACGTTTTCCATTAGTATTATGTTTGATTTGTTATCAATGAAATTTTTGCTATTAAAGTCATATACATCAAATTTTTCATAAAAATCTCTATTTCTATTATAATTTTCTATGTCACGTGTAAGTATAATTTTTTTATTATATTTAAGAAGATGGTTTAGAATGACTTCTATATTTTCTGACCCCCACCCTAATTTATCAAATTTCTTTTTATTTATATGAAAATGGCAATAATTGTCTAAAGTAACTGGTATATCATTTCTTTTGTTTTCTAAATTAACTATATATGCTTTTTTATAATAATCTCCTATCAGTTGATTTTGT
>CACFNI010000024.1 GCA_902567765.1 uncultured Pelagibacteraceae bacterium | reverse complement strand
AATTTAAAGATAAAGATTTTGATTTCGATAAAAAATATACTTGTGGTAGTGCAATAATTAAAATTTTAAGACCTATTTGGATGAAATAGTTCATTTTGGTGCGGCCAGAGAGACTCGAACTCTCATGAGCTAGGCTCACACGGCCCTCAACCGTGCCTGTCTACCAATTTCAGCATGGCCGCATATGCGTCAGATTAATTGAATGACATTTATGTTTCAAGTTGATAGATTTAAAGTATGGAATTTACAGCTGAAATAAGAAAAGCGACTGAACCAATTTATAAAAAAATTTCAAAAGCTGTTCCGGAGATAGAATGGCCAAGTCATGCTCCCTATATCTTTGAAATCAATAAATTAAAAAAAGAAAAAAACGCAGTAATACTAGCACATAACTATCAAACTCCAGAAATTTATCACGGTATATCAGATTTTTCAGCTGACTCACTTGCTCTAGCTGTGGAAGCTGCAAAAACAAAAGCAGATATTATCATAATGTGTGGAGTACACTTTATGGCGGAAACTGCAAAACTTATGAGTCCCAATAAAAAAGTTTTGCTTCCAGATATGACTGCTGGCTGTTCATTGTCGTCATCAATCACAGGTGAAGACGTAAGAAATTTAAAACGGAAATATCCAGGGGTGCCTGTGGTATCTTACGTAAATACATCTGCAGATGTTAAATCTGAGACTGATGTATGTTGTACTTCTGCTAATGCTGTTAAAATAGTAAATTCCCTTGGTGTTAGAAAAGTAATTTTTTTACCTGATGATTATTTGGCAAAGTATGTAGCTTCTCAAACTGATGTAGAAATAATATCTTGGAAAGGTACATGTGAGGTACACGAACAATTTAATGATGAGGAAATAAATGAAATTAGAAAAAATAATCCTGGAATTAAAGTAATTGCTCATCCTGAATGTCCTCCCGATGTAATACAAGCAAGTGACTTCACTGGTTCGACTAGTGGAATGATAAAATATGTAAAAGATAACCAGCCTGAAAAGGTCATGATGGTTACGGAATGTTCTATGAGTGACAATGTCCAAGTAGATAATCCAAACGTTAAATTCATAAGACCTTGCAACTTATGTCCTCATATGAAAAAAATTACTCTACCAAAAATTTTAGATTGCCTTCAAAATGAAACTAATGAAATCATAATGAGCAAGGAAGTTATTGAAAAAGCAAGAAGGTCAGTAGAAAGAATGACAAAAATAGGCAGATAAAATCTGTGGCAAAAATAATTTTAAGTAAAGATTTTATAAAAGGTGTTTGTAAATTAGCTTTAAATGAAGACCTCTATCCATCAGGAGATATTTCATCAAATCTTTTAAAAAAAAATATTATAAAAAAAGTTAAACTAATTTCTAACCAAAGTGGGATAATTGGTGGATTAGAATTTCTTAAACAAACATATAAGTTGATAGACAAAAGTATTAAAATCGATTTAAATAAAAAAGAGGGCTCTAGAGTTAAAAAAGGGGAAACTATCGCTATAATAAATGGTAATATAAGAAATATTCTAACTGGAGAAAGAGTTGTGTTAAATTTTTTATCCCATATATCAGGAATTGCTACTACAACAAATCAATTTGTTAAAAAGGTATCCAAAAAATGCAAAATTTGTTGTACAAGAAAAACAATTCCAAATCTTAGAGTGATTCAAAAATACGCTGTTAAACTGGGTGGTGGAACAAATCATAGATTTAATCTGAGTGACGAATATTTGATAAAAGATAATCATATTGCAAGCTTAAATATAGAAAAATTGGTTCAATTAGCATCTAGAAAAAAAAATGGCAAAATAATTACAGTAGAGTTAGATAATCTTAATCAGTTGAAAAAAATAATTGGTTTAAAATTTGACAGAGTATTATTTGACAACATGAAACCTAAAATCTTGAAAAAAGCTGTAAACCTCTCAAAAAAATTCTATGAAACTGAAGCGTCTGGCGGCATCACAATAAAAAACATTAAAAAAATTGCTAGCACGGGTGTAAATAGAGTTTCTATTGGATCTCTAACGCATTCATTTAATTCACTAGATTTAAAATTAGAGATATAATTATTTTTTAAGCTCTGCTTGAGCTGCTGATAATCTTGCAACAGGGACTCGATACGGCGAACAAGAAACATAATCTAAACCTGTCCTTGAACAAAAATGAATACTTTTTGGATCTCCTCCATGCTCCCCACATATTCCTAATTTAATTTTTTTATTTTGTTTTTTGCCATTTGAGGTCGCAATCTCAATTAAATCACCAACTCCATCGTCAATTGATATAAAAGGATCAATATCAAATATTTTATTTTCAATATAATCATTAAGAAATTTTCCACTATCGTCTCTACTTATTCCAAAAGTTGTTTGCGTTAAGTCATTTGTTCCAAAACTAAAAAATTCAGCATGCTTAGCTATATCTTTTGCTTTTAAAGCAGCTCTAGGAAGCTCAATCATTGTTCCTACTAAAAATTTTATCTTTGTTCTATTTTTATTTTGAATCTCTGCGGCGATTCTAATTACTAATTTTTTCATAATTTTTATCTCTGCTTCCGTTGAAACTAAAGGGATCATTATTTCAGGCATGATAGGTTTTATTTTTTGATTTTTACATTCAATTAAAGCTTCAAATATTGCTTTACATTGCATTTCATAAATTTCTGGAAAAGATATCCCTAATCTGCATCCTCTATGTCCAAGCATAGGATTTTGTTCATGCAATTCATCAATTCTAGTTTTAACTTCCTCGTTTGATAAACTAAGTGATTTAGCAACATCTTCAATCTCGCTTTTGTTTTTAGGTAAAAATTCATGTAAAGGTGGGTCTAATAATCTTACTGTGACTGGCAATCCACTCATAATTTTAAATATCTGAATAAAGTCATTTTTTTGATGTGGCAATAATTTTTCTAAAGCCTTATCTCTATCCTCTTTTGATTTAGAGAGTATCATCTGTCTTACTGATAAAATTCTTTCTTCTTCAAAAAACATATGTTCTGTTCTACATAATCCAATTCCCTCAGCGCCAAATTCTCTTGCGATTTTGCTATCGAATGGTGTTTCTGAGTTAGTTCTAATTTTTAATTTCCTTGCTTTGTCAGACCAGTCTAAGATTTTAGAAAAATCTCCTGAAATTTCTGGCTTAACAGTTTTTACCTCTCCTAGTATTATTCTCCCTGTAGATCCATCAATGGTAATTATATCGCCTTCTTTAACTTCTCGATTTTTAGTTTTAAAAATTTTATTTTTGTAATCAATATCAATTTCACTAGATCCTGATACGCATGGCCTTCCCATTCCTCTAGCTACTACCGCAGCATGACTTGTCATGCCTCCACGTGAAGTAAGAATCCCTTTGGCGGCATGCATTCCATGAATGTCCTCAGGTGAAGTTTCAACTCTAACCAAAATAACATTTTGCATAGTATCATTTAATCTTTCTGCTTCATCAGAGGAAAAAACAACTTTACCACTCACAGCTCCTGGAGATGCTGGCAAACCTTTGGCTATCACCTCTAGATCACTTTTTTCATCTAAACTTGGGTGTAACAGTGTATCTAAAGTATTTGGATCTATTCTTAAAATCGCTTGATTTTTTGAAATTTTTTTTTCTTTGACCATGTCAACAGCAATTTTTACTGCTGACTTGGCTGTTCTTTTTCCTGATCTAGTTTGCAAAATCCAAAGCTTACTATTTTCAACAGTAAATTCTACATCTTGCATATCTTTATAATATTTTTCCAAAAGCCTAAGTATTCTTTTTAATTCTTTAAATACTTTGGGCATAGCTTCCTCCATTGAATTTTCTTTGGAGTTTGAATTTTTTCTTGCTTTTTTTGTTATATATTGAGGTGTCCGTGTTCCAGCTACTACATCTTCTCCTTGGGCATTAATTAAATATTCTCCATAGATTTCATTAATTCCATTAGAAGGATTTCTAGTAAATACAACTCCAGTAGCACAGTCATTGCCCATATTTCCAAAAACCATTGACTGAACATTAACAGCAGTCCCCCAGTCAGAGGGAATACCATTAATTTTTCTATAAACTTTAGCTCTGTTACTTTGCCAAGATAAAAAAACTGCTGAAACGGCTCCAATTAATTGATGATAAACATCTTGGGGAAAGTCTTTTTTTGTTTTTTCTTTTACTATACTTTTGAAGTCTTTGATTAAACCATCCCAATCTTCAGCATCAAGCTCAGTATCAAGTAGAACACCCTTTGTAAGTTTATAGTTCTCAATTAAATCCTCAAAATAATAATTTTCAATACCTAAAACAACATTTGAGTACATTTGAATAAATCTTCTATAGCTATCCTTGGCAAATCTATTATTAGAAGTTTTTTTGGCTAAAGCTAAGACAGTTTTATCATTTAAACCAAGATTTAATATTGTATCCATCATGCCAGGCATTGATACTCTAGCACCTGATCTAACTGATACTAGTAATGGATTTGTTAAATCACCAAATTTTTTTTTTGTTTCTGTCTCTATTTTTTCTAACTCTTTTCTAATACTTTTGATTATTTTTGAACTTAATTTTCTTCTATTATTGTAAAATATTTCACAAACTTTTGTTGAAATTGTAAACCCTGGGGGAACTGGTAAACCCATTTTACCCATTTGAGATAGGTTTGCACCTTTACCGCCCAAATAATTTTTTGAGGTCT
>CACFNI010000023.1:2500-5301 GCA_902567765.1 uncultured Pelagibacteraceae bacterium | reverse complement strand
AGTTTGATCATGGCTCAGAACGTACGCTGGCGGCACGCCTAATACATGCAAGTCGAACGAAGTAGCAATACTTAGTGGCAGACGGGTGAGTAACATGTGGGTATCTTCCCTATGGTGAGGAATAACACGAGGAAACTTGTGCTAATACCTCATAAGTCTTTACGGAGAAAGCTTTATGCGCCATTGGATGAGCCCGCACTTGATTAGTTTGTTGGTGGGGTAATGGCCTACCAAGACTTTGATCAATAGCTGATTTGAGAGGATGATCAGCCACATTGGGACTGAGACACGGCCCAAACTCCTACGGGAGGCAGCAGTAGGGAATCTTGCACAATGGAGGAAACTCTGATGCAGCGATGCCGCGTGAGTGAAGAAGGCCTTTGGGTTGTAAAGCTCTTTCGTCGGGGAAGAAAATGACTGTACCCGAATAAGAAGGTCCGGCTAACTTCGTGCCAGCAGCCGCGGTAATACGAAGGGACCTAGCGTAGTTCGGAATTACTGGGCTTAAAGAGTTCGTAGGTGGTTAAAAAAGTTGGTGGTGAAATCCCAGAGCTTAACTCTGGAACTGCCATCAAAACTTTTTAGCTAGAGTATGATAGAGGAAAGCAGAATTTCTAGTGTAGAGGTGAAATTCGTAGATATTAGAAAGAATACCGATTGCGAAGGCAGCTTTCTGGATCATTACTGACACTGAGGAACGAAAGCATGGGTAGCGAAGAGGATTAGATACCCTCGTAGTCCATGCCGTAAACGATGTGTGTTAGACGTTGGAAATTTATTTTCAGTGTCGCAGCGAAAGCAATAAACACACCGCCTGGGGAGTACGACCGCAAGGTTAAAACTCAAATGAATTGACGGGGACCCGCACAAGTAGTGGAGCATGTGGTTTAATTCGAAGATACGCGCAGAACCTTACCAACACTTGACATGTTCGTCGCGACTTTAAGAGATTAAAGTTTTCGGTTCGGCCGGACGAAACACAGGTGCTGCATGGCTGTCGTCAGCTCGTGTCGTGAGATGTTGGGTTAAGTCCCGCAACGAGCGCAACCCTCACTTTTAGTTGCCATCATTAAGTTGGGCACTCTGAAAGAACTGCCAGTGATAAGCTGGAGGAAGGTGGGGATGACGTCAAGTCCTCATGGCCCTTACGTGTTGGGCTACACACGTGCTACAATGGTATCTACAACAGGAAGCAAGACGGCAACGTTTAGCAAATCCTAAAAAGATACCTCAGTTCGGATTGCACTCTGCAACTCGAGTGCATGAAGCTGGAATTACTAGTAATCGTGGATCAGCGTGCCACGGTGAATGCGTTCCCGGGTCTTGTACACACCGCCCGTCACACCATGGGAGTTGGTTCTACCTTAAGGCAAAGTTTAAAACCTTTGACCACGGTATAGTCAGCGACTGGGGTGAAGTCGTAACAAGGTAGCCGTAGGGGAACCTGCGGCTGGATTACCTCCTTTCTAAGGATGAATGAAATAAATTTTTCATTCTAAAAAATACACAGGTTAATGTTGACCGCCCGCATTTCTCTTCTTAAAGTAGTGTTTCTCTTCTGAATGGGGGCCGGTAGCTCAGTTGGTTAGAGCACACCCTTGATAAGGGTGGGGTCGAAAGTTCGAGTCTTTCTCGGCCCACCAAATTTTATAATGGGGGATTAGCTCAGCTGGGAGAGCGCCTGATTTGCATTCAGGAGGTCAGCGGTTCGATCCCGCTATCCTCCACCAAAAGAAACACTTAGTTATTAAATTTGTAAAAAATAATTATTATCAATATCTATATCCGATTGTTCGAATAGATGAACAATCAATGAATGTTTGAACAAACGAACATTCCAACAAAATTTGATTCAACACAGAATTTTTTTCTGTGCATAAATCAAGCGTTTAAGGGCGTGTGGCGGATGCCTTGGCACTGAAAGACGATGAAGGACGTGGTATACTGCGATAAGTTTCGGGGAGCTGTATGCAGGCTTTGATCCGAAAATTTCCGAATGGGGAAACCCTCCACTTTATGTGGAACTTTAAACTGAATTCATAGGTTTAAAGAGATAACCTGGAGAACTGAAACATCTAAGTAACCAGAGGAAAAGAAATCAATTGAGATTCCGTTAGTAGTGGCGAGCGAAAATGGAATAGGCCAGTAGTTTTGTTAAAAAAATTTGAATAGTTTGGAAAAACTAACCACAGAGGGTGATAGTCCCGTAAAAGTAATGTTTAATAAAATTCTTGAGTAAAGCGGGACACGTGAAATCTTGCTCGAATATAGGGGGACCACCCTCTAAGCCTAAATACTCTTCAGTGACCGATAGTGAACAAGTACCGTGAGGGAAAGGTGAAAAGAACCCCTATTAGGGGAGTGAAATAGAACCTGAAACTGCATGCCTACAATCAGTCGAAGCTCTTTTTAGAGTGACGGCGTACCTTTTGTATAATGGGTCAGTGACTTAATTTATTAAGCAAGCTTAAGCCATCTAGGTGTAGGCGTAGCGAAAGCAAGTCTTAATAGGGCGATTAGTTTAATGAATTAGACCCGAAAACGAATGAGCTTACCATGAGCAGGTTGAAAGCAAGGTAACACTTGCCGGAGGACCGAACCAGTTGACGTTGAAAAGTCTTTGGATGACTTGTGGTAAGGGGTGAAAGGCCAACCAAATTCGTAGATAGCTGGTTTTCCGCGAAAACTATTTAGGTAGTGCGTTGAATAAATAGATGTTTAGAGGTAGAGCACTAAATGGGCTAGGGGGAAGAGATTCTTACCAAACCTAATAAAACTCCGAATGCTAAACATTGTTCTTC
>CACFNI010000022.1 GCA_902567765.1 uncultured Pelagibacteraceae bacterium | reverse complement strand
TATATGACAATTTTTTCCAATTTGACAGCAACTACCTGCTCTTGCAAAAGTATCTATCATTGTGCCATCATCGATGTAAGCACCAATGTTTACATAACACGGCATTAAAACAGCATTCTTTCCAACATAAGAACCTTTTCTAACAGGAGAATTTGGAACCATCCTAAACCCCGCTTTTTCATGATCTTCTTTTGTCCAACCAGCAGTTTTGCCTTTTAATAAATGCGCTTTATCATACCAACTACTATATGGTCCATTAAGATTTTCCATTGGATAAATTCTAAAGCTTAACATAATTGCTTTTTTAATATGTTGATGAGTTAACCATTCACCTTTAATTTTTTCTGCAACTCTTACTTTTCCACAATCTAGATCAGCTATAATTTGATTTATTGCATCCTTAAGTTTTGGATCACAATTTTGATTTACTTGGTCCTTATTTTTCCAAGCGTCGTTAATAATTTTTTCTAAAGACATAATTTATTTACTTTTTAATAGCCTTATTTCTTTAAGAAATAAAGATAGATTTTCAATTTTATGCGAAATATAATATTTATCAGAGTCAATTTTTCCAAAATGCTCATCATTAATTAGCCAAACCGTCGTGCAACCTCTTTCATAACCGATACTTAAATTCTTTGCTATATCCTCAATATAAATAGTTTCTTCAGGATTAATGCCAAATTTCTTAACCATTAAATCGAAAGTTTTTGCCTCTGGTTTTGGAATATAGCCACCATCTTGAATATCAAAAACCTTGTCTCTACCAAATAGATCATAAATACCAAGATGTGTTAAAATATTCTCTGCATGTTCTGCGCTACCATTGGTAAAAATAAATTTTTCCATATCCAAATTTTCTAACTCTTTTCTCATTACTTTGTCTTCTTTCATAAAAGATAGATCTATTGAATGTACATATTTTAAAAATTCTTGAGGTGGAATATCATGATGTATCATTAAACCATTTAAACTTGTGTTATACTTATAAAAATAATCTGTTTGTAATTGTTTTGCTTGATTTAAGTCTATTTTTAATCTTTCCGATATAAAATTTGTCATCCGTTTTGATACTTGTCCAAAAACTTTTTCTAACGAGTAATTATTATGTTTTCCATAACAAACCCCATCAAGGTCTAAAAGAAGATATTTCATTTCTTTCAAACTTTTCATTTTCTTATTAAAGTTCCAGCACCTTTGTCGGTAAATATTTCAAACAAACATGCATGAGGAGTCCTAGCATCAACTATGGCAACACCAGTTACACCATTATTTACAGCATCAATACTTGTCTTAATTTTTGGTATCATGCCGCCCGAAATAGTTCCATCAATTGTCATTTTATTTGCAGTATTAGAATTAATTTCAGAAATGAGTTTTTTATCCTTATCTAGAACACCTTCTATATTTGTCATCAAAAGCAATCTTCTTGATTTTAAAGATTTTGCTATTGCACCAGCAGCTGTATCACCATTTATATTATATGTT
The DNA here is from genome assembly GCA_902567765.1 of uncultured Pelagibacteraceae bacterium. GTDB lineage: Bacteria > Pseudomonadota > Alphaproteobacteria > Pelagibacterales > Pelagibacteraceae > Pelagibacter. Next base: position 4,446 of record CACFNI010000022.1, on the reverse strand, counting down.
TGATTATTTTTATCTAAACCTAAAGGGGATATGATAGGTATAATTTTTTTTTCTAATATATTTTTAATTAAATCATTATTAATTTTATTTGGCTTCCCTACAAAACCAAGTTCCTTTGACTCAGGTACAACTTCAATGACATTATTTTCTTTAGTATTTATTGAAATTGCCTCAGTTCCCTTTTTTTTTAGAGAATTTACAATATCTATATTGAAGTCTATTAGCACATCTTCAACAATATTTATTACTTTTTCATCTGTTACTCTTAAACCTCTAATAAATTTAGTTTGAATATTTGATTTATCTAATTCTTTTTTTATTCTTGGTCCACCTCCATGAACAACTACAATTGATATACCTAGTTTGTTTAATGTAATTAGATCTAATATAAAATTGTTAAATATATTTCTATCAATAAAAACGTTTCCTCCATATTTAATTACTATTAAATCATTTTTATATTTTTCAATATACTTAAATACCTCTTCTTTTGGAGGCCCATTTTTAGGTAGTATTTTTTTTAAATCTTCTTCTTTTAGTAAGGACATCTACTTTGTTTTGACACTCATTTTTCTTTGAATATAGAACTGTTGAATTAAAGTTAAGATGTTATTGAATGTCCAATAAATTACTAATCCGGCAGGGAATGGGGCAAGAAGGACTGTAAGAAATATTGGAAAAAACATAAAAATTTTAGCTTGCATTGGATCTGGTGGTGCCGGATTTAACTTTTGCTGAATCCACATCGAAACTCCCATTGCTACAGGCCATGCTCCAATTACTAAAAAAGAAGGCACATCATATGGAAGCAATCCAAATAAATTGAATAAAGATGTAGGATCCTTGGCGCTTAAATCGTTTATCCACCCGTAAAAAGGCATATGTCTCATTTCAATGGTTACAAATAGAACTTTGTATAATGCAAAGAATACTGGTATTTGGACAAGTATGGGCAAACATCCGCTCATAGGATTTACTCCCTCTCTTTTGTATAAAGCCATCATCTCTTGTTGAAGTTTCATTTTATCCTCTTTGTGGAGTTCTTTTAACCTAGTCATCTCAGGCTGAAGAAGTTTCATTTTTCCCATACTTCGAAAAGAAAATGATGCTAACGGAAAAAATAATAATCTAATACATACTGTAACTAAAATAATAGCAACACCATAATTTCCAACTAATTTAAAAAAATAGTCAATTGCAAAGAATAATGGCTTAGTTAAAAAGTACATCATGCCCCAATCGATTGCTAAATCAAACTTATCTATTTTTAAACTTTTAGCGTAACCATCAATCGTATCAACTTTTTTTGCCGCAACTATAATCTGAATTTCTTCTTCAATTGTATCATTTGGACCAGCCTGAATTCCCTCAGAGGATATATAATTAACTCTAAATTTATTTTTATAATCAAAAGTTGTTTTAAAATCTTTATTTCTCGGTGGGACAATGCTTGTAATCCAATATTTATCTCCAATTCCTAGCCAACCTTTTGATGCATTTTTTGAAAATTTTTCATCTTGGATATCATCGTAATCCTCCTCAATTAACTGATCATCAAGCGTTGCGATTGGACCTTCATGAAGAATATAAAAACCAGAAATTTCAGGTTTTTTAATTCGAACTATTTGTCCGTAAGAATAGAAATTATAAGTTTTATCTGAAAGATTAATAACCTTTTCTTGAACAGTAAATAAAAATTGATCATCTAAACTAATATTTTTTTCAAAAGTTATTCCTTGTTTATTGTTCCATACTAATTTGACAGGATTATTTTTGGTTAATTTACTATTTCCATCAACTTTCCAGATCGTGGAAGAGTTAGGAACCTGAATATTTTGTGAATTTGTAACAAAGCCACTTTCTACATAGTAACCATTTTGTGTTTTTGCTGGATTTAAAAGAATTACTTTTTCTTTCTGATCTAATTCTACTTTATAATTTTTAAAAATTAAATCATCAATACTTGCTCCTTTGAGAGAAATTGAACCAATTATATTTTCATTTTCAAAAAATATTCTTTCATTTTGAGCAAGCGCATCTTTTCTTGATAATTTTTTAAAACTCTCGGCTTCATCTAAACTTGGAGCATCTGAGTTTTGGGCCAACTCTTTTTTTTCTTTTTGTTCTCTTATTTGATTTAGTTCTTCAGGGGAGGGTTGAAAAAAAAGTGTATATAAAACTATTATCGCTATTGATAAAGCCACCGCAGCAATTATATTTTTTAGTTCCATCTTTATTTAACCTCTCCATGTTTTTTTACTGGATCATTACCACCAGACCCAAACCATGGGTTACATTTTAAGATTCTTATAAAAGACTTATAAGATCCTTTAATTGCACCATGTCTTCTTAAACTATCTATAAAGTAAGAACTGCATGTTGGATTAAACTTACACGAACTTGGAAATAGTGGGCTAATAAATAATTGGTAAAGTTTTACAATATAAATTAACAAATAAGTTATTATTTTCATTATTTTATTCTTTTAAATTCTGTAAATAAAATTTTCTGAATATCTTTGTATTCATCTCTTAAAATATTTTCTTTAGCGATTACGAGATATGAATAATTTACGTTTATAGATATTTTTTTATTAGCATCATTCATAATATTTCTTAATCTTCTTTTTATTTTATTCCTTTTAACTGCATTTCCTAACTTTCTTTTTACAACAAAGCTTATATTTAAATTGTTTTTACTTTTTTTTGTTATTTTTTTAAAAAAAACAGTGAAGTACTTGTTAGAAATTCTTTTCCCAGTTAGTAAACTTTTAAAATCTTCATTTTTAGATAGACTAACTATTTTATTCAACATCTAACTATACACTCAAAGATTTTCTTCCTTTTTTTCTTCTATTCCTCAAAACTTTTTGTCTCTTTTTATTTGCCATTCTTGATCGAAATCCATGCTTACGAGCTCTTTTAATTTTTGAAGGTTGCCATGTTCTTTTCATAAGTGTCTTATATTAAAATTTCGCTTTTATAGAAAATAAAACTATATAAGTACAGTTATTTTTAATAAATTGCTAATATGGATAAGGCAAAAAATATTAAAATTACTCTTGCTATTATTTATGTTTTGATAATTTCCATTTTTTTATGGTTTTTTTTCAAATATTTTTCTATTCAAGATTTTACTAGTTTTGAAATAATAAAATCTAATAGGGATGCACTCAATGAATTCAAAAATAAAAATATATTTATATCATCCCTAATTTTTTTATTAGTTACTATAGTGTGGGTATTATTATTAGGCTTTGCAGCTCCAATATTTTTAATTGGAGGTTTTATTTTTGGTAAGTGGCAAGGAACATTAATTGTATTATTTGGTCTTACATTGGGATCAACGTTTTTATATATGATAGCAAACTATCTTCTTAAAGATTTTATATATAAAAAATTTTCATCTAAATTTAGTTTTTTAATTTATAAATTTAAAAAAAATGAATTTATTTATTTTGTAATATATAGAGCAATAGGAGGTATACCATTTTTTATTCAAAATTTGTTACCGACGCTTTTTAATATAAAAATTAAAAATTATTTTTATGGCTCCTTAGTTGGATTAGCACCCCAGTTATTTATTGGAGTTTCCTTGGGTTCGGGTATTAATAAATTAATTGATGATAATGAGGATATGCCTAGTTTACTCCAAATGATTTCTAGCCCAGATATTTATTTGCCTATACTAGGTTTAATAGTGATCTTTATAATTGCTTTTTTCTCAAGAAAAATTTTCTTTAAGAGCAATTAGCGGTGCTCTCACCAAGAATCGAACTTGAAATTGATCCTTACCATGGATCCGTTATACCATTTAACTATGAGAGCAAATTACCAGTATAAAAATAGCAATGTATAAAATGTTATTTTTCAAATAATTGCCTTAATTTTTTATAATTTTATAATATATTGTTTTAATTTAGAATTCACCATGAAAGTATATAAAAAAATTATCCTTAACAAAAATGATGAGATCATCTATGAGGATTCTTATGATTATGAAGGACACTGGTCATTCTGTGGCATACACTATGATTTCAAAAGTACTCGAGGTGCAAAGGCAATGGAAAAAAAAGCTAAGAGAGAAAAAAAATTAGCTGAAAGAAGAGCAAAAAGACAAGCAAAGTTAGGTAATAAAAAAGACGATGAAAATTTAAATAAGATTAAAGTTGATGAACCACTTTCATTAGATTTTATTACAAATCCAGATAAAGGTAAATGAATTTAAATAATAAAAAGGATAAGCTGTCAAAGCTTGAACTTGCTCTTAGGAAAAATTTAAAAAAAAGAAAAAGTTTTCAAAAAAAACTAAAGAGTAAAAAAAATAAGTAATATGATTTTAAATGATAGACAGATTAAAAAATTGGTTGAAGAAGAGAAAATGATTAGCCCATTTGTTGACAAGCTAGTTCATAAAGGAATAAGTCATGGTCTAGGAACATTTGGA
>CACFNI010000021.1 GCA_902567765.1 uncultured Pelagibacteraceae bacterium | reverse complement strand
ATTAGAGATATTTGAAAAAAATTTTGCAAAACTAATTGGTACAAAATACGCAGTGGGTGTTAATTCTGGAACAGATGCAATAAAACTTTCACTTAAAGCTCTTAATATTAAAAATGGAGATGAGGTTATTACTGCAGCAAATACATTTGTTGCTACAGTAGGGGCAATAACTGAATTAGGAGCGAGACCGATATTTGTAGATTGCAATGATACTTTTTGTATGGACTTAAATCTGATAGAAAAAAAAATTACAAAAAGAACAAAAGCAATCGTTCCAGTTCATTTTACAGGTTATATGACGGACATGCCAAGACTAATGAAAATTTCAAAAAAATATAAAATTCCTATTGTTGAGGATGCTTGCCAATCAATATTAGCAAACATAAACTTTAAAAATTCTGGAACTTGGGGAGAATTTGGAGCTTTTTCTCTTCACCCATTAAAAAATATTAATGTATGGTCTGATGGTGGAATTATAACAACAAATAGTTTTAAATATTATAAGAAAATTAAACTATTAAGAAATCATGGACTAGTAGATAGAGATACTGCTAAAATTTGTGGATATAATTCAAGACTAGATACCATCCAAGCCGTAGTTGGTAATTGGATTTTGCCAAAAGCAAAACAGATAGCCAAACAAAGAATTTTGAATGCAAATTTTTATGATAAAAGTTTTTTTAAAATTAAGGAAATTACAATACCTCCACGTCCTAAGAACTTTAAAATAGTATATCATCTATACGTAGTTTTTGCTGAAAAAAGAAATGAATTATACAATTACTGTCTAAAAAAAGGAATTGAAGCAAAAATACATTATCCAAAACCTATGTACTTACAAGAAAGTTTAAAATATTTAAAACATAAAAAAGGCGATTTTCCGACGACCGATGCTCATGCAAAAAAAATAATTACGTTTCCATGTGATCAACATATAACAAAAAAACAAATGAACTATGTTATTAAATGTATAAAAGATTTTTATAGTTAAAATTTTAAAAATGAAAAAAAATAATAAATTAAATAATAATCGTTATTACGCTTTAGATTGTAGAAAACATTCTCCATCTGAAATAGCTAAAAAAAGCTCTCTTCTTATAAAGAAAAATGGTTTTTGTGTGCTCGATAATGTAATATCGAAATCAAAAATAAAAAGTATTAGAAAAGAAATTCTTACGGCTAACAAAAGTATATACCAAAATATTCAAAAAATAAAAAAAATTGTTAAAATAAAAAAATTTAAGGAGAGTGAATTACTTGAAAATAAAAAAATTTTACTTAGGTCTGTAGGTATCGAGGGTAGACCCTCAAAACCACCTAATGACATAATTTGGATGCCAAAATATGCAAAATACTTAGCAAATGAAAATATTGTGAGATGTGCAAAAAGTATGTTAGATGATCAAGTAAAAATAGCACAACTTCATCCAAGAGTAATATCTACATCACCTGACTCAGAAAAAGAAATTATTTTAAGAGATGATCATCTAGGCCTTCCAAGAATAGATCATGGACCTGCGATTGCAAGAGATTGGCATACTGATTGGCCTCATGATCCATCCGCTTATGGTGGAGGAGATCCTAATGAAAATATAGGATTTATTAGAAGACCATTTCCGGATATAACAATGTGTTTAGTTATGATTTGGTACTTTAATGATGTAAATGATCAAACCGGAGGTACATGGGTAGTTCCAAAATCTCATAAAGACCACAGAACTCCAAGAGGACCTTCAGATAAAATTGTACTTACAGCACCTATACCAGGTGAAATACAAATAAAAGCTAAAGCAGGCTCTGTATTTATACAGGATTCACGTCTTTGGCATTCAGCTCCAATGCATAATTATAGTGAGAAAGATAGAGTTGCAGTGGTTAATCGTTGGTGTCCTTGGTGGCTTTCAACTAACGATTATGCTGGAAAAAGTAGATTTAATATTGTGTGTAGACCACTTTCTAAAAAAGAGTTTTTTAATTTACCAAAAAAATTGAGACCTTTTATGAGACATTTGTGTCCGCATGTAGTAGATGAAATACATAGCTCGCTTTTATATAAATCTAAAAAAGCTGTTGATAGAACTAGATGGGCATATAAGTTGTTAAAAAGAAAACCATACGGTTTATCAAAAGCTAACAAAAATATAAAATTAAGTTCAAAAACTTACTCTTAATAATTTAATTATGAAATCAGCAATTTTAGTTAAAAATAACAAACCATTAATTGTAGCTGATATAGAATTACCAAAAAAAATAAACTATGGCCAGGTACTTGTGAAAGTTTTTTTTAGCGGAATCTGTGGAGCGCAAATAAATGAAATAGAGGCTGTCAAAGGAGAAGATAAATTTTTACCACATCTCTTAGGTCATGAAGGTTCAGGAATTGTTGAAAAAATTGGTCCTGGCGTAACAACTGTTAAGGAAGGCGATCATGTTGTTATGCATTGGAGAAAAAGTTTAGGAATTCAAAGTAGTACACCCACTTATTTATTAAAGGGTAAAAAAATTAATGCAGGGTGGGTCACTACATTTAATGAAAAAGCCGTAGTTTCAGAAAATAGATTAACAGTAATACCTAAGAATTTTGATCTCCGAACAGCTGCTCTGTTTGGATGTGCGGTAACTTCAGGATTTGGAGCAGTAAACAATGATGCGAAGGTGAAAATAGGTCAATCAGTTCTGATCTTTGGAATGGGAGGCATGGGCCTTAATATTGCATACGCTTCCTCATTAGTTTCAGCTTATCCAATAATTGGAATAGATTTACATAAAAGTAAATTAATGATGGCAAAAAAATTTGGATTAACCCATGGAATTATACCCACCAAAAATTTAGATAAAAAAATTAGAGAAATTACCGATGGAAAAGACGTTGAGGTAATATTTGAAACTACAGGAAATTCCAAATTAATGGAAAGAGCTTATGAATTAACTCCCAATGATGGAAAAACAATATATGTTGGAGTTCCAAATAAAAAAATTTCTATTTACTCTTTACCGCTAGCTTTTGATAAAGTTTTAAAAGCTTCGCATGGTGGTAGTTCAATTCCAAATAAGGATATACCAAGATATATTAAGTTAGTTGAAAAAAAGAAAGTAAATTTCAAGAAATTAATTACTCATGAGTTTTCTTTGTCTAAAATAAATAATGCAATTAAATTATTTAGATCGGGAAAAGCTGGAAAAATAATTATTAACACGCAGAGGTAAATTATATGGGAAGACATTTTGATATAGGTTATTTTAAAAAACCCATAAAAGTAAGAGCAAGAGTAGCGAAAGAGCGTTCAGTCATAAATAAAATGTATGCTTGGGAATTAGGAAAAGAATATTATGATGGCAGCCGATTAAATGGTTATGGTGGATTTGAGTACGATGGAAGATGGTTAAAACTTCTTCCAAAAATTATTAGAAGATATAAACTTACAAATAAATCGAAAGTTTTAGATCTCGGGTGTAAAAAAGGTTTTTTATTAAAAGATTTAAATATTTTACTTCCGGGAATTAAATCTTATGGTATAGAAAATCACCCCTACGCACTTAATAAAGCTGTGAAATGTAAAAGTAAATTGATTAGGTGTGAATATACCAAACTACCATTTAAAAATAAATCGTTAGATTTTGTAATAGCATTTAATTCCCTTTACATGCAAAATTTAGGTGATGTTATTAAATCTTTGAGGGAAATAGAGAGAGTCTCAAAAAAAAGCTACATAGTTTTGGCCTCAGGAGAAAACGATGAAGAGAGAAATAAATTTTACAAATGGACCTTAATTGGTACTAGTATTCTTTTAAAAAGAGAGTGGAAATTACTATTTAAAAAAATTAAATTCAAAGGAGATTATTATTTTTCCTCAGCAAAATCATTGGGTGTATAAATAAAAAAATAATTAAAATGAGAGTCGCAGATTTTGTAGTAAAATTTTTAGAAAGAAAAAAAATTAAAACTGTTTTTACTGTTAGTGGAGGTGGCTCAATTTTTTTATGTGATGCATTGCATAAATCAAAAAAATTAAACTATGTACCATGCCACCATGAACAAGCAGTATCTTTTGCAACAGAAAGTTTTTCAAGAGTAAAAAATAAGCCAGGAGCAGCAATCGTTACAACAGGTCCAGGAGGAACAAATTGTACAACTGGCATAGCATGTTGCTGGATAGACTCTGTGCCATCAATCTTTATTTCTGGCCAAGTTTATTTAGATCAAACGATTGGAAAAACTGGTACGAGACAAGTTGGTGTCCAAGAAATTGATATAATAAATATGATTAAAAATACGACTAAATACTCTGTTATGATTACTAAACCAGAAGAAATTAAGTTTCATCTTGAAAAGGCATATTACCTCTCAATGGAGGGAAGACCAGGTCCAGTTTGGATAGATATACCTGCAAATATTCAAAATGCGCATATAAATGAAAATAAATTAGTTGGTTTTAAACTGAAAAAAAAAGTTTTTTCGAAAACAGGTATAAATAATAAAATCAAAAAAGTTGCAAAATTGTTATCTAGAAGTAATAGACCAGTTTTGCATTTTGGACATGGAGTAAAGATTTCAGGTAATCAAAAATACTTAAGAAAAATTATTAACAGATTCGAAATTCCATTTGCACTTACATGGAATGCGTCAGATCTTGTAGAGTCAGATCATAAATCTTATATCGGAAGACCTGGAGCTTTTGCTGAGAGAGGAACAAATTTTATAATTCAAAACTGTGATTTATATATATCTGTAGGATCTAGGCTTCCTTACATGGTTACAGGATATAATCAAAAAGATTTTGCAAGAAAAGCAAAAAAAATTATCGTAGATATTGATCCAAAAGAACTAAAAAGAAATAAAAAAATTTCAAGTGAACAAATTTGCTGTAATGCAAGTTATTTTTTAGAAAAATTATATAAATTTTTACCAAAAAAAATTAAATTGTCTAATGAATGGAAGCTTTATTGTAAAAATATAAGAAAAAAATATCCAATTGTTTTAGAAAAGTTTAAAAAACAAAAAAAATCTGTAAACTCATATCATTTCGTTGATATCTTATCAGATGTTTTAAAAAAGAATGATATAATTGTAACTGACATGGGCTTATCTTTTGTTGGTACACATCAGAGTTTTAAAATAAAAAAAGGCCAAAAATTATTTACAAATTCAGGTCATGCTCCTATGGGTTGGGGCTTACCAGCTGCAATAGGTGCTTACTATGCTTCAAAAAGAAATCGAATAATTTGCCTGACTGGGGAAGGTGGGTTACAGATGAATATTCAGGAACTTGCAACAGTAATGCATAGTAAACTACCAATAAAAATCTTTATTTACAATAATGGTGGCTACCTAACTATAAAACAAACCCAACAACTTGGTTTTAATGGTAGAATTATGGGATCAAATTCCAAAACTGGAATATCCTTTCCTAATTACGAGTTATTAGCAAAATCCCATAAAATAAAATACTTTAAGATTTCAAATAGCAATAATTTAGAAAATAAAATTAAAAAAACATTGTCAGGTAATAAGCCAGTAATTTGTGAATTAATACTTGATCATAACCAAGAACAAATGCCAAAAGCAATAAATAAAAGAAAGCCTGATGGGAGGTCCGAACCAACAAAATATGAAGATATGTATCCTTTTTTATCCTCTGATGAAATTAAAGAAAATATGTTACAAAGTTAAATGAACAAAGCAATTATAATTTCAGGAAACTTAGCTCAAGACCACGAATTTATTTATCCTTATTATCGGCTTTTAGAAGCAGATTTTGAACTCGATGTTTGTTTGTTAGAAGGTAAGGCTGTGAAAGGAATTCTAGGAACAACCTTGCCTCCAAATAAAAGTCAAGTTGTTAAAAAAATTGAAGAAATAAATGTAGATGATTATAAAGTTTTAGTTCTACCAGGCGGCGTTAAAGCAATGGAAAAAGTTAGACAAGAAAAGAAAATTATAGATTTCATAGCAGATTTTAATAAAAAAAAGAAAATAATTGCATGTATATGTAGTGGTGCGCAATTACTAATCTCAGCAAAAGTTGTAAAAAATAGAAAAATTGCAGGATACTATAGCATGAAAGATGATCTTATTAATGCTGGAGCAATTTATACAGATCAACCTGCAGTAATTGATGAAAACATAATTACAACTGCACATTACAAGGATATGGGTCCTTGGATGCGGGAAGTTTTAAAAAAATTATAAAAGAATTTTTTTCACAAAAAATATAAATTACTTATGAAAGTTAGAATTCCATATATAAATTTAACTAGGCAAATTAAAGAGGAAAAAAAAGAAATACAAAAAGCACTTGAAAAAGTATTTTCAAAAGGACAATTTGTACTCGGAGAAGAGGTTAATAAGTTTGAAAAAAAAATTTGCAATTTTTTAGGTGTAAAAAATTGTGTAGCATTGAATAGTGGAACAGACGCATTAGTTTTAGGCTTACATCTTTTAGGAGTGAGAAAAAATGACGAGATAATTACACCGCCAAATTCATTTGTTGCATCAACGGCAGCAATAGTCCATTTAGGTGCTACCCCAATTTTTGCCGATGTTAAAGAGGATCAAAATATCGATCCAACAGAAATTGAAAAAAAAATAAATATAAACACTAAAGCAATTATGCCAGTTCATTTGTCAGGTAAACCTTGTGAAATGGACAAAATATCATACATTTCAAAAAAATATAATATCCCTATAATTGAGGACGCAGCACAATCAATCGGAACAAAATATAAAAATAAATTTGTTGGAACATTTGGTAAAGTTGGATGTTTTTCAGCGCATCCTTTGAAAAATTTAAATGCAATAGGTGATTCTGGGTATTTGATAACTAATGATAACAAATTAGCAAAAAAAGCAAAATTGCTAAGAAACCATGGAATAGAAAAAAGAAATAAAATTTTACACTTTGGTTATGTTTCTAGAATGGATAATCTTCAAGCGACAGTATT
>CACFNI010000020.1 GCA_902567765.1 uncultured Pelagibacteraceae bacterium | reverse complement strand
AATAAAGAAGACTCAATTCAATAAATATATTTTGTGCAAAAAAAAAAAATTAAGAAAAAAAATTATTAAAATTAGAAAGAGAATTAATCACAATACTAACAAAATTAATTTTAATAAAGTATTCAATTTAATTAAAAAGCAAAAGAAAACAGTCAAATACATTGGTGGTTATTTCCCAGTGAATAATGAAATCGATGATTTAGAGATACTAAAAAAATTTGAAAAAAAAAATTATAAAGTTTCTTTACCAGTGATAAAAAAAAATTTTGATATGGATTTTCACAGATTTTCGTTTTATGAACCTTTAATAGTAAATAAATATGGAATACCTGAGCCAAAAAAAACTCGTGTCATATATCCAGATGTTATTTTAATTCCAATGGTCGCATTTGACAAAAAATTAAATCGATTAGGCTACGGTGGTGGGTATTATGATAGATTAATAAATAAACTGATAAAAAAAAAAAATTTTTTAAAGATTGGACTAGCCTTTTCAAAACAGCTTATTAATAATCTCCCGGTATCAAAATATGATAGGAAAATGGACTATATTGTAACAGAAAAATTTGTTTTATAATGAAAATTCTTTTTTTAGGAGATGTTGTCGGAAGTTCAGGATGTGATGCATTAAAAAAAAATTTGCCTGAGATAATAAAAAATAAAAAAATTGATTTTGTAGTTTTGAATGGTGAGAATGCAGCCGAACAGGGAGTGGGTATAACTGAAAAAATTTGCAATGAAATGTTTAGTTATGGAGTGGATGTCATAACCACTGGCAATCACGTTTGGGATCAAAAAGAAACTTTATTACATATTGAAAAAGAAAATAGACTTATAAGACCAGAAAACTTGATTAAACCTTCTCCTGGTAGAGGATTTCAAGTATTTGATGCAAAAAATGGTTTAAAAGTTGGAGTTTTAAATCTAATGGGAAATGTTTTTATGAAGAAATGTGACGATGTATTTGTTGAAGCGGAAAATTTTTTAAAAAAAAATACTTTAAAAGATGATTATGATTTTTTAGTTGTAGATTTTCATGGGGAGATCACTAGCGAAAAAATGGCAATTGGTCATTTCTTCGATGGTAAAGCTACTTTAGTTATAGGAACACATACTCATGTACCAACAAATGATTCAAGAGTTTTAGAAAATGGCACAGCTTATCAAACTGATGCTGGAATGTGTGGAAATTATAATTCTGTAATTGGAATGGATAAATTGAATTCTTTAAAAAAATTTTTTAAAAATAAAGAAGCAAAAAAACATTTTCCAGCCAACGGTGAAGCTTCTTTATGTGGGGTTATAGTTGAAGCTAATATAAAAAATGGTCTTGCAAATAATATCGAAAACTTTATTTATGGAGGAGATTTAAAAAATTCTTAATAAAATGGCAGGACATTCACATTGGGCAGGAATAAAACATAAAAAAGGCAAAGCTGACAAACAAAGATCAAACCTTTTTTCTAAACTTTCAAAAGAGATAACTGTTGCAGCAAAATTAGGAGACAAAAATCCTGATATGAATGCAAGGTTAAGATCAGCAATACAAGCAGCGAGATCTGCTAACATGCCTAAAGATAACATTGAGAGAGCAATTCATAAATCCTCAAATACTAAAGACGATAATTTTGAGGATATTAGGTATGAAGGTTTTGGTCCTGATAAAATAGCTGTAATTGTTGAAACTTTAACAAATAACAAAAATAGAACTGCTTCACAAATAAGAACAATTTTTCAAAAAAACGGTGGCAGTTTAGGTACCCAAGGTTCAGCTTCACACAATTTTAAACAATTGGGTGTTATAAAAATTAACAAAACGGAAATTTCTGAGGAAAAAATCTTTGAAATAGCCACAGAATCTGGAGCAAATGAATGTATCTCTAATAATGAATTACATGAAATTCATTGTGACAAAATCGAGATTTATAATGTTAAAAAAAATTTGGAAAAAACAATAAATAATTTTATATCTACCAATATTTCCTGGATACCAAAAAATAGTATAGAAGTTAGCGGTGATAATTTGAAGATAGCTTTAGAATTTTTAGAAGAATTAGAGGAAAACGATGATGTACAAAATATTTATACAAACTTAAGCGCAGGTATTAACTAATGTTAATAATTGGTATCGACCCAGGAATTACAGGATCAATATGTTTTTTTGAGAACGGGAAAATCATTGATTTGATTGACATGCCAAATATGGCTGATGGAAAAAAACAAAAAAGACAAGTAAATGGAGCACAAATTTATAATGAAATTTTTTTAAGGACTAAAAACTTAGATAAAAAAAATATTAAAGTGGTAATAGAACATGTATCTGCGATGCCAGGCCAAGGGGTTACAAGTATGTTTAACTTTGGTCAGGCTTTTGGAGTTTTAAAAGGTATTTGCTCAGCTATGCAACTTCCTATGCATTTTGTAAGACCTGCAAAGTGGAAGAAGTTTTTTAACCTGATTAATGCTGAAAAAGACGCAAGTAGAACTAAAGCAATTGAAATTTTTCCATACATATCTCACCAATTATCAAAGAAAAAAGATGCAAACAAAGCAGATGCCGCACTAATAGCTAGTTTTTTTTACGAAACGCACCAATCTGATCAATAGGTAATTTACCAAATAGGACAAATTCATGACACATTTTAGTGTGAGATCTTAATAAATGGAAGCAGATATTACATCACAGGCAGTAGGTTTAGCAAGTAACACAGATTTTTCAATTTGGAAACTTTTCATCAGAGCAGATATTGTTGTTAAAAGTGTTATAATAATTTTAATAGCATGCTCCATATATTCATGGGCGGTTATATTCGAAAAAATAAAATTATTTAAAAAAATAAATACTTCATCAGAAGATTTTGAAAATAAGTTTTGGAAATCAAAATCTGCAGAAAATTTTTATAATAATCTTCCTTCAAAAACAGATGATCCAATGGCAAATGTGTTTAAAGAGTCAATGCATGTAATGTTAAAATCAAGACGGGGCTCAAATTTAAATGAAAAAATGTCGAGGATGTTAGAAATTAATATTGAGAAACAAATGGAAAAAATTGAAAAAGGCTATACCTTTTTAGCAACTGTAGGGTCAACTGCGCCATTTATCGGTTTATTCGGTACAGTTTGGGGTATAATGAATTCTTTTCAATCAATTGCTATTTCAAGAAATACAAGCTTAGCAATTGTAGCGCCAGGAATAGCAGAGGCATTATTTGCAACAGCCCTAGGTCTACTTGCAGCAATACCAGCGGTTGTAGCTTATAACAAATTTAATTACGACGCAAAAAAATATTCACAAAAATTAGAAAACTTTTCAAAAAGATTTTTATCAATAATTTAAAATGGCTTTCAACTTAAAACGTTCGTCAAAAGAACCTATGAGTGAAATTAACGTAACACCTTTTGTAGATGTGATGTTAGTGCTTCTTATTATTTTTATGGTAACTGCACCTTTATTAACAGTAGGAGTTCAGGTTGATTTACCTGAAAGTTCTGCTGACTCTTTACCAGAAGAGCAGGAACCTTTGACATTGACAATAAATTCGAAAGGAGAAATTTTTATTCAAGAGTCTAAGGTTGAGTATGAAAATATTGTAGCAAAAATATTAGCAGTTTCAAAAAATAGAACAGATACTAGAATTTATGTAAGAGGAGACAAAACAATTAATTATGGCAGAGTTCTAGAAGTTATGGGAATGTTATCGGGGTCAGGATTCACAAAAGTAGCTCTTATTTCCGAGCCTTATAAGGAAAGGTAAATTTTGTGACTAGAAATATTATTATTTCTTCAACTTTTCATCTAGTTATAATTTTAATAACCGCTATGAGCTTTCCTTTTTTGATAAAAAAACCAATTGATCTTCCTCCAATTATATCAGTTGAATTAATACAAATCACAGAAAAAACAAACATTCCATTTGCTCCTAAAGCTAAGAAAATAATTGAAAAAGTAAAAGAAAAAGAAAAACTAGTTTCAGAACAGGCCCCTCCAAAAGCTGTTAAAAAAGAAAAGCCTGAGGCAATTCCATTGCCTGATGATAAAATAGAAAAAGTCGAGAAATTAGAGGAAAAAAAACAAAATCCTGAAAAAATAGATAATGAAGTTAAACAGGTTTCAGAGTTTGAAAAAGAAGAACTTTTTGATCCAAATAATATTGCTGCGCTAATAGATAAATCAAAAGAGGAAGTAGGTGAGACTACAGATAAATCATTTAAAGTTTCTCAAAATCAAGATAGAACTGTGGACAACATTGGACTTTCATTAAGTGAGGAAGATGCTTTAAAAGCTCAAATTTTTGGTTGTTGGAGCATTCCACTTGGTTTACCTTATAATGAAAACTTATTAGTGAGAATTAAATTGAAATTAAAACCTGATGGCACAGTGATTAAATCTGAAATATTGGATCATGCAAGAATGAATAAACCAGGTCAAGGTTTTTACAAGGTATTGGCAGAAAGTGCGTTAAGAGCAATTCAACTTTGTCAACCTCTTAGGGTACCAACTACAGGGTATGAGAGATGGAAAGACTTACAGTTAAACTTTGATGCAAGAGAAATGTTAGAAGGGTAATTATGCTTTTTAGATATTTATTTATTTTCTTTCTCATTATACCAATTAAATCATTTGCCTTAATTGAAGTTGATATAACTAGAGGTAATTTGAGTCCATTACCAATTGCTGTTTCTCCTTTATCGCTTGACAGAGAAACAAAAAATAATCTTAAAAAAATTTTAGAAAAAGAAGATATAGGAGCAGGAATTTCAAGTGTTGTTGAAAATAATTTAAAAAAATCTGGATTGTTTAATCCGTTGAGCAAAGATTCTTTTCTACAAAAACCTGATATAGCTCATTTAAAACCTAGATTTGAAGACTGGGCTTTAATTAAAGCACAAGCTTTAATTACTGGTAAAGTTACTTTTTCAGATGAAAAATTAAGAGTTGAGTTTAGACTTTGGGATGTGCTGGCAGCAAAAGAAATGATGGCTCTAGCATTCACTACAGTGCCAAGCAACTGGAGAAGAGTTGGACATATAATAACTGATAAAATTTACGAAAGGCTTACAGGAGAAAAGGGTTATTTTGATACAAGAATTATTTATGTATCAGAAGAAGGACCAAAAACAAAAAGAATAAAAAAGTTGGCAATTATGGACCAAGATGGATTTAATACAAAATATTTGACTTTAGGTAATGAATTAGTTTTAACGCCTAGATTTAATCCTACAAATCAAATGGTCACTTATCTATCTTATTTTAGAAACTTACCAAGAGTTTATCTACTAGATATTGAGACTGGTATTCAAGAAGTAGTTGGAGATTTTCCTGGAATGACATTTGCTCCAAGATTTTCTCCAGATGGTAAAAAAATTATTATGAGTTTTGCAAAAGATGGTAATTCTGATATTTATACTATGGACTTAGAAAATAGAATTGTTGAAAGAATAACTAATCATCCATCAATCGATACATCTCCCTCGTATTCACCTGATGGTAAATATATTTGCTTTAATTCTGACAGAAGCGGTTACCAACAAATTTATATTATGAAAAGTGATGGATCTAATGTTAAAAGAATATCTTTTGGTAAAGGTTTATATGGAACTCCTGTATGGTCGCCAAGAGGAGATTTAATTGCTTTTACAAAACTCCATAAAGGTAAATTTTATATAGGTGTTATGAGAACTAATGGAAAAGGTGAAAGATTACTGACAGAAAACTTTTACCAAGAAGCTCCTTCATGGTCCCCCAACGGAAGAGTATTAATTTTTTATAGAGAGACAAAAACTGATGACAAAGGGGAAGGTTTTACAGCAAAATTATGGTCAATAGATTTAACAGGTTATAATGAAAGGTTAGTAAGCACTGAAACTGATGCTTCTGACCCATCTTGGTCGTCTTTATTAAGCAATTAGTATTAAATAGTTGATTTTTAAGCTTGAAAGATCTATTTAGGTGTGAAAAAGTCATATTATTCAATTTAAGGAGTACTAATGAATCTGAACAAAATTTTTAAAAATGCACTTTTAGTAGCGCTTGCATGTTTAGCGTTATCTGCTTGTGCAAAAAAAGTGGGCACAGGCCAAATGCAAGGAGATGTTTATACAGGCACAGACACTGTTGAATATTTAGCATCAGGCGTTCCAGATAGAGTTTTCTTTGCAACTAATGAATCTGTTCTTACAACTAAGTCTAGAGAAACTTTGAGAAAACAAGCTGCATGGCTAAGAAAAAATTCAAAAATAAATATTGTTATAGAAGGTCATGCTGATGAAAGAGGTACAAGAGAATATAACTTAGCATTGGGCGAAAGAAGAGCTAATGCTGCGAAAGACTATCTTATGACTTACGGAATTTCAGCAGATAGAATTTCTGTGATTAGTTATGGAAAAGAAAGACCTGTAGACTCAGGCTCTAATCCACTTTCTTGGTCTAAAAATAGAAGATCAGTATCAGTAAAAGCCAACTAAAATTATAAAAAAAAGACCCTGTTATAAAAATACCAGGGTCTTTTTTTTGCCATCATTATAATTACTAATAAATTTAATGTTAAGGATTACAAAACTAATATCAATTATATTCATTTTAGTTTTAATTATATCTGACTACAAAGTTAGAGCTGAAAATGAGCACGAAGATTTAAATAATATACTTGAAAAAATTCAAAAAGATATAAAGACCCTGGAGAAAGCAGTTTATTCAGATGAAAATGTTTCTTTAACAAATAATTCTTATGATCAAAATTCTGAGGATGTACTTACAAGACATTTATTGAAACTATCTGAAATAGAAAAACAATTTCGAGATTTAACAAATAAGTTTGAGGAGATAAATTTTAAATTAGATAAATTATCAAACAGAGTTTCTAAAGTCCAAGCTGACAATCAGATAAGATTTCAACAGTTAGAAGGTGGTGTAGTTTTATCAAATACAAATACAAAAGAAAATAATGTGACTAATTTAACAAATAATGATCAAGAAAAAGTTTTACCAGGATCATCGCAACCGCAAGATTTAGGCACGATTTCATATAAAGATACAGAAACTAATTTAACTACACAACAAACTCAGTCGATTGAAACAACTACTACAATAGTAACTGAGGAATTTCAATCAGAAGAAAAGTTATTACCAAAAGAAACCCCTGAAAAACAGTATGAGTTTGCAACTAGTTTTTTAAAAGTTGGTGATTACAATATGGCTGAGCGTGCATTTAAAGAATTTGTTGATGTAAACTCAGATCACAAGTTAGCTGGTAATGCCCAATATTGGTATGCTGAAACTTTTAGGATAAGACAATTATATACTGATGCTGCGTCTGCGTATCTTGAGGGATATCAAAAATATCCGAAAAGTGAGAAGGGTCCTATAAATTTATTAAAACTTGGTGTATCATTAGTACAAATAGGAGAAAAAGATCAAGGTTGCTTAATGATTACTGGTGTTAAAAAACAATATCCTGAAGCAAAACAATCTGTTCTTCAAAAAGCAAAATATGAAGAAAAAAAGTTTGAGTGTAAAAAAGAAAAATCATAATTTAATTCTTAAACATTTAAACGATAATAAAATTTTAAAAGTTTTTAAAGAGTTTGAAAAATCAATTGACGTAAAAAGTAAGTACGCAGCTGCCATTTCAGGCGGACCCGATAGTCTTGCGCTTGCTTATTTTTGTAAGTGCATATCAATAATTTACAAAACAAAAATTAAATACTTTTTAGTCGATCATAAGTTGAGATTTCACTCAACAAAAGAAGCAAAAAATGTTTTAAAAATCCTTAATAAAATAAAAATTAAATGTAAAATTTTGACATGGAAAGGAAAAAAGCCAAGTTCCAATATTCAATCAATCGCAAGGAAAAATAGATATAATTTATTATCAAATGAGTGTAAAAAACACGGCATTAAATTCTTATTGCTGGGTCATCATA
>CACFNI010000019.1 GCA_902567765.1 uncultured Pelagibacteraceae bacterium | reverse complement strand
TGATATTTCATCACTAAGTTCAATAATTTGATTATCTATTTGTTTTAAAAGTTCAAAAACTGACCTCCAGTCATTATAGATTGGTATTAATATTTTTATTTTCATAATACTAATTTATAGAATTTAAAAACCTCATTAAAGAAGCTAATATACCATGACCAGAAAGTTCAATTGCCAAAACAATTAAAATAATTAGTAGTATTTTTTTTACTTTATCACTAAAAAAATTATTCATTTATTTCCTACACAAATATCATCTATACAAATAAACATGTTATAACTATCTAGTTTGCTTTTTTCCAGCTCTCCTTCCCAAATTGGTCTTGATTTTAAATGGTAAGACAAATTTCCTGCATTCCATTCATCTCCTAATACAACATTTATTGGAAGATTAAACTCTTGATTCCATTTTTTTTGAACTTTTTTCGCTATTTCTTTTCCAGGGTAATCTGTTCTTTTATTTGTTTGATCGATTGAAATATATGCATAAGAAATAGGTGAAAGTAAAAACAAAAATATGAATACTTTATAAAAATTTTTAATTCTCTTAATATTTATCTGGCTTTGCAAAATATAAACAAATAATGTTCCTATAAATAGGTAAAAAGGTGTCATCCACATAGTTCTTATTTTTGCTCCTAAAATAAGAGACGTTAAAAAAATAAAAACAATTGGTAGTAAGTTTATCCCTAATAAAAACAATAATTTTTTATCATTAAATTTCAAAGTAAATTTAAACTTAGAAATTAGTAAAAAAATTAGTATAAAAAAAGGAATTAATATTCCTATTTGCTTTCCTATAAAAACAATAGGATATTTAAAATGATCAATTATACTTAGTTCATTTAATCCAGTTCTGTGAATACCGTATGTGACGGTAATATAATCATTGTTCATTAGCCAAATAAGATGTGGAGTTAAAATAACAAGAAAGATTATTGAAGGTAATAGATATTGAAAGCTATACTTCAAATCTTTTTTTATGAATATTGAATATAAAAATAAAAATTTAATCGATATCAATAAATACACAAATAAGTATTTAGATAAGAAACCAATTCCTGCAAATACACCTAGTAATAAACATTCTTTAAGTTCAATTTTTTTTTTACTATAAATTTTCCATGAATAATAAACTGTTAAGGACCAGAAAGGTAATTGACAAATATTTACATTGAATTCCGGAGAAGTAAAATTGAAATAATAAATCGCTTCAAGTAATAATACTGAAAGTAAAGCAAAATATTTATCACTCAATAGATCATAAGAAAATTTCCAAACTATAAAAAAAGAAAATATAACAAAAATTTGACTTAAAAAATAATATGCCCAGTCTTTATTTCCAAAAATATTATAAAAAACTTCTACAAAAAAAGCGCTAGCTGGTGGATGTTTATTGAAACCCCAGTCTAAATTGCTCCCCCATGCTAATGCCTCAATAGTATCCAAAGGCAAATTATGATTTGTTAAGGTAGGAATCAATGTCCAAATGATTAGATGAATTATTAGAAAGATATAGAATAATTTATTTATATTAGTTTTATAAATATTCATTTACTTAAATTTATACGAATTAACTTATATTGACACCTATTAATTGCTGAATATACTTCGGCACGTTAAAATTAAAGTATGGTTAAAATCTCTAAAACTTACGTCCCCAAATTAACAGAAAAATATATGTGTGAAAAACATAAAGCATATTTCAAGAAAAAACTAACTGAATGGAAGTCAGAAATTATTAAAACAAATAATGAAGCTTTATATAATGGATCCATTGATGATAATAGTGTGTCTGCTGATATTGTAGATCAAGCAAGTTCGTATACAGACAAAAATGTGGAGATGAAAGCAATCAATAGACAGATTAAATTAATATCAAAAATTGAATCTGCTTTAAAAAAAATCCAGGATGGTACTTACGGTTTTTGTGAGGATACTGGAGAACCAATTGGCATAAAAAGATTAATGGCAAGACCAATAGCTACTTTATGCATTGCTGCCCAAGAAAAACACGAAAAGGACGAAAAAGTTTACGCTGATGATTAAGGCTTAGGTATTTTTGCTCCTATATTCATCAAATCATAACCTTTAATAACTGCTTTGCGCTCTGCAATATTCAAATACCATCTTTTTAAATTATCATAGTTTTTTAATCCAATATCGTGCCACTCATGTCTAGCTATCCATGGCCAAGTGGCAATATCTGCAATCGAGTAATCTTCACCTGCTAAAAATTTTGAAATTTTAAGTCTTTCATCAAGATCTTGATATAATTGTTTAGTTATTTTAAAATATCTATCTTCACCAAATTTACTTTTTCCAGGATTAAAATGATGAAATTGATGATGTTGTCCTATCATTGGACCAATTAAGCCCATTTGAGCCATTAACCATTGATTAATTATATTTTTATTTTTTTCATCATAAAATTTATTACTTTTTTCACCAAGATACATAAGTATAGCGCCTGACTCGAATATCGTTTGATTATTTTCATGATCTTTTATTACGGGAATTTTACTAAAAGGACTTATCTTTCTAAATTCAGGTTTAAATTGGTCATTATTATATATATCTACTTTTGTTATTTTGTAATCAAAGCTAATTTCTTCTAGCATTATAGAAATTTTTTTACCGTTAGGGGTATCAGCAGTAAATAATTCAATCACCTTTTACACCAAGCCTATTTTTTATAGTTTTTGATGAGGTTGTAAATTCAAATCTATATTTTTCATTAGGTCTGGCTAATTTAAAACATGCTCTTGCAGCTAAAGCACCTTCGTGAAAACCAGATAGAATTAGTTTCAATTTGCCAGGGTAACTACAAATATCACCAACTGCATATATCCCCTTTTGATTTGTCTCAAATTTTTCAGTATCAACAGTTATAGTTTTTTTATCAATGTTTAGTCCCCAATTTGCAATTGGTCCAAGTTGCATGATTAAACCGAAAAAACCTAATACAAAGTCAGTTTCTAAAGTTTTTAAATCTTTATTGTCATGCAGAATATCTATACTCTTCAGATTACCGTTACCTTTCACAGCTTTTAATTGGTATTTTGTAAATAAATTTATTTTTCCTGCTTTTTCTAATTCATAAACTTTATCTAATGTAGATTTTGCACCTCTAAATTCATCTCTTCTATGCACCAAATTAACTTTAGAATTTGATGATAGCTCAACTGCCCAATCTAATGCGCTATCACCACCTCCAAAAATTGATACAGTTTTTCCACTAAAAATTGTTTTATCTTTAATTGAATAAAATATTGATTTGTCTTCATACTTTTGACACTCTTTGGGAGCAAACTTTCTTGGCTCAAAAGATCCAACGCCTCCAGCAATTATAATGTTTGGTGTTAAAAAAATAGTTCCTTTATTTGTTTTAACTTCCCAATTCTCATTAATTTTTTTTACTTCATCAACTCTTTCACTTAAATGAAATTTGATATCAAACGGTTTGAGTTGATTAATCAAATTATTTGTAAGCTCTTCTCCTGTACACTCTGGTATAGCTGGAATATCATAAATAGGTTTATCTGGATAAAGTTCTATACATTGACCACCGATTTTATCTAAATTATCAACTATCTCGCAATCTAACCCAATTAGTTTTAATTGATGGGCGGTAAATAATCCTGTTGGACCAGCTCCAATTATTAATGCATCTGTTTTTATCATTAGGCCTGTTTTGATGGAAGTTGAACTATTAAACCATCTAAGTCATCAGTGACCGTAATTTGACAACTTAGTCTACTAAATTTGTTTGGTTCAAATGCCATATCTAACATGTCTTCTTCTCCATCTTCTTTTTTTGGTATTCTATTAAACCATTCTTCTTTGACATAAACGTGGCAAGTAGCACATGCCATTGAGCCACCACAGTCTGCGTCTATTCCAGGTATATTATTTTGTATTGCCCCTTCCATAACAGTCAATCCATTTTGTATATCTATTGTATGGGACTTGCCATCGTGCTCTATGTAAGTAACTTTGGACATTTATAAAATATAGGGGCAAAAAAAAATAGGGCAAGTGGTTAAACTTGCCCTATTAATTATTTTTGAACTCTGAAATATTATCTTCTGCCAGAGTTTGCAACAGCGCAAGACCAAATAATAATACCGAAAGCGATCTTATTAACAAAGTCTGCTAAGTTGTAAATCACGTTAAGTGAATTAGCATCAATTCCACCTGTTAGGTAACCAAAAATGTAACCTAGAGGGTAAATTGCCCATCCAACTGTAACGATCATTCTTAAAGCGCTAAATGCTGTGACAAGTGATTTGTTTCCAGATTTAGAAACAGCTTTTCCTGCTTCACCTGAAAAGATTTCATAAAGAATGTAAATCCATCCTGCCATACCGATAATGAAACCAAGCATCGCATTAATGAATCCAGCTTCTCCAAGATATCCACCGACAAGCATTACTAAAGAACCAATGAAGATTCTCCAGAATATACCGCTGTCAACTTTTCTTACTGCTGAAAGAATTAAATAAAATTCTACAAGCTGTAAAGGTACAGTAATTAACCAGTCAATGTATCTGTAAACAGTTGGCGTATCACCAGTAGTGACCCAAACGTCTCTCATATACATGTAATGGATAAAAGCAATACCAGTTACTAATCCAGCTACGTTTACTGATTTTCTCCATTGAGTAGCCACATTAGCTTGCTCCATAAAGAAAAACGCTGTAGCTGCTAACATACCCATTGATATTAACCAGAATGAAATACCTACAAAATCATCCGTAGCTAAAAAGGTAGTTGCCGCATTAGCTGCTGTAGTTACTCCAACAAGAGCAAATAAAGCAATTGCTAACGTTTTTAGTGTTTTCATAAAAAACTCCCTTATTAGTTAGTTTTTATTAGTTTAAATTTAAACTACGACTTCAATCCTCATGGTTAAAGTCAAAGTTGAGACTAATTATCAAATATAAATAGTTAATTGAAGCCTTTTTTATGGCTATTTTGTATTGATTTTACTAGCTTTTTAAAATTAAATACAATTTTTTAGTTAATAAACAGATAAAAAACCAAGAAAGAATCAAATATTAATGTCTTCAGCTTTTAAAGAAATTTATCAAAATTCCATTCAAAATCCTGAAGAATTTTGGCAAAAAGTATCGGATGATATATTTTGGTACAAAAAGCCGAAACAAATATTAAATAAAGATAACCCTCCTTTTTACAAATGGTTTTGTGATGGAACGACAAATACTTGTTACAATGCCCTCGATGTACACATCGACCAAGGAAGAGGAGATAAAATTGCCTTAATTTATGATAGTCCCATTACAGGTAATAAAAAACAGTTCACATACAAAGATTTAAAAGGGAAAGTTTCAAAGTTTGCTGGCGCCCTTAAGAAACAAGGTGTTAACAAAGGTGATAGAGTTATTATTTATATGCCAATGATACCAGAGGCAGTAATTGCCATGCTTGCGTGCGGAAGAATTGGAGCAATTCACTCTGTTGTTTTTGGTGGTTTTGCATCTAACGAGCTTGCAAGCCGTATAGATGATAGTAAGGCTAAGTTGCTTGTAACAGCTTCGTGTGGATATGAACCTGGGAGAACTGTTGAATATAAACCCTTGGTCGACGAAGCTATAAAATTATCGTCTCATAAACCCGAAAAAATAATTCTTTACCAAAGAGAGGGTCATGAAGTCAAACTTAATGCTCCTAGAGAGATCAGTTGGGAGGAGTCTTTATCTAATGCAAAAGATGAGGAATGCGTTGAAATGAATTCAAATGATTTTGCATACATTTTGTATACCTCGGGCACTACAGGTATACCCAAAGGTATTGTTAGAGATATAGGTGGACATATAGTCGCTTTGAAGTGGACCATGAAAAATATTTATAATATTAATACTGATGATATTTGGTGGTCTGCTAGCGATATCGGTTGGATAGTAGGTCATTCTTATATTGTTTACGCTCCACTATTCAAAGGATGTACTACAGTCTTATTTGAAGGGAAGCCAGTAGGAACTCCAGACGCAGGGGCCTTTTGGAAAATAATTTCTGAATATAAAGTTAAATCATTATTTACTGCGCCTACAGCATTTAGGGCAATAAAAAAAGAGGATCCTGAAGGAAAATTTTTTTCAAAATATGATTTAAGTTCATTTGAGTCATTATTTCTTGCTGGAGAAAGAGCTGATCCTGATACTATAAAATGGGCAGAAAATCTTCTGAAAGTTCCAGTCATTGATCATTGGTGGCAAACAGAAACAAGTTGGGCAATAAGTTCAAATTGTACTGGAATTGAAATGCAAAAAACAAAATATGGTTCAGCTTGCAAAGCTGTCCCAGGTTATGATGTAAAAATTTTAAAAAGTGATAGTTCCGTTGCTAAACCAAATGAAATGGGAGACATTGTTGTAAAACTTCCTTTGCCTCCGGGAACTTTTCCTACTTTATGGAACGCAGATGAACGATATAAAAAAACTTATATGACTAATTATAATGGTTACTACCAAACCTACGATGCTGGTCACATTGATGATGATGGATATATATGGATAATGTCAAGAACTGACGATATTATAAATGTTGCTGGTCATAGATTGTCGACTGGTGCGATTGAAGAAGTTCTTTCTGAACATCAATCAGTAGCAGAGTGTGCAGTATTAGGAATTGCAGATAAACTTAAGGGCCAGTTACCAATAGGACTAGTAGTACTTAAAGCTGGTGTAACAAAAGACAATGAAACTATTTCTAAAGAGTGCATCAAAATGGTTAGAGACAAAATTGGACCTGTGGCTGCATTTAAAGTGGCAATTGTTATTAAAAGATTACCAAAAACAAGATCAGGAAAGATATTAAGAGGAACCATTAGAAAGATTGCTGATAAAGAAGAATATAAAATGCCAGCTACAATAGATGACCCAGCAATTTTAAAAGAGATAGAGGAAGATCTAATAAAAAATAATATTTTAAAATAGCATAGGTTTTCCTGAAGGATTTCCTAATATCTTACCATTTTTCATTTTAATTTCACCGTTAACGATAGTCACGACAGGCGTACCTTTAAACTTATATTCATTGAAAGGCGACCAACCACATTTGCTTTGCATATCCTCATTTCTAATTTCTATAACTTTGTTTAAATCGATAATTGTAAAATCAGCATCATATTCTTTTTCAATGTATCCTTTATTTTTAATTCCAAAAATTTTTACTGGTTTCTCACATAAAAAATTCACTAACTGTTCGAGTTTTAACTTTCCATTATTAATATGGTTTAGCATAACTGGGAGCAAAGTTTGTACTCCTGGCATCCCTGACGGGGAATTTGGATACTCTTTATCCTTATTTGCTTTTAGGTGTGGGGCATGATCTGATCCTATAGTATCATTATAATTATTTCTTACAGCGTACCATAATCTATCGTAATGAGATTTATCTCTGATGGGTGGATTCATTTGTGCATATGTGCCTAATTTTTGATAACAATCTGGTGAATACAATGTCAAATGCTGAGGGGTAATTTCAAAAGTAATATTTCCTTTATGTTGTGATAAAAAATCTACTTCCTCTTTTGTTGTTACATGGAGTATATGAGCTTTTTTATTTAATCTTTTTGCAATTTTTACTATTCTTCTCGTTGATGACATTGCAGTTTCTTCATTCCTCCAGACTTGATGTGTAAGAACATTTCCATTTTCTCGAAACTTTTTTCTTTGATTAAGAATATCCTCATCCTCTGAGTGAACGGATACTACTTTGGTTGTATTCTCAAAAACTTTTTCTATATCTTCTTCTTTGTGTACAAGCAAATTACCAGTTGAAGACCCAGCAAATAATTTTACTCCACAACATCCCTCTAAATTTTTAAGTTTTGATAGTTCAGACTGATTTGTAGGAGTCGCTCCAAAATAAAAGGCATAATTACAAAACATTCTATCTTTCGCTAAATTCAGTTTTTTTTTAAACTCTTTTTCATTTGCCGTTGGTGGGTTAGTATTAGGCATTTCAAATACACCTGTTATTCCTCCTACTATTGCAGCTTTGCTTCCACTATTTAAATCCTCCGTATCTGTAGATCCTGGTTCTCTAAAATGAACTTGAGTATCGATACATCCTGGTAAAACGATAAGTTTATTTGCCTCCAAAACATCCTTTGATTTCCCTTTAATAGTTTCTTCTATTTGAGTAATTTTTCCATTTAATATGCCAATATCTTTTTTTTGAAGCTTTCCGCTTATAAAACAATCTCCATTTTTAATTATAAGATCTAACATTTTTCAGAAAAGTAACTATATTATAATTAGATTTAAATCAATTATGAATAAAGATAGTGTTTATAGCTTAGAAGATAGAGGGATACTTTATATACATGGAGATGATGTTTTAGAATATTTGCAAAATATAGTTACTAATGATGTTAATAAAGTATCAGACACAAACAGTTGTTTTGCTTCTGTCTTAACCCCTCAAGGCAAATATCTTTTTGATTTTATAATAATTAAACATAAAAAAGGTTTTTTTATAGATTGTGAAAAAAGTCAAATTGATGATCTATTTAATCAATTAAATTTGTATAAATTAAGATCAAAAGTTGAGATTTTAAATTTAAGCAATGAATTTGTGGTTGCCGTTATATCCAAAGAAAAATTTCTATCATTTGAGAATGCAAAAGATAAAAATGGCTATACTATTAAATTCAGGGAGGATCCAATTGTTTTAGACCCAAGAAACAAGGAATTAGGAGCAAGATTAATTATAAATTTAGAAAAACTTCATTTATCAATAAAAAAGTTAGCACTTAAAGTTGAAAATGCTGATTGCTATTACAGCAATAGTTTTAAATTAGGAATAGTACAAAATAGTACAGA
>CACFNI010000018.1 GCA_902567765.1 uncultured Pelagibacteraceae bacterium | reverse complement strand
TTATTTTCTTTTTTTGAAAAGGTTTTTTCTAATAATTCTTTTTCTTTAATTTGATGACTTAAAATTAAATTTTGAGGTGCATTTTTGTTTTCATAAAACTGTGCAATAAAAGAGTTTAAAATATCTTCCAATTTATCATCCGGATCATGTTTTGGAAAAAAAGCTTGATTACCCCAATTTTGTTTTGATCTATAAAAAAAAACTTGAATACATGTCTTACCAGACTCTTTAAAACCTGCTATTACATCTGCTTCAACTAAGTTAGCTTCATTCACTCTTTGCGATGATTGAATTATATTTAACGACTTAATTCTATCTCTTAATATTCCTGCTTTTTCAAAATCTAGATCTTCACTTGCTTTTTCCATTTGATCAGAAAGACTTTTTTGTATTTTTCTTGATTTGCCAGATACAAACTCAATTGCATTATCAACTGTTTTTGAATATTCATCTTTTTCAACATAGCCAACACATGGCCCTGAACATCTTTTAATTTGATACAAAATACAAGGTCTCTCTCTTTTCTTAAAAACTGTATCGTCACAAACTCTTAATTGAAAAATTTTTTGAATCATTTTAATCGTCCAGTTTGCAGAGCCTGCTGATGCAAATGGTCCAAAATAAAAACCGTCTTTAGTTTTCTTTCCTCTATGTTTTGTGATT
Source organism: uncultured Pelagibacteraceae bacterium (assembly GCA_902567765.1). Lineage (GTDB taxonomy): Bacteria > Pseudomonadota > Alphaproteobacteria > Pelagibacterales > Pelagibacteraceae > Pelagibacter. Next base: position 8,206 of record CACFNI010000018.1, on the reverse strand, counting down.
TGCGGCCACTTATCTTTGTTGCCAATATAAATAAATGGAAATGATTTATCGTCTCTTAGAAGAATATTAAATCTTGGTTTATGTTTTTTAATTAAATTTGCTTCTAGTAACAATGCCTCACTCTCATTTGAAGTAGTGGTAATTTCAATTTTCCTAGTCTGAGAAAGCATTCTTTCAGTTCTAATAATATGATTTTTTTCGGAAACATAAGATTTTAATCTGTTAGGAAGGTTTTTGGCTTTACCCACATATAGAATTTCGTTCTTCTCATTCAACATTCTATAAACTCCAGGAAGCTTAGGAATTACAGGAAGCTCTTTTTTTATGGCATCTTTGCCAATTTCAATATTTTTCATGGCTTCTTTTTTTTGAAATTTGAATTCCTACGGAAGTACAATCTTTCATGATTTCAAGCTTTTCAATTTTTAGTGAAATTTTACCAATTCTTTTATCTTTGAACAATTCATCAAACACATCTTCGGCAAGTGTTTCTAAAAAATTATAGTGCTTATTTTTACTTAATTTTTTTATCAGTCTTACAAGTCTGTCATAATTGACTATAGATTTTAAATCCCTGTCATTAGTTGGCTTTTTATCTCTGTAGTTCGCTTCTAAGCTAAATTTCACTTTTTGAGGTTTTTCTTTTTCAAAATCATAGTATCCAAGTTTCAAATTTAATATCAGTTCTTTTATAAGAACTTTTTTTTCGTAATTAAATAAAGATTTTTCTAACTTTACAATTTTAAGATTATTTTTTTTCATTTATTTTATTCTTGAAGCAATATATTCTTTGATTAATGAGTGATAATGTATAAAACAATCAGCATAATTTATTATATGAGCATTTTTTAATGGCTCCTCCCAATTTGATCCGGCTGTATTACAACTTTTCCCATTAACTTTTTTATTTTCAGAAACTACAACTCTGTTAAAGTTGGGAACATCATCCATCCAATCAGAGGTTAGTCCTTCAAAATGATCCATAGGATGTGTAAAAATTAAAATTGGTGCATTTCCCTCTTTAATTAAACTAATCTGTGCTTGTCTCCATTCAGCCATACCAGGATATTTTTTATGAAATTTTTCCATAGCTTTTTCATAACCGACTTTCTTTACTTTATATTTTTTTGATAAATTCCAAAAACACCCAGGCATTAATGATATACCCCCACCTACTTCGTTCATATATTTTGCTGTTAACCTTAGCGTTGCCCATCCCCCACAAGAATGACCTGACATAAAAATTTGTTTCTTTGGGACACCCAAGTTAACAAATTTTTTAACAACCTCCAAATTACCCTCAACTCTTCGATCCATTTTTGAGGTTCCTGGATAAGGACCTTCCCATTTTTTCATCCACATTCCTATTTTTCCTAATTTAGCACCTAAATCGCCTTCAAGTTGGCCTTGGCAGTGAATATAAACCATAATTTCCATACCATTTATTTTATCACCAGCTAGCTGTGCCCAATTTCTAAGCTCTCTTATCCAGAAGCAATCTTTTAATTTAACATCGTTTCCGTCAGAACCATGGTTGTATATTATTATTATTTTATCTTCAGGATTATTTACTTTAAAATTTTCATCAATTTTAATTTTATCTTTCCATTTATTTGTTGGTATTAAAAAACCATTTTTTTTTATACTTTCGTTTGAATTTGCATAAACATTCGTAGTAAGTATTAATGTAACAATTATTAAAAATATTTTTTTCACTCTTTGCCCCCCAAAATGTCAGGTGTTTGCCAGTTTAAACTTTGGCCACTATCTATCGATATTACTTGGCCAGTAATAGATCTATTTTTAATAAAAAAGTCAACAGCATTGCAGATTTGTTTGACATCAACTTGTCTTTTTAAAGGTGTTGCTAAATATTGTTTTCTAAAATGACTTTCTGATTGCCTTTTGTTCTTCAATGTTGGTCCTGGCGCTATACCATTGACTCTTATCTTTGGCGCTAAACTCATAGCACTTGTTTTAGTAAGCGTATAGAGACCAGTTTTACTCAAGGTATAAGAGAAAAAAAAGGGGGTTAGTTTAAAAACTCTTTGATCAATTATATTGATTATATTGTTATTTTTCCCCTTAGCATTCTTTGAAAATTCTTTAGAAAGAGTAGCGGGGGCCTTTAAATTTGTTGAAATATGTTTTTCCCAACTTTCGGAAGTAAAATTTTCTAATTTATCATTCTCAAATAGTGAAGCATTATTAATTAGACAGTCAAAATATTTTAATTTTCTTTTGGAAAATTTAATTATTTTTTTAATATCTTTGTCTTTACTTAAGTCGGCCCGTATTAAATAGATTTTTGTACCTTTGAAAGATAATTTTTCTCTGAGTTTCTCAGCATTTGATTTTGATTTATTGAATTGGATTACAATCTCTTTATTGAAACCTGATAACTTTTCAGCAATTGCCGCACCTATCCTAGTAGCACCGCCTGTTATAATTATTTTATTTGCTTCCATTTCTTTTTACCTTTTTGTGCTCTAGTTCCAGGCATACCCATGGTAGATCTTCCCTTAGGGTATATTTTATTTTTTACATCGTACTGTCTGATTTTTGGATTTAAAGTAATTTCTAATTCAGTACTTTCTAGTTTTCTTATTTCGTCCCTAATCTTTGCAGCTTCTTCAAACTCTAGATTAGACGCTGATTCCTTCATTTTTTTATTTAGGCCTTTTAGATGTTTTTTAAGATTTCCACCTATATTTGATCCTTCACTGATTTTTACATAATCTTTTTCATAAACACTCTCTAAAATATCGCTTATTCCTTTTTTTACAGATTTTGGATCAATTTTGTTTTTTTTGTTATAATCAAGTTGAATTTGTCTTCTTCTGTCTGTTTCTTTAATTGCCTTATCAATACTTTTAGTTTTTTTATCGGCATACAACACAACCTTACCTTCAATGTTTCTTGCGGCTCTTCCAATAGTTTGAATAAGTGAGGTCTCTGATCTCAAAAAGCCTTCTTTATCAGCATCTAATATTCCTACTAAAGCACATTCTGGAATATCAAGACCTTCTCTTAATAGATTAATTCCAACTAAAACGTCAAAAACTCCCATTCTTAAATCTCTCATAATTTCAATTCTTTCAAGCGTATCTATATCCGAGTGAAGATATCGAACCTTGACTCCATTTTCATGAAGATATTCTGTTAAATCTTCGGCCATTTTTTTTGTAAGAGTTGTTACTAATACTCTATGATTTTTTTCTACAACTTTTTTGCATTCATGCATCAAGTCATCGACTTGATTTTTTGCTGGTCTTATCTCTACTTCGGGATCTATTAATCCTGTTGGTCTTATAACCTGATCGATAAATTTTCCTTTGGTCTGCTCTAACTCCCATGGACCAGGAGTTGCAGAAACGAATACTGTTTGAGTTCTCATTAGATCCCACTCTTCAAACTTAAGCGGTCTATTGTCCATGCAAGATGGCAATCTAAAACCATATTCAGCAAGAGTACTTTTTCTTGACCTATCTCCTTTAAACATACCATTGAGTTGTGGAACAGTTACATGGGATTCATCAACAAATATCAAGGTGTTGTCTGGAAAATATTCAAAAAGAGTAGGCGGAGGTTCGCCCGGCTTTCTACCAGAGAGAAATCTTGAGTAATTTTCTATACCTGCACAAGTACCTGTGGCCTCAATCATCTCTAGATCAAATTTAGTTCTTTCTTCTAATCTTTGAGCTTCTAATAATTTATTCTCATCTTTATGTTTTTTTAGTGTGATTTCTAATTCTTTTCTAATATTTATTATTGCCTGTTCTACTGTAGGCTTAGGGGTAATATAATGACTATTGGCGTAAACTTTTATCAAATTTAATTCCCTTATTTGATCGCCAGTCAGTGGATCGAATTCCTCAATTTTTTCTAATTTATTTCCAAATAAACTTAACCTCCAAGCTCTATCCTCTAAATGAGAGGGAAAAATTTCAAGATACTCTCCTCTTGCCCTAAAAGTACCTCTAAAAAAATTTTGATCATTTCTTTTGTACTGTAGAGCAACCAAAGATTTAATTATGTGCTCTCTATTATAATCATTATTTTTTTGAAGAGTTAATGTCATTTTACTGTAAGCCTCAACTGACCCTAGTCCATAAATACAAGAAACACTTGCAACGATTAAAACATCATCTCTTTCTAGAAGAGATCTTGTTGCTGAGTGTCTCATTCTATCAATTTGTTCGTTTATTGATGCTTCTTTCTCAATATAAGTATCAGATCGAGGCACGTAAGCTTCTGGAGTGTAGTAATCATAATAAGACACGAAATATTCTACAGCGTTATCTGGAAAAAAAGACTTCATTTCACCGTAAAGCTGCGCGGCAAGAGTTTTATTAGGTGCTAAAATCAATGCTGGTCTGTTTGTAGCCTCTATAACTTTTGCCATTGTAAAAGTTTTTCCTGAACCAGTTACTCCAAGTAAAACTTGATTAAATTGATCTTTATTAGCACCATTAACTAGTTTTTTTATTGCCTCAGGCTGATCTCCTGCGGGTTTAAAGTTGGACTTTATTTTGAACTTTTTACCACCTTCTAGTTTACCGCTAATTTCGGGTTTTTTTCCTTCTAAATCTGTAATTAAATCTTGATATGTATTTTGCATATATTAAACAAAGTAATAAAATAAAATTATATTTCAATGAGCATTATATCTGATAGTCTTAAAAGAATAAAACCCTCACCAACCTTAGCTGTTACTCAAAAAGCAAGAGAACTCAAAGCTGCAGGTAAAGACGTGATAGGCCTAGGCGCTGGAGAACCAGATTTTGACACACCAGATAATATTAAAGAAGCTGCTATTGAGGCTATTAAAAAAGGTGATACTAAATATACAGCTGTTGATGGGACACCTGCATTGAAAGAGGCCATAGTTAATAAGTTTAAAAGAGAAAATAATCTTAATTATAAAATAGATGAAATTACAGTTGGAGCTGGCGGAAAACATGTGATTTATAACTTGATGATGGCAACTCTTAACAAAGGTGACGAAGTTATAATACCAGCGCCTTATTGGGTTTCATATCCAGACATTGTTTTATTAGCAGGAGGAACACCAATAGTAATTGAATGTTCAGAAGAGCAGGAATTTAAATTAACTGCCAAAGATCTTGAAAGCAAAATTAATAATAATACTAAGTGGGTAATTTTGAACTCACCATCAAATCCTACCGGAGCATGTTATTCTGAACAAGAATTAAAAAATTTATCTCAAGTTTTAAAAAGAAAACCACATGTAAATATTTTGAGCGATGATATTTATGAGCATGTAACTTATGATGGATTAAAATTTTTCACAATGGCGCAAGTTCCTGAACTTAAAAGTAGAGTTGTGACTATGAATGGAGTAAGTAAATCGTATGCTATGACGGGATGGAGAATAGGATATGCTGGAGGTCCTAAAGATATAATTAAAGCAATAGCAAAAATTCAATCTCAATCTACAACAAATCCTTCCTCAATAAGCCAAGCGGCAGCAGTAGAGGCACTTAATGGCAAACAAGATTTTATCTCAATAAGATCTAAAGCATTTCAAGAAAGAAGAGATTTTGTAGTAAACTCTTTAAACTCAATAAATGGAATTAATTGTTTAAAACCAGAAGGAGCTTTTTATGTATTTCCAAATTGCAAAGAATTAATAGGAAAAAAAGATAAATCAGGTAAAAAAATTGAGAATGATACAGATTTTGTTCAATCACTCTTAGAAAATTATGGTATTGCAGTGGTCCAAGGTTCTGCGTTTGGATTAGAGGGTTTTTTTAGAATTTCATATGCTACGTCAATGGAAAATTTGGAAAAAGCGATGAAAAAAATTCAAGAGTTTTGCAAAAGTTTAAACTAAACCTAATTTAACAACTGATTTAGCATTTTCACTTATACAATCTTTTGCGCCCTTAAATTTTAGTCCCAAAAGTTCCTCTGAATAGGTAGTATCAGTTTGCATTGTTATTCCAAGGTCTGGGATCATTGTTTTAGCACTTGAATCAAAATAACTAATTAATTTTACCATAAAGTTCGGCAACTCTTTTTTTGGAACTTTCTTTTTATATTCAGGCATCGCTTCAGCCATTATTTGTGATAACTCAACCAGCTTTTTTACTTCTTTTCCAACAATCAATCTTCTTCCACCAACTTTTTTATTTCCAATGCAGGCAACATGAGATTTTGCAACATCTTTGACGTCAGAAATTAAAACTGCAAATTTGGGAGCTGCTGGAAATTTTCCTTTAAGAAATTGTCTTACATATTCAATTGATGTCCCACCTTTTTTATCTAAAGCATTTCCGAATACTCCACCCGGATTAATTGTTGTTAATTTATTTTTTAATCCTTTACTTTCCATAAACTCCCATGCAGCTCTTTCAGCTTTAGTTTTTGATAGGAAGTAGTCACTTACACCTTCAATCCAATTTTCATCCGTCCAATCATTTTCCCCAAATGAATAAGGATTACTTCTATTAGGCTTACGAAACATTGCAACAATTGAAGAGGTTACTATTATTTGATCAACATTATTTTTTATACCTGAATTTAATACTCTTAAAGTTCCATCAACAGCAACTGGTAATAATTTTTCTCTATCATTCGAAACTTTCATAGGAAAAGGAGATGCAATATGCATAATGTATTTACATTCTTTTGCGGCCACATCCCACCCATGATCTTTTAAAAGATCTAATTCTAAAAATGATAATTTATCTATTGGAGCATATTTGCTTATGGTATCTTTAGTTTGTTCAATTAAATTCTTATTTCTGACTGTGCCTAAAACTTCAAAGCCCAAATTCAATAGTTCTATTGCTGTATGTTTGGCTATCCATCCACTTATTCCAGTTAATAAGACTTTATTTGTCATATTTATTAGTTATGAGAAAGATGTTTTTCAGCCTCAAGTGCCGCCATACAACCCATTCCAGCAGCAGTTACAGCCTGTCTAAATATTTTATCTTTAACATCCCCAGCCGCAAATACTCCAGGAACATTAGTTTCAGTTGAGTCTGATTTAGTAATTAAATAACCATCTTTATCCATTTTAAGTTGATCTTTAAATAGTTGGGTAGCAGGATCATGACCTATAGCAATAAAAAGACCATCAATTTTCATTTCTTCAGATTGATTTGTTTTTACATTCTTTACTTTCAAACCTGTTACATTTTTAGGATCTTTATTTCCCAAAACATCTTCAACTACAGTATCCCATACTATTTCAATTTTTTTATTTTCCATTAATTTTTTTTGTAACATTTTCTCAGCTCTCAATTCGTTTCTTCTGTGAATAAGTTTTACTTTTGATGCAAATTTTGTAAGAAACATTGCCTCTTCAACTGCTGCGTTTCCTCCTCCAACAACTGCAACAGTTTTGTCCTTAAAGAAAAATCCATCACATGTTGCGCATGCAGATACTCCAAAGCCTCTAAATTTTTGTTCAGACTCGATATTTAGCCATCTAGCTTGAGCTCCAGTAGAAATTATAATTGTATCAGCAGTATATTTTTGTCCGCCATCTCCGATAGCTTCAAAAGGTTTTGCTTTAAAATTTACGGACGATATATGGTCCTGTATCATCTCGGTGCCCACAGCTTGAGCCTGTTCTTTCATTTGCTCCATTAACCAGGGACCTTGGATAGCTTCTGCAAACCCTGGATAGTTTTCAACATCAGTTGTAGTAGTTAGTTGGCCACCTGGCTCCATGCCAGTAACCATTATAGGCTTAAGCATTGCTCTTGCAGCATAAACTGCAGCAGTATATCCAGCTGGGCCAGATCCAATTATTAACACTTTTGTGTGTTTAGTTGGATTTTGATTCATATCAAAGCTATATAGTAATTTATGTCTAAATTAAAAGGGTTATTATTAACAGAGGGCATGCATGGCATGATAAGCCAGGCCGAAGGCCTTGCAAAAGCTTTAGAAATAGATTTTATACACGAAAAAATTGAACTCAATAATTTTTGGAATTTTTTACCCCCAAAAATAACTCCTGCCAAAAATTTTATTTTTAAAAATAATTTAGATAATAATAATTTTAATATCGTAATTTCATGCGGAAGAAAAAGTGTTATCCCATCTATTTATTTAAAAAATAAATTTAAGAATAAAATTATAAATATACATGTACAAAATCCCAAGGTATCTCTAAAAAATTTTGATTTTGTTGTTGTTCCTGAACATGACAGTTTAATTGGGGCAA
>CACFNI010000017.1 GCA_902567765.1 uncultured Pelagibacteraceae bacterium | reverse complement strand
AACCTGTATTAGGTATAATCTATGCTCCAGCAAAAAGTAGATTATTTTATTCTTATGGATATGGGAATAGTTTTGAGGTCATTAATGAGAAAGAAATTAAACTTACTTGTGAAAAAAAAACAAAAGCGAACCAAATTAGAGCTGTATCCTACTCTCAAAATTTGAAACCTGAAATTGCTGAATTGCATAAAAAATTTGGGGTAACTGAATTTGCAAAAATGAAGAGTTCGCTAAAATTTTGTGTAGTTGCTACAAGTGAATATGATTTGTACGTTGCAGAGCCAAGGGCATGTGAGTGGGACATAGCTGCGGGACATGCGATACTTGAAAACGCTGGTGGAATAATTACTGATTTTAGTGGAAATGAAATTTTTTATGGTAAAAAAGATTTTAAAAATTCAAGTTTAATTTTAAAAAGAGGAAAAAATTTATAAACTATGGATGAAAGAATAAGAATTATTTTAATAATAATTGTTTCAGTAAGTATTTTTGGTTTGCTTGTATTTGTTTTTGTAAAAAACTATATAAAAAATAAAATTAATTATTATCTTGAGGAAAAAAACAAAAATAAAAAATCATAAAAAATTAATGATTTTTAAATATTCATCTTTGTCAAGATCCATGACCTTTTTTGAAGTTTCAAAATCAAAACCATTTCTTGCTAATATAGAAATGTCTTTTTTATAAAATAAAGGCCTATTATCATCTGGGCGTGAAGGCCCTATCCTTTTTTTTTTACAAATTTTTATGGCTGAAAAAAAATCTTGGTTTTCATTGTTATCGGTAATATTATTTATTGTTTCCTTAATATATTTATTATTAATTCCCTTTGCTATTAAGTAATTTCTAATTTTATTAATAGAGCTTCCCCTCTGTATTAAGTTTTTAGCCTTCATCTCAGAATAGAATTTATCACTTATAAATTTACTTTCCTCTAAATCCTTCAAAACTATATCGATTAATTCTATTAGATCTTGTTTCTTATTTTTTGTATTAGAGGATTTTAAATACTTTTTTAATAAATAGGTTTTAAGCTGCTGTTTTGAAGGTGAATACTTTTCTAGATAAGAAACTGAGAAATTCCTCATCTCTTCAACTGTCGCCTCAAGATTTTTTTTTTTATTTTTTATAGGAATCATGGAAAGTTTTAATATAATACATTTTTTAATGATCGAACAAATTTATACATATTTTACCATAGAAATAATCTATTTATGGTTAAATTTTGGTGTTTTGCCATTTTGGTTAATTTTAATTTTTTTTCCTCAATCAAAAATCTGTAAAATTTTTGCTCAATCAATATTTCCAATTACAGTCTTTAGTCTAATTTACGGATATTTAATTTATAAAATTTTTTTAGATAATTTTGATTTTTTGAATAATTTTAATTTATATTTAAGTTTTGCAAACTTATTGAGTCTGTTTGAAGAAAAATATTTCTTAATATTATTTTGGATACATTTTTTAGCAATAAATCTTTTCTGCGGAAGTTGGATTGTTAATGACTGTCAAAAATTTAATATTCCGAAAGGGTTGGTATTTCTTCCGTTAATTATAACATATTTTATTGGTCCAATTGGAATTTTTATTTATTGGGTAATTAGAATTTTTTACGCAAAAAGAATTAATCTTTATGACTAGGTTTTGACTTTAAAACCATTTTTCTTCATAGAACCAAAACCACCATCGATATGTGAAACTTTTTTGAAACCCATTTCATTAAGTGTTTTTGCTGCTAAGGCTGATCTTCCACCTGCTGCACAAAATAAAACAAGTTCTTTATCAAGATCAATCTTATTATTCAGCACAAAGGGACTATCTGGATGAATGGAAAATTCTAATAAGCCTCTAGATATATGAAAAGCTTTTTCAATTCTACCTTGTTTCTCAAGCTCAGGTTCATCTCTAATATCAATCAAATTACATTTGTTTTCATTAGACATTTCGAGCGCTTCTTCTGGTGAAATGGTTTTTACTGTCTTTAGTGATTCTGCAATAAGAGTTTGTGGTGATTTAATGCTCATAATATTGTAATAAATTATCATAAACGAATGATGAAAAAAAGAATTTTAAACAAATTATTTATTAGATTATCTAAAATTATTGGATACGAAGTTATTGATCAAAATAATTTTGTATCTCCTACACTTAATAAAGAGCTCAATGAGGATTTGTCATTAATTAATCAAAAATCAATTGTACTTCCATTAGGTGAAGTTGAAATCACCAGGAAAGTTAAATCTATTTTAATTTTATTTAGAACTAATAGCAATGTAGATGTGTGGGACCAAAACAAAAAAAGATTGTTCGAAAAGCCAAAAATTGAATATACCCTTAGATCGTTAAATTCACTTTTAAAATCAATTGATTTTTGTAAAGAAAAATATCCTTTGATAAAAATTGATTTAACAATTGTTGACGATAATTCAAAAGAAGAAAACTTAAATAAAATTAAAAAGTTGATTGAAAATAAAAAAATCAACACTAACATAATACGTTTAGATCATGTTAAGTATAAAAAGATAATTAAAAATCAAAACAATGATCAAACATTTTCAAATCTTGCAAGTTTACTTTTGTGCTATGAGACAGCAAAAGAAAAGGCTGAGGATTTAGTTTTTTTCGTTGAAGATGATTATTTACATTTCTTACCTATGATGGAGGAAATGATAGCTTCCTACGAAAGAGTATCATCTCAAATTAAAAAAGATTTATTTATGTGTCCGAGTGATTATCCTTTCCTGTATATGAACAACCAAAAAACCAATGTTTTGATAGGAAATAAAAGACATTGGCGTACTATTAGTGAGACTTTATGTACATTTATGACTAGTAAAAATTTTTTAGATAAATATTGGGACAATTTCTATCAAACTTGCTTAGATCGTAATGATCCATTTGAGAAATATATCAACGAAATATACATGAAAGAGTTATGTATTTCTCCAATGAAAAGTTTATCTGTCCATTTTACAAATGTTAACTCAAGTTATGGTTTATCACCTTTTATAGATTACAAAAAACTTTGGGATGAAAATGCATGATTTAGAAACCCCCTTCACTGAGAATAAATATGAGGGGAAGGGGGTTTCTATTTTAGTTATTTAAACTAACTAACAACTAATCTCTTATTGCGTAAGCAATTACTCCAGTTTCTGTTACGTCAGTACCTTTCGTCTCGGCTTCTTTACTCAATCTAATACCCATAGTATTTTTCATGATTGCCCAGACAATTAAAGAAATTACGAAGACAGTTCCGTTAATTGCTATAACACCTAAGAGTTGGGTGCCAAAGTTTGCGGCTGAATTTGTAATCGGGACAGCTAAGGTTCCCCAAATTCCTGCAAATAAGTGAGCTGGAATTGCACCAACTACATCATCAATTTTCATTGCAAACAAAAATTTAGTTCCATAAACAACTATAATTCCGCCTACAGCTCCAATTAAAATAGCAGCTAAAGGTGATGGCATTAATGGTTCTGCGGTTACTGCTACAAGACCACCAATCGCACCATTAAGCATTTGAACAACATCAGTTTTTCCAAAGTGCAACCTTGTTATTATAGCTGCAGCTATTACTCCACCACACGCTGCTAAATTCGTATTGATAAAGATTTTTGAAACAGCGATAGCATCATCACCTGTGCCCATTGCAAGTTGTGATCCACCATTAAATCCAAACCAACCTAGCCATAGGATAAACACACCAATTGTAACTAGAGGTATAGAGGATGCCGCAAATGGTTTTACAGGAGTTGCTTCACCTTTTTTAGAAAATCTTCCTAATCTAGGCCCTAAAAGCATTGCGCCTGCAAGCGCTGCTGCTCCACCTGTAGAGTGTACTAAAGTTGATCCTGCAAAATCACTAAATCCTGCAGCTGCAAGCCAACCACCGCCCCACTGCCAACCCATAACAAATGGATATAAAAATCCAGTTAAAATTGCTGCAAATAAGAAAAATGGCCATAATTTTATTCTTTCAGCTAAAGTACCTGAAACTATTGAGCAAGTTGTTGCACAAAACACCATTTGAAAATACCAATCAGATCCATCAGAGTAAGACTTTGTTAAAGAACTTGAGTCTGACCACGGTATAAATTTACCAATATAGCCTCCCTCAGGTATACCATAAGCAACATTATAACCAAACATCCAAAACATTATTCCTGCTATAGAAAATAAACCTATATTCTTTGCACAAATAACTGACACGCTTTTAGATGTCACCATTCCAGATTCTAACATTGCAAATCCTGCAGCCATAAACATGACTAAAAAACCACATATTAAAAAAAGGAGTGTGTTAAATATAAAACCAACTTCTGCAGGAACAGTTGTTTCCGCATAACCGGCGCTCGACATACTTATTAGAAAAATAGAACTAATAAATACTGGAGCAATTAATTTTTTTATATATTTTTTCATTAAATTCTCCCATTAAAGTTAAAATATTCTTATATTTAAAATTAATTAAGAAACTAATGTTGATACTAGAAAAGAGTTATGCAGTTCTCGCATACACTAACAGCCAAAATGTAAATATACATTAAGGCTGTTAGTTTATTTTGCTTATTTGTTAAATACTTCTTTAAGTGCTTTCGCAGGTAAAAATTTAACTTTTTGAGAAGCCGCGATTTGAATTTGTTCACCTGTTCTAGGATTTCTTCCAATTCGAGCTTTTCTTTTAGCTACTTTATAAGTACCAAAACCTGCAATTTTCACTGAATCGTCTGCTTTTAGAGCATCCAATATAGTGTTGGTAATAGTATCAAAAGTACGCTCTGCATCAGCTTTACTTTGATTTAAAGAAGCTGATAATTTAGCTACTAATTGTTTTTTATTCATTTTTAGCTCCGGTTTTAAAGGTTATTTAACTTATTTGTTATAATCCCTTATAAATCAAGCTTTTTTTTGGTGTCCATCCTGGGGAAAACTACTATATGTTGTTATTTTCAATATTATGCTTGATTTATATGGCTTTTTTTAATGTTAATAAGTCTAAAAATTAGAATAATCCAAGATCTTTTAAGTCGTTGAAAGTTGTGAAAAACATCAAAGATAGAAGCAAAAACATCCCGATTCGAAAAAAACCTTCCTGCGTTTTTTGACTTAGTGGTCTCCCTAAGATTTTTTCAAATCCATAAAACATTAGATGACCTCCATCCAAAAGTGGAATTGGAAAAAGGTTAATCAATCCAAGACTAACAGAAATATAAGCCATTATACTTAAGAAAGGTAAAATTCCAAACTCCGCAACCTGTCCAGTTATTTTTGCAATTCTTATTGGTCCGCCTAATTGAGAAGTGTCGCCTTTTCCTTTAATTAAAGTACCAATATACTTCAGAGAAGAAACGCTTACAAAATAAACCTCGTTAACTGCATAATAAAAAGATTTTGCAGGTCCTAATTTAACATGATTAATTTGATCATTATATGCTCCAAGCTGTATTCCAACCATTCTTTTATTTACTTTGTTGCCGAGATTATCTTCGGTAAATACCATATTAGGCTTTACCTTAATTAATAATTCTTGATTAGATCTAGATACTACAAAATCAATATACTCATTAGTTGACATCGTGATAAATTTCGAAACTTCCATAATGCTCTTAACATCATTTCCATCTATAGATACAATTATATCATTTTTTTTTAAACCTGCAGTCATTGCAGGGCTTTCCTTTTGTACCTCATTAATAACCGCTGGAGTAAAGTCTTTTCCAACGAAAGTATAAATTGAAAAAAAAATAAATATAGCTAATAAAAAATTAGCTATCGGGCCTGCAGCTACAATTAATGCTCTTTGATATAAGGGTTTTAGGACAAATAATTTTTTTTGGTCTTCAGCACTGTATTTCCTCAAAATTTTTTCTTGATCAGCTTGACTAAATACGTTCCTATCTCCAAAAAATTTTACGTAACCACCTAGAGGTATCCAGCAAATTTTCCACCTAGTGCCGGACTTATCATTCCATCCAAAAATTTCTTTACCAAAACCTATTGAAAAATCGGTAACACCAACTCCATATTTTTTTGCAAAATAATAGTGTCCATACTCGTGAATAAAAACAACCACAAGAATTAAAATTATAAATGGTAAAATATAATCAAACATCATTATGGATTCTAATCATTTTATTTTATTTTCCAAGTAAGTAATGGAAAAAATGTAGCAGATAAAAATGACGCAAATAACAAAGAGTTCACTATAAATTGTGGAAATAGTTCTGCTGGGAACAAAATGCCTATTAAAATAGACTTTGAAAAGTCTGGACTTGGGAATAAAAGTAGTCCAATTGTAAGCCCAATTATAATTGAAATATATGCGCTTTTTTCTTTAATAGTCTGGTTATAGAAGCTGTAAAAAACAGTTAAGACTGCTGAGCAACAAAATAAATCTGCTAACAAAAATAAATATAATATGCTTAATCCTTTAGAGGAAATAAAAAATGTTATGATTGCTAAAAAAATTATTATTTTTTTTGAAAGTTTTAAGTAATCTAAGTTTAATTTAATAGTTTTTTTTACCATCGACTATAATTAAACTTGATATAGCATTTATTAAGGTATCAATACTGCTAATTGTTAATGAGATCGCCAGAATTAGTATGAGAACAGATAAAAACGTTTTTTGATCTATTAGTAAAAGTGAAAAGAATGCAAGATCTGGATTAACACTAATATTTTTTGAGACCGCAATTAATCCACTAAATCCCATAATAAAAACAACTGGCAATATTATTAAAAAAGAAATAATCAAACTATTTTTCAATATTCTATTATCTTTTGCAGCATAAACTCTTTGCCAATTACCTTGATGAAACAAATTTGTTGCTGCAACAGCAATAAAAAAAGTTAATCCTGCTGTAAAATTTGGCAGATAATCTAGATCTAACAAATTAGGTTTATTTTTACTTATAAATTTAAAATTAAATTCTGCTGAATTAAATGAGATAAGATAAGAAAAACCAATTAAAAGTAATAAACTAAAAAAAATAAATTGAATGTTATCTGTAAAAATTGAGGCTCTTAAACCACCATACAAGGTATAAGTCACTGAACTTAAAATTACAATTAATGATGTTATCCACAGATCTGTTCCTGAAACATAATTAATTAAAATTGAAACAGCAGTTACTTCTGCTATTAAAAAAATTGTCATATAAAAAATAGATAAAAACAAAATCAGTTTAAAAAGTTTATTTCCAAATCTTAATCTAATTACTTCTATTAATGTTTTGCCTTTTGAATGAAGCCGTCTAAGTTTATTTCCCAAAAAAATTAAAATAAATAATGGAAATGCAGTTCCAAGTGCATATCCAATAACAGCTCCAATTCCTCCCCATGTTGCCGCTGATGCTGGTCCAAATAAAATCCATGCACCTAAAGCTGATGATACAAAACTACATGTTAATGAAAAAGTTTTTATATTTCTATTGGCCACTAAATAACTATTTAATCCAAGATTTTTTTTAGAATAATAAAAACCAATTATTAAAAATATTAAACTCAAAATTAACGTTATTATAATTGCGGATGCTGAACTAATTATCTTTATTTCTTCCATTTTTCCCTTTCTGAATTACCGGACAGGTTCATAGAGTATATTCTCAGTCTAGATAGACACCCCTTTTCACTTATTTATAATTGAAAAACAAAAATAATGATAGTAATTATGGAAAAATTTTAATTAAAAAAAATAAATAATTTTAATGTCTTCTCAAAAAATAATTGATGTGCTTACAAGTAATATTGACACTTTATGGGTTATAGATTGTGCGATATTAGTTTTCATTATGCAAGCTGGTTTTATGTGCATGGAAACAGGTTTATCAAGACACAAAAATAGTATCAATGTTGCATTAAAGAATGCTGCTGATTTTGGAGTATCTGTAGTTATTTTTTGGATTTTTGGATTTGGTATCATGTTTGGAACTTCTTATAATGGTTTCTTTGGAACCGATTTATTTTTCTTCAAAACAGATAAAGCTGAATACATGACTTATTTTGTCTTCCAAGCTATGTTTGTGGCAACCGCTGCTACAATAATTTCAGGTGCTGTTGCTGAAAGAATGAAATTTAATGGTTATCTAATAATGACAGTATTAGCTACTGGAATAATTTATCCAATAGTCGGTCATTGGGCTTGGTCCTCAAGTTATCTCTCAAAATATGATACAGTTGACCAGTTGTTATCTGTAACAGGTTCAATAAAAACTACTGGATGGCTCTCAGATTTGGGTTTCGTAGATTTTGCTGGAAGTACAATTGTTCATTCAGTCGGAGGATGGATTGCATTAGCAGCAGTTTTGATTTTAGGTCCTAGGATAGGAAAATACTCAGATGCAAATAAAGGTAAATTTACTGGTTCTAGCTTTCCTTTAGCAGTTTTAGGGACATTGATTTTATGGTTTGGTTGGTTTGGTTTTAATGGTGGAAGTAATGGTGCTATGGATGAAACAGTACCCCTGATTTTAATTAATACTTTTTTAGCAGCAGCGTTCGGTTTATTAACCGGTTTAGGTTTTTCATACATAAGGTTCAAAAAACCTGATCCTTTTTATATTATTTTAGGACCTTTAGCGGGGCTTGTTGCAATTACAGCTGGATGTAATTCAATGACCTCCGTTACATCTATTTTTGTTGGAATTGCAGGTTCAATTGTAGCAATTATTGTAAATGAAATTTTAAACAGATATGAAATTGATGATGTTGTTGGAGCTGTGCCAGTTCATTTGGCAGCTGGTATTTGGGGAACATTGGCTGTCGGATTTTTTAGTGATTTAACTATTTTAGATACGGGGCTTGATAGATTGTCACAAATTAAAATTCAATTTATTGGAATATTATCCGTCGGAATGTTTACATTCATAACTTCTTTTTTAATTTTGAGTCTTTTTAACAAATTTTATCCTTTAAGAGTAAGCCCAGTTCAAGAGGAACTTGGACTTAATATTGCAGAACACAATGCAGTTTCTATTGAGCATGATTTAATTTCAATTTTAGATAAACAATCTGAGTCGGGAGATCTTAAAATTAGAGGTCCACAAGATCCATTTACTGCAGGAGGAGTCATTGGTCTGTATTACAACAAACTAATGAGTAAATTAGAGACAAGTGAGGAAGAAAAAAATAAGTGGCGAGAAAGAATCTCAAAAGAAGTAAAACTTGCTGTAAAAGTTCAAGAGAATTTTTTGCCAAAGAGAAATCTAAAGAATTATCCTGTTCATGGTATTAATATTTCAGCAAGGGAAGTATCAGGAGATTTTTTTAGCTTTTACCCTCATAACAATAGTATTTATTTTATCATTGCTGATGTTGCTGGGAAAGGAATTCATGCAGGAATGGTTATGGCTAAAGCATCTACGCTATTTGAGGTCTTGTCACAATCAAAAGTAGATCCGGATGAAATGGTTTTTCATATGAATAATGATTTAAATAATACAAAAACAGGAGGAATGTTTGTAACTTCAATAATTGGTGAATATAATTTAATATCTGATGAAATTAGATGGGTTAATGCAGGACATCAACCAGCTTTGGTAAGAAATAATAATGGAAAATATAACAAAATCGAAAGTTCTGCTCCTCCATTAGGTGTAATTAAACAAAAAGATAAAAGTTTTTATAAAATAAATAAAATTAAATTGAACGGTTCAAGATTTTATGCCTTCACTGATGGTTTGTCTGAAAGTATGAATAATGATGGAGAAGAAATAGGTATTGATGGATCAATAAAAATTATTGAGAATAATTATAATAAGGATACTATTAAACAACTAAGTGATATTACAAAGTCTGTAATAAATACAAGTAAAAATCAAATACTAGGCGACGACCTAACTTTAATAAGCATTGGAAAGTAATATTTTTTTAAAATAATTAATTTTTACCTAAAAAACAAACCAAGTGTTCAATATGAATTGGTTTTTTTATTCCAAATTTATCATTAATCTCATGTTGATGAATATGATGTGAATGTACAAAAACTGGAATCAATAAATTATTGTCAGTTTTAAGAGTATAAATAAAATTAGAACCTCGAAATTTTTTATCTGTAACATCTAGTTTTAAATTACTTTTGTCATCATGCTCTAAATCTTCTGGTTGTATTAAAAGTTTTACATCTGATCCAATCGGATAAGGTTTAATAAAATTTCCTGTAATTGTACCTAAATCTGAATTTTCAAGACTTTTAGGGCTTGTAACCTTTGCTGGAATTAAAATTCCTCTGTTTAAAAAATTTACAACCTCAACAGAGTTAGGAAAATGATAAACATTATAGGGCTTATCAAATTGTTT
>CACFNI010000016.1 GCA_902567765.1 uncultured Pelagibacteraceae bacterium | reverse complement strand
CGATGGTACTTTGTCTTAAGACATGGAAGAGTAGGACGTTGCCAGGCTTAAAATTATGAAAATAAAAAGCTCACTTAAATCTTTAAAATCAAGAGACCTTAATTCAAAGTTGGTAAGAAGAAGAGGTAGAGTTTATATCATAAATAAAAAAAATCCTAAGTACAAAGCTAGACAAAAATAATCTTCTGTTTTTATGATTATAGGCTCCTTATCAGAAAATAAAGAAATAGAAAAAAGAATTTCAATAACACCGGAAATTGTAAAAAAATATTTATCTAATGGATTTGAGGTTTTAATAGATAAAGGGTTTGGCGAACATCTTGGTTTTTCAGATGATCTTTTTAAAAACGCAGGTTGTAAAGTTGAAGATAAAGAAACTATTATAGATAAATCAGATATTATTTTACAAATGAATTTATTAGATGATAAATATCTTAATTTATTAAAAGAAAATAAAATATTAATTGGAAATTTTAATTCGGGTAAGAACCATCAAAAAATTTTGGAGATTAATAAGAAAAAAACGTCAGTTTTTTCTTTAGAGCTTCTACCAAGAATTACGAGGGCACAATCTATGGATATACTTTCTTCTCAAGCAAACTTAGCTGGTTATAAAGCCGTAGTAGATTCTTTTTCAATATTTAAAAAAGCTATACCTATGATGATGACTGCAGCAGGAACAATATCAGCTGCAAAAGTATTGGTTGTAGGTGCTGGAGTAGCTGGTCTTCAAGCAATAGCCACTGCTAAACGAATGGGTGCAATAGTTTTTTCAACTGATGTGAGGTTAGCATCAAAAGAACAAGTGGAAAGTCTTGGAGGAAAATTTCTAGTAGTTGAAGGTTCAGAAAATTTAGAGACGGAGGGTGGATATGCAAAAGAAGCATCAGAAGAATTTAAAAAAAAACAGGAGGATCTTATTACTGAGACACTTAAAAAAATAGATATTGTTATTTGCACAGCATTGATACCTGGTAAAAAAGCTCCCAAAATAATTAATGAAAAAATGATAGAAAACATGCAGCCTGGATCTATTATTTATGACCTAGCTGCATCACAAGGAGGAAATGCAGCTTATACTAAGGCTGATGAAATTGTTGAGAAAAATGGGGTCAAAATTTTAGGTGAAACTACAATACTAAATAAATTGCCAGTATCTGCGTCAAATTTATATGCAAAAAATTTGTTTAATTTTGTGATGAATCTTTATGATAAAAAAAATAATAAAATTAGCATAAATTTAGAGGATGAAATTATAAATAAAACCTTGGTTAAATAATATGGAAATAGACCCTTTTATATTTAGATTGAGTATATTTATTTTATCAATATTTATTGGATATTATGTTGTTTGGAGTGTTACTCCATCTTTACATACTCCTCTAATGTCAGTTACTAACGCTATATCGTCTGTAATTATTGTTGGTGCAATAATTGCAGCACTTTCAGGTGATAATGAAAAAATTTTTGAAATTGCTAATTTATATGGATATCTCGCAATAATACTAGCAGCCATAAATATTTTTGGTGGATTTTTAGTAACACAAAGAATGTTAGCTATGTATAAAAAAAAAAAGAAGAGAGAAAAATAGTATTATTATGTCAGCAAACTTATTAGCAATTTTCTATTTAATTTCTGGAGTATTATTTATCTTGGCTCTACGAGGATTATCCTCTCCTGAAACCTCAAGACAAGGTAACTTGTATGGTATAATTGGAATGGCAATAGCTATAAGTGTAACAATTTTATCAGTTGGGAATTTTTCCACAGGATTTTTATATTTGATTTTATTTTTACTCATGGGTGGTTCTATAGGAGCATTTATTGCCTTTAAAATTCCAATGACCGCTATGCCTGAATTGGTTGCTGGTTTTCATAGCTTAGTAGGTTTAGCCGCAGTTTTTGTGGCTATATCGGCATTTTTGAATCCATCGGCATTTAATCTTGGCGATCC
Organism: uncultured Pelagibacteraceae bacterium; assembly: GCA_902567765.1. Lineage (GTDB taxonomy): Bacteria > Pseudomonadota > Alphaproteobacteria > Pelagibacterales > Pelagibacteraceae > Pelagibacter. The sequence goes on along the minus strand of CACFNI010000016.1, from coordinate 10,003 downwards.
TGGTAGCATTAAGGTTGCAAGTTTAATTGAAATGTCGCTTGGCGCTTCAATAGGTGCCATAACTTTTACAGGATCTATAATTGCATTTCTAAAGTTAAGAGGAATTATGTCAGGATCTCCCATAACTTTTGTTGGGCAACATTATTTAAATCTTGCGCTTGGTTTAGTTTTGGTAAGTTTAGTATTTTATTTGTGTAAAACTCAAATTGATACTTGGTTTTGGTCTATAATTGTTATCTCGTTTTTAGTTGGAGTTTTATTAATAATTCCAATAGGTGGTGCCGATATGCCGGTTGTTATATCTATGTTAAATTCTTACTCAGGATGGGCCGCTGCTGGGATCGGATTTACTTTAGAAAATACTGCATTAATTATTACAGGTGCATTAGTTGGTTCATCTGGAGCAATTTTATCATACATAATGTGCAAAGGTATGAATAGGTCATTCTTTAATGTTATTCTTGGTGGTTGGGGAGCTACCGATCAAAACTCTAAAAGCTCATCCAAAGAACAAAAACCAGTTAAAAGTGGAAATGCAGATGATGCAGCTTTTTTAATGAAAAATGCCTCATCAGTTATAATCGTCCCAGGCTATGGAATGGCGGTTGCTCAAGCTCAGCATGCTTTAAGAGAAATGGTAGACGCGTTAAAAAAAAATGGAGTTAAGGTGACTTATGCAATACATCCAGTTGCAGGAAGAATGCCAGGACACATGAACGTCCTTTTAGCTGAGGCAAATGTTCCTTATGATGAGGTTTTTGAACTTGAAGAAATTAATAATGATTTTGCAAATTGTGATGTAGCATATGTTATCGGGGCTAACGATGTAACAAATCCGGTAGCCAAAACCGACCCTCAAAGCCCAATTTATGGTATGCCAATCTTGGATGTAGAAAAAAGTAAATCAGTTTTATTCGTAAAAAGAAGCCTTTCCCCAGGCTATGCTGGTATAGATAACGATTTATTTTATAGAGATAATACTTTGATGTTATTTGCAGATGCAAAAAAAATGACAGAAGACATAATAAAAAGCTTATAAAAATTGACTAAAATATTTTGTGATATTGCAGATATAAAACTTATAAAAAAGTTTAATAAAAAAAAATTAGTTAAAGGTTTTACAACTAATCCAAGCTTGATGAGAAAAGCAGGAGCTAAAGATTATAAATCGTATAGTAAAAGAATTCTAAAAATTACTAATAAACCAGTGTCTTGTGAGGTATTTGCTGACGATGAAAAAAACATGGTTAGACAAGGCATAATGATAAATAGGTGGGGAAAAAATGTTTATGTAAAAGTTCCTGTTACAAATTCGAGGGGGAAATTCATGGGCAACGTAATAAATGAATTAAATAAAAAAAAAATTAAATTAAATATAACTGCTGTTTATAACGCAAAACAAACAAAAAATATCTTAAATAAAATAAATAAGAAAACTAAAGTAATAATATCAATTTTTGCTGGAAGAATGGCCGATGCTGGAAAAGATCCTATTCCTGAATTTAAAAATAGTTTAAAGTTAGCAAAGAAATTTAAAAATGTTGAGATCCTTTGGGCAAGTACAAGAGAACCATATAATTATTTACAAGCAAAAAAAATGAATTGTCACATAATTACTGTTCCACCATCTATAATTGAAAAAATAGAAAAATTTGGAAGAACATTTCAAAAACTTACTACAGATACAGTAAAAACTTTTTTGATTGATAGTAAAAAATCAAAATTCAAGATTTAAAATTTGGTTGCGGGGGACGGATTTGAACCGCCGACCTTCAGGTTATGAGCCTGACGAGCTACCAGACTGCTCCACCCCGCGATAATTAAATTCTATTTTTTAATTTATTAAGTTTTTTTACTCTTTTAATGTTTTCTTGTTGAATTCTTTTTTTTTTCTCTGAAGGTTTCTCATAAGTATTTTTTAACTTAATTATTTTAAAAAAACCATCTCTCTGAAGTTTTCTTTTAAGAACTCTTAGAGCTTGTTCAACATTATTATCTTTAACTTCTATTTTAATAAATACCTCCAAAAAAAACGATTAATTAACATTTTATGTTTTTTATGTCTATCAAATTTAATCATATCAATTATTTTGTGCTGAAAGCTTAGCTTTTTCCTTTTCTTTTTTTTCTCTTTTTATTCTTCTTTCAGCTTTTTCTATTGCTTCAATTAAATCTTTTTGCGTAAATAAATTCATTGCAACAGGATCCTTGGGGTTAAGATTATTATAATTCCAATAGCTTTTATTTCTTATCGCTACAACTGAGTTCTTTGTTACACCAACCAATTTAGCAATTTGTGAGTCTTTTAATATTGAATGATGTTTAATAAGCCAAAGTGCCGAATCTGGTTTATCTTGTCTTTTGGACAATGGAACATATTTCTTGATTTTTTTATTTTCAGATGAAATTTCAATATCAGTATTTTTAATTTGTAATGGCCTACTTTCATCTTTCGATGAGAGTTCAATCTCTTCTCTTGTCAATTGTCCTGATATAATTGGATTGTAAGCAATTATGCCTTTCGCTACTTCGCCATCAGCAATACCTTGAATTTCAACTTCATGTAATTTACAGAATTCAGCAATTTGTTTAAAAGTTAAAGTGGTATTTTCGACTAACCAAAGAGCAGTAGCCATTGGCATTAATGGTGCATTTGACATTTAATTCTTCTTTTCTGATCTAAAATTTTGGAATTTTTTATTAAATTTACTTACTCGACCTTTGTCTAATATTTTTTGTTTTCCACCTGTCCATGCAGAATGAGATTTAGGATCAATCTCAAGTTTAAGAATCTCACCCTCAGATCCCCATGTAGATCTAGTTTCAAATTGAGTACCATCTGTCATCTCAACTTTTATTTTATGGTAGTTTGGATGTATGTCTTTTTTCATATCGAGACTTATAGCAAAAGTTTCTGGGAAAACAATTAAAAGTTACTTAATTTTTTGAGCATTTTTTCATAAATTGTGTTGCTAGAAGCTCTAATTTTTAAATTCTCAACTTCAGATAAATTTATATCATTTAAAATTCCACCTGCTTCTTTTACAATAATTATCCCAGCAGCTATGTCCCAAATATGTAAATTATTTTGAAAATATCCATCAAATCTTCCTGCTCCCACATAAGCTAAGTCCAAAGCTGCGCTACCAAGATTTCTTGTGGATAGGTTTTCAGATTTAATTCCCGCATTATTTGATGCAAATAGACACTCATCTAAATTATTTTTTTTTGAAACCCTTATTCTATGATTATTTATATATGAACCATTATCTTTCTCACCAAAAAATAATTCATTTTTAATAGGATCGAATATTACTCCAGCAATAATTTCATTTTTTGATTTAAGGCCAATAGAAATTGAAAAATGTGGTATACCATGAAGAAAATTATTTGTGCCATCTATTGGGTCAATAATCCAAACATTTTCTTTGTCTTTGTTTTCGATTTTTCCATTTTCCTCACTTAAAAACGAATAATTTTTTTTATATTTTTCAAGTTCTTCTATAAGAATTTTTTCAACTTTTTTATCAGAGTTAGTCACAAAATCTTTTGGTCCTTTTTGTGTAACTTGTAAATTTTCTAACTCGCCAAAATCTCTAATTAAAACTTTAGAAGCTTTTTCTGCAGCTTTAATCATAATATTTAAGTTTGGGGATATTCGATTCATTAAATTTAGATTTTTTTAATATATTCAACTGTCCTGGTATCAATTATTATTTCATCGCCACTTTCAATAAAAGGAGGCACCTGAATACTTATTCCATTTGTCAGTTTTGCAGGTTTATAAGATGAAGAGACAGTTTGGCCTTTTAAGGCAACATCTGTAATTTCTATTTTACATTTTATTTGATTTGGAAGATCGACTGAGAGAGGTTTTTCATTATAAAAATTTATATTAACTTCTAAATTTTCTGTTAACATTTTTCCTTTTTCTCCAATTTTGTCCTTTTTAATATTTATTTGTTCAAATGATTTAGGATTCATAAAATAATAATCAGTTTCATCTTCATACAAAAAATTATATTTAACCTCATCCAATGAGGCTTTCTCCAAGGTATCACTTGATCTAAACCTTTCATTGAGTTTGGTATTTTTATTTACGCTCTTCATCTCGACTTGAGCAAAAGCTCCACCTTTTCCAGGTTTAACATGTTGAGTTTTTAAAACTAACCATAAATCATTTTTGTATTCTAATAACATTCCAACTCTTATTTCATTTCCAGATATTTTCATTTTAAGCTGTTTATTGCCTCTACGGGTTTATATTTTTTATTTTTCCAAATGTAGCCTGAAATAGCTAAAAAGTTAGCTTTATTCAACAAAAGATTTTTGTAATTAATGTTATTTATACCTCCAATCGCTACAACTGGTAGATTTGTAATTTTTTTTACTAATTTTAATAATTTAATATTTGATCTAAATTTAACTTTTTTAGTTTTAGAAGCATTAAAAGCTCCTATTGCAATATAATTAGCTTTATTTTTTACAGCTTTTTTAACAAGAGCAATAGAGTTATGGCATGTTATTCCAATGATTTTATTTCTTAATATTTTCCGTGCATCTGAAATTTCCATATCTTTTTGCCCCAAGTGACATCCGTCAGAGTTTAATTTTTTTGCAATAGCAGGATCATCGTTAACAATAAATTTTACTTTATATTTTTTGCATATTCTATTTATTTTTTTTCCTATTATTAATTTTTCTTTGAGAGTGTTTGTTTTCAATCTTAATTGGAAAAAACTTATTTTTTTTGTTTTAAATAATTTTTCCAAATCTTTATAAAAAAATTTACTTTTAATTTTATTTGGAGAGATTAGATAAACAAATTTTTTATTAGCTATTTTGTTTTTCAATATCTTTTGACCATTTTCCTTGGGACGCCAAAGAACACATATTGGCTCTATGATTAAATGTTGCCTGAGTACCTTTGGTATCTTCAATATTTTTTGACCAAAACTTTAAGGCACTTTGTTGTAAGGCTCTACCGTACGAGTATGTCATAACAAAGTTTGTATTATTAATCTTATTTATTGAGTTTAAATTTTCTGTAGCCTCAATCTCAGTTTGTCCTCCTGATAAAAAAGCTATTCCAGGAACTTCGCTAGGCACAGAGTCTTTAAGGCATTTAACCGTAAATTTTGCAATATCTTCACTTGAGATTTTTTGTTCACATTTGCTACCTGGCAAAATCATATTTGGTTTTAATATTATCCCTTTTAAGTCAACTTTATTAAGAATTAATTCTTCGAAACATCTTTTAATTACCTCGGAGGTTTTTTGATAACAATCTTCAGCAGTATGGCTGCCATCCATTAATACTTCAGGTTCTACAATAGGAACCATTCCACTTTCTTGTGCTAAAGCGGCGTATCTTGCTAAGGCATGAGCATTTGAAATAATTGATAATTTACTCGGGTACTCTTTTGATATTACATAAACAGCTCTCCATTTAGTAAATCTTGCTCCTAGTTTATAATACTCTTTAAGTCTTTCTCTTAAGCCATCTAATCCTTCGGTAATTTTTTCATCAGATGAACCAGCCAAAACTTTTGCACCTGTATCCACTTTTATACCAGGTACTGCATTTGAATCCGATATAAGTAGTGGGATTTTTTTTCCAGAAGAGCCGGATTGTTTTATCGTTTCGTCATAAAGAATAACTCCACCAATACAATTTTTCATACTTTCTGAACTAAAAAGAGTTTCTCTAAAAATTAATCTATTTTTAGAGCTCGACTCAACGTTTACACTATCTAGCCTTTTTGTCATTGTGCCTGTACTTTCATCTGCAGCAAGAATTCCTTTTCCATTCCCAATAACTTTTAATGCTATATCGTTAAGTTCAGACATTTTGATTTAATGCTTTTATACCAGGTAAAGTTTTTCCTTCAAGATATTCTAAAAACGCTCCACCAGCAGTTGAAATAAAAGTAAAGGAGTTTGATTTTTTAAAATTATTAATTGCGGCCACTGTTTCTCCACCCCCAGCGACAGAAAAAATATTTTTATTTTCGGTTCCTTTTGAGATGGCCTCTAGGATTTTTTTTGTTCCATTTTGAAAATTAGGATTTTCAAAATATCCTGCTGGGCCATTCCACAAAACTGTTTTAGATTTGTTAATAATTTTTTCTACAGATGAAATTGTTTTTGGTCCTATATCTAATATCATCTCATCATCCATTACCGCATCAACATCTTTTTCATTTCCAATACCATTAAGATCGCTAGATACCATCACATCACTAGGAATAATAATTTCACAATTATATTTTTTTGAATTTTCAAAAATATCTTTGACTAAAGCACTGCTATCATTTTCGCATATTGATTTGCCAACGTTTTTGCCCATATGTTTTAATATAGTATTGGCCATCCCGCCTACAATTATAATATTATCGAATTTTTTTATTAAATTATTAATAATTTTAAATTTCGTTGAAATTTTTGAGCCTCCAATTACAAGTGTGACAGGTTTTTCAATCTTATTAGTTATTTTTTCAAGTGCAGTGATTTCTTGAGAAATTTGTAAGCCAAAATAAGAAGGAATATATTTTGTTATTGCATCAATTGATGCATGAGATCTATGGGAGCAGGAAAATGCATCGTTAACGTATATATCTCCTAAATCAGATATTTTTTTTGCAAATTTTATATCATTAGCCTCTTCCTCTTTGTTGAAACGGATATTTTCTAACATTATAATTGAACCATCAGAAATATTATCTATCTCAAATTTTGTATCTCCAACAATAGAGCTACTATTAAATAAAACCTTTTTTTTTAACAAAAAAGAAAGTTTTTCTGAGATAGGTTTTAATGACATTTCTTTAACTACTTTCCCTTTTGGTCTACCTATGTGTGATAAAATTATAATCTTAGCTTGTTTTTCACATAAAAGTTGAATTGTTGGTATTATTTTTTCTATTCTAGAAGTTTCAGTTATAGCCCCATTTTCCATTGGAACGTTAAAGTCTACCCTTAATAAAACTTTTTTTCCTTTTAAATCAAGATCTTTACTTAAACAATTTTTCATAAAAAATTAAATTTTATGAATATATTTTGCTAAATCACACATTCTATTTGAAAAACCCCATTCATTATCATACCAAGCTGAGATTTTTCCCATATTTTTGCCAATCGTATTTGTTAAGCTAGCATCAATAATAGCTGAGTAAGGATTGTGATTGAAATCAACTGATACTAATTTTTCTTTAGTAACATCCAAAATACCTTTTAAAGATTTTTTAGATGCCTCAACAAAACTTTTATTAATTTTTTGGGCTGATAAATCTTTTTTTGTACAAAAAACTAATTCGATTAAAGAGACATTTGGGGTTGGTACTCTCATCGCTACACCCTCTAACTTACCTTTTAAAGAAGGTATGATCTCTCCAATTGCTTTTGATGCACCTGTAGATGTTGGAACTATTGATTGTGATGCAGATCTTGCTCTTCTTGGATCTTTATGAGAATTATCTAGCAATCTTTGGTCGGCAGTAAAAGCATGAATAGTTGTCATAAAACCTTTTTCTATTTGATAATTATTGTTAAGGACATTCACTACTGGCGCTAAACAATTTGTGGTACAAGATGCTGCTGAAATAATTTTATCATTTTTACTAATAGTATTTTGATTTACACCATAAACTATAGTTTTATCAGCATTTTTACATGGTGCTGAAACAATTACTTTTTTTGCACCATTTTTCAAATGAGGTAGCAACTTTTCTTTAGAGTTAAATTTACCTGTGCATTCAAAAACATAGTCAACATCATACTTTTTCCAACTAATATTTTCTATTTTTGTTTCTTGAGAAAATGAGATTTTTTGCTTGCCGATTATAATTTTATTTTTATCAAACTTAATCATAGAATTAAATTTTCCATGTATTGAATCATGCTTAAGCAAGTTTGAGCTAACTTCTGAGTTAGTTCTATTATTTATATGTTTTATCTCAAAATTATTTAATTTACCCTCAATAATTGATCTAATGACCATTCTACCAATTCTACCAAGACCATTAATACCTATTTTTATTTTCATATTCTTTCTTTAATTTTTTTAATTATATTTTCAGAATTAAGTTTAAAGTGATCGTAAATATCCATGAAGGGAGCACTTCTTCCAAAATCATTAATACCAAAATTCATTCCTTTAGATCCTGTATATTTTTTCCAAAATTCAGTTTCAGATGCTTCTATAGAAACTAAAAGTTCTGTTTCAGATAAAATTTGTTTTTTGTAAGTTTCATCTTGTTTGTCAAATAATTCTTGACATGGGATTGATATAACTTTTGAATAGATATTTTCTGTGGCTAATTTATGGCTAACTTCACATGCCAAACTGGTTTCAGATCCACTGGACAATAAGATTAGTTTAATGTTGTCCCCAGTTCTCATAACCTCATATGCTCCTTTAGAGCACTTATTAATTTTGCTATATTCTTTCCTTATAGGGTTTATTTTTTGTCTAGATAATGCAATCACACTTGGTGATTTGTTACTTTCAAGTGCTAATTGCCAACACTCAAAAGTTTCAATTGTATCTGCAGGTCTAAAAACATTTAAATTGGGTATTGATCTTAAACTGGCTAATTGTTCAATTGGTTGATGAGTTGGACCATCTTCTCCAAGTCCAATAGAGTCATGAGTAAAAATATAAATCACCCTTTGTTTCATCATTGCAGCTAATCTAATTGATGGCTTGCAGTAATCACTAAAAATTAAAAATGTTCCACCATAAGGTATTAAACCACTGTGCAAAGACAAACCATTCATAATACCGCACATAGCGTGTTCTCTTACTCCATAATGAATATAATTCCCTTTAAAATTTCCCGGTTTAATTATTTCATGTTTTTTAGTTTTAGTGTTATTTGAACCAGCCAAATCAGCCGATCCTCCAATTAAGTTTGGCAAAGTTGTAATTAATTCTAAAAACATTTCAGATGATTTTCTTGTTGCAATAGGATTCAAGTTTTTTAAATAGCTTTTCATAGCTTTTTCAATTGATTGATTAATATGATCCCTATGATTTTTGAAACCAGGAGGGTAATTATTTTTAAAATGTCTTCCTATTGACCATCCCAACCAACCAAATTTTTTTATTTCTTTTTGATATTTGGCTTCATCTTTTTCAGCTTTTGCAGACGCTTTATCACCAATTTTTTTCCATTCTTTTTTGATTCCACTTGGAATTTCGAAGGGTTTATAATTCCAATTTAGTTTTTTTCTAACTAAATTAACTTCCTCTTCCCCTAGCGGACTTCCGTGAGATGATGCCTTTCCACCTTTGTTTGGAGAACCATAACCAATTGTTGTTTTACATGAAATAGCGAAAGGTTTTTTTGCTTTTTGTGCTTTTTTTAGAGCTTTAAATATTTGTTTTTCATCGTGACCATTTATATCTACATAGTCCCAACCATAACTTTCAAATCTTTTTTTTGTATTATCAGATACTGCTAAATTTGTAGGTCCATCAATTGATATTGAATTGTTATCAAATAATAAAATAAGATTTTTTAATTTTAGATGACCTGCAAAACTTAATGCTTCATGGCTAATTCCTTCCATTAAACATCCATCTCCAGCTAAAACATAAGTCTTATGATTTATAATTTTTGTACCTAATTTATTTTTTAAAATTTCTTCTGCTAAAGCAAAACCAACAGCATTTGCTATGCCTTGACCTAGTGGGCCAGTTGTCGTTTCAATTCCAGATCCTGCGTGATATTCAGGATGTCCTGCACAAATAGAGTCAAGTTGTCTAAAATTTTTTATATCTTCTATAGAAACACTTTTGTAACCTGTTAGGTAAAGCAGAGAATAAAGCAACATTGATCCGTGTCCAGCAGATAAAACAAATCTATCTCTATTTAACCAATCTGGTTTTTTTGGATTAAATTTTAAAAAATGTTTAAACAGAACTGTCACTACATCAGCCATTCCCATAGGCATTCCTGGATGACCAGAATTTGCTTTTTGCACAGCATCCATTGATAAA
>CACFNI010000015.1 GCA_902567765.1 uncultured Pelagibacteraceae bacterium | reverse complement strand
ATAAATTAAATCATGAAGGTTTATGAATGTTATTAGACTTTCAATCTTATGAAAATTCTTTGATACTTTTTTTATGACATTTAAAGAAAGATTTAATTTTGCATGGGACTTAATTTTATAATTTTTCATTTGTTAAGTTTTTTTTAAGCCTTTTAAAACTTTGAAATAAGCTTTGTCCCTAATCTCATCTTCGGCATCCTCCAAATTTAAAACACTATTCCAATAATACACTGCCTCTATTTTTCGATCTAATTTCCACAAAATATCTCCGTAATGATCATTTACTATGGGGTCGTATGGCATTATTTGAATTGCTTTTTTTAATAATTGTTCTGCTTTAATGTAATTACCAGTTAAATAATGTGCCCATCCAATAGAGTCTATTATGTAAGGATCTTCCGGTTCTTGTTGATATGCTTTTTCAAGCATTTGCATGGCTTTATCAATTTTATATTTTCTCTCTAACCATGAGTAAGCTAAATAATTTAAAACGTAAGCATCATCTGGATCTATCTCTAAAGATTTTAATAGATCCTTGTCCGATTTTTCATAATTACCTAATCTCTCAAATCCTCCGCCTCTTCTATAAAGAACATCTGCATAAGTTAAGGTATCATTATTTAATTTGGGTAAAATTTTATTATAATATTTAATAGCTTCATTATATTTTTTGAAACTTTTGGATAAATTTCCCATATCAAAAAGTACTTTTACTGATGGATTTTTAATATTTTTAAAATTTTTTTCTAGGTAAATTGATGATTCTTCCTGCCCCTCTTCCTTAAAAATGATTTGACTATTTTTTTTAGTTTTATACCAGTAATAAATACCGTCATCTCTATTAAAATTTTCTAATGCAATTTTAGCCTGAGTATATTTTTCGTTAATATAAAAATTTTCAACAAGTAAAGTTGAGTTAAATTTAAACTTTGGATTTAAAAAACTAGAGATTTTTAAATAAAAATTTGATTTAATGTAATTTTCTTCAGATGAATAAAGGCTAGATATCAAATAAAAAAATTCTGCTAAAATATCTGCTTTATTTTCACAAGAAAATATTGAGTTAATTTTTTTAAATTTTTTCATATCTATCCAGCTTTTGGTTTGTAAAATTAAAAGACTACTATTTATAATATCTGCAGAATCTGTAATTTCTTTTGCCTCTTTATATTTTTTTTCTGAAATTAGATAATTAATATAAAAATATATATATCTAGAATAATCCATTTCAGTCTTATTGAATAAACTTAAAAAATATTCTTCTGTATTTGCATTTCTTAAATAACAATTTTGGAACACAAAGTTTATAAATCCTAAATCTCCAAGATCTTTATTTATATTTTTTATCTTTTTGTTTTTGTACATATAAAAAAAATCTCTTAATGATAATACTATTACTCTTTCAAAAGCTCCGGTTTCCTTAAACGCTTCTAATTTTTTTAAATATTCCTCACCTTTGTTGTAATCTTGCCTTTTAATAGAATCCAAATAAAGTAATAAATATGCTTCAAAAAAATCTTTGCTCTTTTCATTAGAAATAGCTTTTAATTCGTTGGCTGCTTTTTTTATTTTTCCATCTTGAACAAGTGAATTCAAATATCTTCTGAGATATGGTTCATGAAAATGGATCAGTGGTCTAGATGAAAAAAAAAATTTAAGCGATTCTTGATTTTGCTGATTTTCGAAAGATACTAAAGCTGAAAAATAGCTAGATAGGTTTTTTACCTTAAAATCAGTATTATTTTCAATTTTAGAGTATGATGGATTTATGCTAAAAATTATGAGCAAAACCAATATTTTTAAAATATTATTAAACATTTACTTATTTTATGACTAAAAAAATATTAAATCAAAACGACATAATCAACACTGAAATTTTAAATTCTTATGATTTAGATGGCATATTTAGTAACAATCCAATCAACAGATTAAAAAGTGAACCAACAGTCGAGGATAAGACTTTAAAATTAAAAAACCTTAAAGAAAAGATTCAATCTATAGACGATTGTAAACTTAAAGAAAATGGATCAAAAATAGTATTCGCGGATGGAAATATTGAAAGTCCAATTATGATTGTGGGAGAAGGTCCGGGTCAAAAAGAGGACGAGCAGGGAAAACCTTTTGTAGGCGATGCCGGAATACTATTAAATAAAATGCTAAACGCCATTAATATAAAAAGAGAAGATATATATATAACCAATGTAGTAAATTTTAGACCGCCCAACAATAGAAAACCTGAACCAATTGAAATAACAAGATATTCAAGTTTTTTAAGAGAACATATAGCAGTCATAGATCCAAAAATATTAATTCTTATGGGTAGCACCGCCATGGAGTCTTTATTTGGTTCTAAAATAAAAATTTCAAAAGAAAGAGGAAATTGGAAAGAAATTATTATTAATAACAAAACATATCTTGTAATGATAACCTTCCATCCCGCATATTTATTAAGACAACCCGATCAGAAAAAATATTCTTGGCTTGATTTAAAAAAAATAAGAGCAAAAATCGATGAAATAGGTTTAAATTTTTAATGAAAAAAATAGTAGCGGGAGTTGATGAAGTAGGTAGAGGTAGTTTGATTGGTCCAGTTTGTGCAGCTGCTGTAATATTTAATAATAAAATTAATAAAAAAATAATTAAGGATTCAAAATTACTTTCAAAAAATAAAAGAGAGATTTTAGAAAAATATATTAAAAAAAATTCTTTTTGGGCAATAGGTTATGCATCAAAAATTGAAATTGAAAAATTAAACGTTTTAAATGCTAGTTTATTAGCAATGAAAAGAGCAATTAATAAACTGAAAAAAAAACCTGGACTTATATTAATAGATGGAAATAAGGCTCCAAGTATGGATAAATATAAAATTAAGAGTATAATTAAAGGGGATCAAAAAATACCAGAGATTTCTGCAGCTTCAATAATAGCAAAAGTAACAAGGGATCGATTAATTAAAAAATTATCAAAAAAATATAAAAAATACAGTTGGCATAAAAATGCTGGCTACGGAACTAATGAACACCTAAAAGCTATTAAAAAATATGGGCTTACGAAATATCATAGAAAAACATTTAGCCCGACACACAACATATTGAGTCCCTAAAAATATATACAACTATAGGACTCAAATTAGTTCAATCTCAGGTTGACGGGGACTCTAAGCTAGAGTCTAATTGTTTTTTAAAAATGAGCATCCTAAACTTAAAAAATAAAATTATTTGTGGAGAAAGCATTGAGGAATTAAAAAAAATCCCAAGTGAAAGTTTTGATTTAATATTTGCTGATCCTCCATACAATCTTCAGTTAAAAAATGAACTGACTAGACCAGACAGATCTAAAGTTAACGCAGTAAATGATAAATGGGATAAATTTAAAAATTTTAAAAGCTATGACGAATTTACATTAACTTGGCTTAAAGAATGTAAAAGAGTTTTAAAAAAAAAATGGAAGTATATGGGTTATTGGTAGTTATCATAATATCTTTAGGGTTGGTTCAATAATTCAAGATTTAGGTTTTTGGATATTAAATGATGTTATTTGGGATAAAAATAATCCAATGCCAAATTTTAGAGGAACAAGATTTACAAATGCTCATGAAACATTAATTTGGGCATCAAAAAGTGAAAAATCTAAATATACTTTTAATTATCAATCGCTTAAATGCTTAAATGATGATCTTCAAATGAGATCGACTTGGAAATTACCTATTTGCAGTGGGAATGAAAGATTAAAACAAAAAGGTAAAAAAGTTCATTCTACCCAAAAACCAGAAGCATTACTTCATAGAATACTTTTAGCATCATCAAACAAAAATGATTTTATTTTAGATCCATTCTCAGGGTCAGGAACTACCGCTGTAGTTGCAAAAAAACTTGGTAGAATTTTTCTTGGAATTGAAAAAGATAAAAATTACTTTGAAGCATCAATTAGAAGAGTAAAAAATACAAAACCTATAGAAGAAAATTATTTAGATACACTAAAAAATAATAGATCTAAACCTAGAGTACCTTTTGGTTCTTTAGTTGAAATGGGCGTAATAAGACCAGGTACTGAAATATATGATAAAAAGAAAAAAATTAATGCAAAGATTATGGTAGATGGAAGCATTAAATACCAAGAAACCGAAGGTTCTATTCATAAAATTGCAGCAAAAATATTAGGCGCGGAAAGCTGTAATGGCTGGACTTACTGGTATTATAAATCCGGTAATTCTCTCAAATCAATAGATGAATTAAGACAAAGATTAAGACCTAATAATTAATTTTTATAAATTCTACCTAGGTAATTTTCCAAAAATTTTCTATTTTTTACCAATAATTTTAAAACAATATTTCTTAAAAAAATCGCGATAGGATTTGATAAATGGAAAGCAAAATAGTTTAATTTTGATCTAAAATTTACTTCTTTTACTCTCTTTTTTCTCTTTTCATAATAACTGGAAGAATTACTATTTATTATATCAAAGGCTTCTTTGCTAGATTCTATTGATTGTGAAGCGCCTTGGGCAAATGATGGTGAAAAACTGAATAATGCATCTCCAACGAAAAAAATATTTTTATGTTTTAAAATTTCAAAACTTTTACTTACAAAAATAGGAAATGATTTAATATTTTCTAATTTACCTTTCAAATCAAGAGAACTTTTTTCATATATTTGATCACTTAAAGATTTTAAAAATTTATTATTTTTAAAATAATCATTATCTGACAATTCCTCTTTATTAAGTTTTCTTTTTAAAATCGATATAAAATTAAATTCATTATTTTGATTTATTGGATAAATAACAAAGTGAAAATTTGATCCCATATATATTGAGATATTCCTATTATTTAAATTTTTAATACTAGCTCTTAAAGCTACAGAGTTGAAAAATTTTGGACTTGAGTCCTTATTTAAAATAGTAGTCTTTGTTTTCGAAAAAATTCCATCAGAAACAATTAAAAAATCAAATTCTCCTGAGGAATTATCTGATAAAGTAAGTCTTAATTTATCTCCGTATTTTATTTGTTTTACTTCCAAGTTATTTTTTATTTTATGTGGTGGAATATTGTTAATAAGAAATTTAATTAGAGATGACCTTTTAAGCAAGGTATATTTGCAATCTGAGCTATTAAAACTTGATATATCAATCTCACATATTTTTTTTATAGTTTTTGCATCAAAAAAATTAACTTTGTCTGGAAAAAAAATTTCATTGATAGGAATATTTCTAAAACCTATTTTATTGAGAAGTTTAATAGAATTAACGGATAGTTGGATTCCATAACCATCACTTAAATCAATTTTAGATTTTTTTTCAAAAATTGTATAATCATATAATTTTTCGTCTTTTAATAAATTTGCAAAATACAAGCCAGAGATCCCGCATCCAATAATTGCAATTTTTTTCATTAGTGTTTTGAAATAGTATTAAATATTTTTTTTGTAAAAGATGGTAAAATTTTATTATGAATATTATTTTTATCTAAGATAAAACCATTTTTTATTTTATTTATTTTATTTTTTTTATTTATAAAAATCTTCATGTCCATATTTGACATTTTAATATTTAATCTTTGTCCAACAAAAGATTGAAATTTTTCTTTTTTCACTTCATTCATTGGAAAAATGAGTAAATTTTTCAGAAAATTAAATTTATCATTTTTAATTAATAAATATTTGTTTTTATTATTATAAATTTTTGCTTCAAAATATTTTATCTTATTAGATTTTTTTTTGGATTTTATATTGAAATCATTTTTTTTTAACGATATGCAATTTTTTTTTAAAGGACATTTATAACATAATGGAGAAATAGGTTTGCAAATTAGAGCCCCAATCTCCATTAAGGCTTGGGCATAATCGCTAGATCTTTTGGAGGTGCCAAAAAAAGATTTTTGTTTAAATAAATTTTCTTTTGAAATTTCATATTTTTTTTTTAAATAAAGAACTCTTTTCAATACTCTCTCAACATTTCCATCTAAAGGTATTATTGGTTTGTTGAAAGCTATAGCCATTATTGCGCTTGAAGTATACTCGCCAATTCCAGGTAAGCTTTTAAGATCATCTTTAGTACTTGGTAAATTTCCATTGAAATTAGATAGAATTTTTTTGGCAGTTTTTTTTAGGTTTCTTGCTCTTGAATAGTACCCAAGACCTTCCCAACGTTTCATTAATTTATGATCACTGATTGAGGATAATCGTTTAAGATTTGGAATATCTTTTATGAAATTTTCGAAATAAGGGATTACTGTATTAACTTGTGTTTGTTGGAGCATAAATTCGCTAACCAATGTGTAATAATTTTTATTTTTTTGCGATGTAATTTTTCTCCATGGGAGTGATCTTTTATTATTATCGTACCAAAATAGAATTTTTTTTGATATGTTTTGTTTCTTCATATGCGTTTAAAAAACAATACTAGACACAGAAAAAAAATCAATTCAAGGTCTAAGATCTTTTAAAGATAGCTTGCCAAAAAATATTAGAGAAACTATTTTTAAAAAAGCTGCAATTTATTCAAAAATTGTTGATAACTGGAAAATAATTGTAGGAAAAGATCTTTCTGACGCATGCTATCCAAAATCTTTTAAAAATTCTAAAGAATCATCAATAAAAAGTCTAAATTTAATGGTCAAAAGAGGTCACGAAGTGGACGTTGAGTACTCTAGAAAATTTTTAATAGATAGAATAAATACTTTTCTCGGGTATGAATTTATAAACAAAATTAAACTTGTGACATTTAAAAAAAAAGAAGAATGAAAAAAATATTTTTAGCATTAACCATATATTGGTTTCTTTTAATACCAGCCTTTTCTGAAACAAATATAAAAATAATATCTGATGGAAAAGAGAGTGCAAAAATAGAAATTATAGTTTTTGAATCCTTGACATGTTCTCATTGTGCTACTTTCCATAAAGAAATTTATCCAAATTTAAAAAAAGATTATATTGATAATGGTTCTGTTAAAATTATATATAAAAGCTTTCCGTTAGATCTAGCTGCATTAAATGCATCAAAAATTGCTCACTGTAAAAATGATGGTAATTCTAAAATTTTACATATGTTGTATGAAAAGCAGACTGATTGGGCAATGGGTGAAAATATTGAGGAATTTAATTTAAATTTGAGAAAAATAATTAATCAAGAAAATATAACAATAGATTTCGATAAATGTCTTAATAGCGAAGAATTAGAAAATCATATTTTGGAGGAACGAATCGAAGGTGTTAAAAAATATAAAGTAAATGCAACTCCTACAATAATTATAAATGAAAAAAAGTTCGATAAACCACTAACATATAAAAATTTAAAAAAAATAATAGAAAAGCTGATATAGTTCAGAAATGGAGTTTAAAAAAATCCAATTAAATGGATTTAAATCTTTTGCTGAAAGAACAACTATTCTTATAGAGAATGGTCTCACAGGTATAGTGGGTCCTAATGGTTGTGGAAAATCAAATATAGTAGAATCTTTAAGATGGGTAATGGGAGAGACTTCAGCAAAAAGCATGAGAGGATCTGGAATGGAAGATGTAATTTTTTCTGGAACCTCAAACAAACCTTCAAAAAATATTGCTGAAGTTTCAGTTGGCATTAAAAATGAGAATAAGGATGGACCTATACAATATAAAAATCTTGATGAAGTTGAAATAAGAAGAAAAATTGAAAAAGACAAAGGTTCGAAATTCTATATCAACGAAAAAGAAGTAAGAGCTAAAGATGCTCAAATGTTTTTCGCAGACTTATCTACGGGCGCACATTCTCCCTCAATAATAAGCCAAGGTAGGATTGGTGCATTAGTAACAGCAAAACCAACGGATAGAAGAGCAATACTAGAAGAAGCTGCAGGAATTGCTGGTCTCCACGTAAGAAGACATGAGGCAGAGTTAAGACTTGGTGCAGCAGAAAATAATCTTAAAAGAGCTGACGAATTAAGAAAACAACAAGAGAGACAATTAATAAGCCTTCAAAAACAGGCTGAAGAAGCAACAAAATATAAAATTATTTCAGAAGAGATAAAAAAAATAGAAGCGGGTCTTTATTATTTAAGACTTAAAGATATAGACTATGAAATAAAATTAGAAAATGAAATTAATGATGAAGCAAGCGGTGAAGTAAATAATTATAATAATGAAATAAACAATTTTGAAAAATCACTTAAAGATGAAACTGACAAAGTATCACCGTTAAGAGAAAAAAATATTGAAAATTTGTCTAAATTGCAAAGACTAAATCTTGAATTAAAAGGAATTGATGAAGAGAATGAAAGAACACAAACAGAAATAAAAAATATTAAAAAATCTTTAACAACTATAGATGAAGATATTGATAGAGAAAAAAGTATTATTATCGACGCAACTTCGAATGAAAAAAGATTAAAAGAGGAAAAAAACGATTTGATTGAGATTGACTCAAAATACTATGACACTGAAAAGAAATCTAGTGAAGATTTAGATACTACAAAAAATACATTGAAGGCTGAAATAGATAAAATTAAAGAACTAATAAATGCAAAAAAAAATGAGGAGGCTATCTCTTTGCTTGAAAACTTTAAAACTATCATTGAGGCATATGCTGGCAGTTATAGTAAAAATCAAAATATTAAAAAATGAATCGATTAAAAGAAAAGAAAGAATATCTATTATTGATAACGAAATTGAAAGTTGGAAAAATCTATTGATAAATTCTGAAAAGATGATGAATCAACTTAATCAAAGAAAAAGTAATTTATTAAATCAACTTAATGATCTTGAGAAACAACCTCAGTCTCAAGCAGAAAGAAAAGGACAAATTTCTGAAAGTTTAAGGTCTGCTGAAAAAGAAAATGAAGAAAATCAAATTTTAATTGAAGAGCTAGAAAACAATATTAACTCATTAAGGTCAAAACTAAATGAAGTGCAAGAAAAAATGATGTTAATTAGAGAAAGAAAAGCGAGTTCGGGAGCAACAATTGATGGTTTAAAAAAAAGAAAAGATGATCTTCTAGATAGAGTAGATGTCGAATTAAATCTAAAAGAGAATAATATTCTTCAATTTTCGGATTTAAAAGATGTTGAAGAGCTGCCTAATGCTGTAGACCAAGAAGAAAAGTTAGATGAAAAAAAACGAGACAGAGAAAAATTAGGCTCAGTTAATCTTAGAGCAGATGAAGAAACAAACAAGTATGAAGAAGAAATTAAAAAAATGGAAAAGGATAGAGAGGATTTGGTAACAGCTATAATAAAATTAAAAGAAAGTATTAATGAGCTTAATCAAAAAGGAAGGGAAAGACTTTTAGAAGCTTTTGAAAAAGTTAACAGAAAGTTTAATGAAGTTTACACCAAATTATTTAATGGGGGTAATGCAAAACTAGAACTTGTTGACGATGAAGATCCATTAGAAGCTGGTCTAGAACTATTGGTAAGTCCTCCAGGAAAAAGATTGCAATCGATAACATTATTATCTGGTGGCGAACAAGCTTTAACTGCTTTATCATTAATTTTTGCAGTTTTTTTAACAAACCCCTCTCCAATTTGTGTGCTAGATGAAGTTGATGCTCCACTTGATGACGCGAATGTTACTAGATTTTGTAATCTTCTAGAGGAGTTAACAAAAATTACTAGAACAAGATTTATAATAGTAACTCACCATGCTCTAACAATGTCTAAAATGGATAGACTTTATGGAGTTACAATGCCAGAAAAAGGAATTAGTCAGATTGTAGCTGTTGATTTACAAAAAGCTGAGAGTATGGTTGCATAAACCTAATGCCAAAAGAAACGTTTAAAACTCGCTTGGAGATTGCAAAAAAGAAAATATCTAATAAATATTTATCAAGTAATAAAAAACCCTCATCTTCCATTGGAACTGCATTCAAAATGAGCACTGAATTAGTGTCTGCTGTTGTTGTTGGGACAATTATTGGGTTTATTTTAGATAAAACCTTTGGTACTAAACCCTGGTTAATATTAATTTTTTTTTTCGTAGGCGTGATAGCGGGTATTATGAATGTAATCAAATCTGCGAAAAATATGCAAAAATAAAAAAGTATGGCAACAAATCCAATGAATCAATTCGAGGTTTATAGAATTGGTCCAGAAATCAAATTAGGCTCAATAAATTTATCATTCACTAACGCAAGCTTATTTATGGTAATAAGCTCAATTGCAATCTTAGTCATCTTCAACTTAGGATCAAAAAAAAATTCACTAATACCAAATAAGATGCAGCTTTTAGCTGAGCTAAGTTACACTTTTGTTTCAAAAATGATTAGCGATACCGCAGGATCGAAAGCAAAGCCATATTTTGCATTTATATTTTCAATTTTTATGTTTGTATTATTTTGCAATATGTTTGGCATGATACCCTACACATTTACAGTGACTAGTCACATTATTGTAACTTTTATGTTGGCAGCGTTTATTTTTATTGGAGTAACAATTATAGGTTTTATTAAACATGGCTTAGGATATCTAAAACTATTCGTGCCAAGTGGGGTACCGGTAGTACTATTACCACTGATTGTAGTAATAGAAATTATTTCTTATTTAAGTAGACCGATCAGTCTATCGGTTAGACTTTTTGCCAATATGATGGCAGGGCACACAATGATGAAAGTTTTCGGAGGCTTTGTTATAAGTCTCGGAATAATCGGTGGATGGCTTCCACTGAGTTTTTCAGTTGCTTTAACTGGCTTGGAGATACTAGTTGCTTTTCTTCAAGCATATGTTTTTGCAATTTTAACATGCATATATTTAAATGATGCATTAAATTTACACCATTAACTAATATAAGGAGGATATAATGGAACTAGAAGCAGCAAAAATGATCGGAGCTGGATTAGCAGCAATAGCTCTAGCAGGGGCAGGAGTTGGAATTGGAATTATTTTTGGAAATTACCTTTCTGGCGCAATGAGAAATCCATCAGCAGCACAAAAACAATTCCCTAACCTATTATTAGGATTTGCTTTAGCTGAAGCTACAGGTTTATTTGGATTGGTAGTTGCACTGATTATTTTATTTGCATTTTAAGGTTGATGATCAGAAATATATTTTTTAGTCAAATACCTTTAAGTTTTCTATTTCTCGTAGAAACTTTTGCGGCTGAAAGTGGGGGAATGCCACAGTTAAATCCAGAATTTTGGATATCTCAAATATTCTGGTTAACTATAACATTTGGGTTTTTGTATATAATACTTTCAAAACTTATACTTCCAAAAATCAGTGCAAATCTCGAAACAAGAAAATCTCAGATTATGGAAAATATCGAGTCGGCGGAAAAACAACGTAAGGATAGTGAAGAAAAAATAAAAGAGTACGATAAAATAATCCAGGACAGTAGAATTAAGGCAAAAAATTATTTTAACCAAGCAAGGGAAAAAGTTCTAAAGGATATTAGCAAAAAAAGAGAAATTTTAGATAAAGAACTAAGTGAGGAAATTAATAAAGCTGAATTGGAAATTCAAGATCTTAAAAATAAATCGCCCGAAAAAATTACAAAAATTGCAATTGAGACGTCGAATGACTTAATAAAACAATTAATCGGAGTGGACGTTAATAATAGCAGTATATCGGCTATCGTTGAAGATTTATCAAAGAGAAATAAGAAGGAATATCATGGCAATTGATGCATCTTTTTGGGTAGCAATTTCATTTTTAATTTTTGTTGGCGCATTAATATATTTAAAAATACCACAAAAAATAAATGAAATCTTAAATAAATTAATATCCGATATTAAAAACGAGTTAGATGAAAGTGAAAAACTTAGGACTGAAGCTAAAACGTTATTGGATAACGCACAATCTAAATTAGATACTGCTGATACTAAAAGTAAAGATATTTTAGCTCAGGCGAAAAAGGAAAGTGAAAACTTGATTATTGAATTAAACGATAAATTTCATAAAAGTGCAGAACTTAAAAAAAACCTAGCTGAAAATAAAATTGCACAGATGAAAGAAGCGGCAATCAAAGAAATTAGAGATACTTCAATTAAAATAGCAGTTGATTCTGTTAAAAAGATTATCACCACGTCAGTTGATAAATCGAAACTTGATAATCTATTTAGTAAAGATTTAGAGGAAACTAAAGCGGTTTTAAAAAAGATAAATTCATAATTCTCTTACAATTTTTCAAAAAAAATATAAATTATTAAAATGAGGTCTATTGTTATAGGTTCTGGATTTGGTGGTATTGCTGCAGCTTTAAGACTTAAAGCTAAGGGTCATAGTGTTACTTTAGTAGAAAAACAGAAAGACCTTGGTGGTAGGGCTAGAGTATTTAAAAAAAATGGATTTACATTCGATGGCGGTCCTACTGTAATAACAGCACCTTATTTGATTAATGAGCTCTTTGAACTATTTGGCAAAAATCCCAAAAATTATATTGAATTAGTTCCTCTTAATACTTGGTACAGATTTGTTTTTGAAGACGGTAATAAATTTGATTATTCGGGAAATGAAGATGAAATGAAAAATCAGATTGAGAAAATAAATAAAGATGATGTTAAAGGTTATGAAGAATTAGTTAAATTTACTAAGAAAATTTTTGATAAAGGGTTTATGGAACTTTCTGATGTTCCTTTTGATAAACCTTTATTTATGATGAAACAACTACCAGCATTAGTAAATCTAAAAAGTTATAAATCAGTTTATTCGCTTGTTTCGTCTTATATTAAAAATGAAAAGTTAAGACGTTTACTAAGCATGCATC
>CACFNI010000014.1 GCA_902567765.1 uncultured Pelagibacteraceae bacterium | reverse complement strand
ATTGCTGTTAATAATATTGTAAATAGCTTCTCTGCTATGCACTAGATCACCAGTTGCTTCATTTTTAAAAATTATTATTTTTTTTTTACTCAATTAACTAAAATTATTTAAAACTTTTGTTATTTTTTTAATTTCTTTTAAAGACAAATTAGGATCAATAGGTAAACTTATACCCTCTTTTGCTATTTTTTCAGAATTAGGGAATTTTTGATTTTTAAAATATTTCTTTAGTGCCTTCAATTGATGGATTGCATAAGGATAGTGGAAGCCGTACTGAATTTTATTTTTATTTAAATATTTAACCATTTTTGATCTATTTTTGGTAAGAATTACATATTGATGATAAACGCACCCTTTAGAATAACTTAATTTAGTTATTTTCTTATTTAAAATATATTTATCATAATAATTTGCGATTTTTACCCTTCTTTTATTTAAAAAATTCAAGTCGTTAAGTTTTATATTTAATATAGCTGCTTGAATTGTATCCAGTCTACTATTTTGACCAATATGATCATGAATAAACTTTTTAGACGATCCTAAATTTCGCAGATTTGAAATAACTTCATAAAATCTTTTATTATTTGTTGTTATTACACCAGCATCTCCATAGGCACCAAGATTTTTTCCGGGATATAAACTAAAACAAGATATATCAGAGATTGAACCCACTCTTTTGGTTTTTAAATATCCTAAAGAAGCGCCATGAGCTTGAGCACAATCATCAACTAAATAAATTTTTTTTTTGGTTTTTTTAATTATGCTTTTTATTTCATTAAGATTCACAACGGATCCATATAAATGAACAGGCATTATAACTTTAGTCTTATTGCTTAATTTAGAATTAATTTTTTTAATATTTATAGTGGGTTTGTTTTTATCAAGATCTACTAAAACAGGTTTTAATCCTGCATTAAATATAGCAAATGCTGTTGAACAATAGGTCATGGCAGGCATTATAACTTCTGAATTTTTAGGAAGATTTAGAGATTTTAATGCGAGTGTGATGGCATCCGTGCCATTTGCACAACCTATAGCATAATTACACCCAATAAATTTAGAAAAGTTTTTTTCAAATTTTGAAACCTCTTCACCTAAAATATAATCGCCTTTATTAAAAATTTTTTTTATTTTTTTTATAATTATTAGGTGTTTTTTTTTATCAAGTCTTTTTAAATCATAAAATTTTATCATCTTAAATTTTTTCTAAAACTTTAGTAATACTTACATTAAAATTTTTAGCAAAGATTGGATTTTGTTTTTTTTTTATACTTTTATAAATGTAATTAACTAAGTTATATAAAGGTTCAGAAATATCGATATCAGGTATTTCAAGTTTGTATCTTGTGCTGTTTTTATTATTTTTTTTATAAATTTTTATTTTATATAATGGCTCATTTTCATCGCAGGTAATAATAGCTTTTTGAAACTTAAATTTAATCAGACGAATTTTAGTAGGTGAGATCCATGAATTTTTTATAAATACTTTTAGATTATTTTTATATAATAAATTAATATAGGCGGTATCTTTCATTTTAATTTTTACAGTATTATATTTTAATCCTCTTACTTTTATTGGATTACTATTTAACAGATATTTTAAAATTGAAATATCATGAACACCTAAATCCCATACCACATTAGCATCATTTCTTATTGGAGCTTGTTCTCTAAAACTTTCAATTTCTAATAGTTTACCAAATCTTTTATTTTTAATTATTTTGTACACAAAACTAATTGATCCAGAAAAAATAAATGGATAGTCAACAAATAACAATTTATTATTTTTTTTTGACCATGTTTCAAGTTCAACTACTTTTTTCACATTAAGTGATAATGGTTTTTCAACTAAAACATGATTTGATTTAAGAAAAAATTTTGCCATTTCATAATGAAATTTAGTAGGAGAACATATAACAACCAAATCGATTTCATTTACATTTATCATTTTGTGATTTTGATAAAATTTTGATGTTGGGAAAATTTGTTTTGCTTTATTTAGATTTTTTAATGACTTATCTACAATACAACTGATTTCAAAATTATTTGAGTTTAAAAAATTTCTGGCAAGTTTAGGTCCCCAATATCCATATCCAATTAAAGCTACTTTATAAATCATATTATGTTATTAAATAAATTTTTTTATTTCTATAAATTGATTTTTTTATTTTTTTACCATTATAAATTGGTAATTGAAAAGGAGGAAAAATTAAAGATCTTATTTTATTGTGTGTTTTTAAATTATGTTTTAGTTTTTTAATATTTGTGAGTTTCTTATAATTTACACTTTTTCTGCTATAATAGCTTCCTTTTATAAGATTTTGTTTTTTTAATTTAAATTTATTTTCTAATATTTTTTTGATATTTTTTTTGAATAGATATGATGATTTATTAAGAAGTTTTAAATAATTTTCAAAGGCAGTATCATTTTTATTAATCATAAATTTTGCTACATCTATAATGCTTCCAGTATCAATACCTTTATCAATTATATGCAATGTAACCCCTGAAACACGTTCACCTTTAAGAATTTGAAAATAATTAGTGTGACAACCTCTATACTTGGGCAAAACACTAAAATGAATATTAAATAAATTTTTTGATTTAAATTTATTAACTTTTAAAATACTTTCAAATTCTAACGAGAAAAAATAAAGATTTTTAATTTTATATAAATTTTTTAGTTTTGTAATTGTAATCTTATTATTTGTACAATATTTTTTAAATGATTTTTGCCAGCTATTTACTCCATTATCATTAATGTTTGGTAAAGCTAAAATTTTATATTTTTTTTTGAACTTTTTGACTACATATTTTAAAGCATCAATAGCACACTGATTTTTTCCAGCGATACATATAACTTTATTTTGACCACACATATTTATATTTTTGTGTAGATCCTAAGGTCTTGTGTATAATTGAGTCTGAGATAATTAAATTATTAAATATTTCAAAGTATCTTTTTTTTCCGTTTGCTGAGATTTTATTTATTCTATTAATGTCATTCTTAATATCGTTAATTTGCTCTGATAAATCTTTTTCATTTTTGTAAAATAACATTTCTTTTTCGCTAAAAAAATCATAATACTTTGTTTTCTCATCGATAAATGTAAGTATCCCATTTCCTATATAAGATGCTATTCTATTACTAGATGCGTACTTTAAGGGTTTTCCTCTACTTAAATTTAATGACATTTTACAAATCATCATTTCCTTATATAAATCGTAATTCCATTTAGGTTTATCGTTATTAATTCCTAATACGTGAAAATTTATATTTTTACCTAATTTTACTAAATTTTTTAAAAACTTTTCTCTTTCATCCAATGTATTTTGTCTTAAGCCACCAAAATTTACACCATGACTTAATGCAAAAAATAAATCTTTATATCTATGTTTGTGCTTATAAATACTTAAAGTTTCAATATTTTTATCTACAGGTATGGGCAAAAAATTTAATTTACCTTTATTAATTGTAGTTTTTATAACATCTGGATGTGTCGTGATAAAATAAGTATCAATTAAATCATTATTCTTTTCAATTAAGCTAAGATTATTTCTCCAATTAGGACCGTAATCTGCTACATGATCTTCATACCATAAAGATATTTTGGCTCCTTTTTTTTTTAATTGAAACAATGTATTTTTTTGAAGAACATTATTGTGTCCAAGCAGTATAATGTCAGGTTTATAATTATTATTTATCTCAAGTATATCCCTATCAAGCTTTGGAAAGACTTTTTGGGACAAATAATTTCTATAACTAAAATTTATTACATCACAATTATTTCTTATAAATCCATTTGATAATTTAGAAGCGATAGATATATTAAATAATCTTTGATTATTTTTTTCGTTAAAATTAGAAATATGTAAAATCTTAGGTCCCAAATTTTTACTAATATTAATATTTTTATCCATAAGATTAAATTTTACCGAGTCAAGATAGTTCACTAAGTTTTCAATCTTATGAACTAAATTATTGAAATTTTTTAATTGTATTTTTTTTAACAATTTGGGATTTGTAATTAATTTTTTTAACAGTAAGTATATTTGATTTGATGTTAAATTTTTTAAAATAAGATCATTGTTGAAGGTCTCTGGAAGACCACCTCTTGATGATGTAATAGTTGCGCAGCCATTAGCTGCAGATTCCATTGAAGTTCTTCCAAAAGGCTCTTCCCATTTTGATGGCACAACAGATATTGATGACTCTGAGTATAGATCTAATATTTTTTGATGAGGCATCCATTTAAACACTTTTAAATTTTTATGACTAAAATTATATTTTTCTCGTGGTTCATTACCTGCAATAACTGCTTTCCAATCAGGAAATTTCTCAAGAATTTTTAATACTGCTTGACCAAATAAATCAAAACCTTTTGAGGAATTTAATTTACCTGTAAAAACAATTTGTTTTTTTTTTCTTTTATTAAAAGTGACAGGTTTTTTAATTGCAGGGTATAAAATTTCACAGTTAGCTTTACTTTTGAATGGTAAATCTTCGAAAAATTTACTCATTGTCCATTTACTTACAAAAAATATTTTATGGGTATGATTCAAAATTACCATTCTTTCAGATGTGGTTTTGGATCCTCTTATTTCTTTTGGATTATTATGAAAAAAAAATATTATTTTTGAATTTACTTTTTTGTTAATTAAAAAATTTAAATATTCAGGTCTATTATGAATTTCAATTATATCGAAATTATTTTGAAGATAATCTTTATAAAATGCATTTATATAAATTTTATTTTTCGAAAAAACACTTGGTTTTAATCTTAAATTTTTAAAATTTTTTGTTATTGGTTTTAATTTTTTATTTAGATTTCCATAAATAATAGTGTTATTAGATAGTTTTGAGAGATCGTTATAATCCTTTACCCAAATTGATGCTGCGCCAGCATGATTTTTAGAAAAAATTTCTTTATAAGGTAATACTATTGCTATTTTTTTTTTCATTTATTATTTTATTTCTTAAACTTTTTTTTTTTTTTAAAAAATATTCAAATGACATCGCTTCAGATTTTGTCTTGAATTTTTTTTTATAAATTACTTTCCATTTATGACCCTTTGTAGACTTGGCTCCTTTTCCAGAGTTATGTTTTTGCAGTCTATTTCTCAAGTTAAAGGTATAACCAACATATGTTTTATCATAACGATTACCAACAGTTTTTATCATATAGACATAATATGACATAAAAATTTATTTAAACTTCGGTCCATACCACCATATAGCTAAAGTATATCTTTCACCTTTATTTAATTTAGTTACTTTATGGTTAATAAATGACGGAAAAACGACAGCTGATCCTGGTTTATTAAAATTTTCAATATCTATTTCCTTTCCATCAAAAAGTTTTAAATTACCACCCTCATAATCATCTTCTGAAAGATTTAAAAGACATGTTAGTTTTATATCTCTAATTGGGTTATTAGGCTCACCATCTGTATGCCAATTATATTCAGTTCCTTTTTTATAAATATTTAAATTAAGTATTTTATCTGCATTTAAAGGAAAAAGGTCAAATCCAAATGCATTAACGTTTGCAGAAATACAAAACTGAATGAAGGGATTTAATAAGCTTCCCACAGAACCTAACTTAACGAATTCGATTTCTGAAGTTTTTACACTTTGTTGTGCAGGTTTATCCATTGCTGTATTTATTAAATTTTTTTTAATTAATTCATTAAGTTTTTTAACTTGATCTAAATTGTATACTTGACCATGTGTGAAAAGAGTTTTTCTCATTAACTTCCTAATTTATATTCATTTCAAAAACAAAAAACATAAAATTATATAAATCATGAATTTATAGCTTTTTGGCGGTCCCTAGGGGAATCGAACCCCTCTTTCGAGGATGAAAACCACGTGTCCTAACCGATAGACGAAGGGACCAAATTTGGATCTTTTATTGTATATAATTAAATTAATCAAGTAATAGCGACCTCTTTTTTTACAATGTCAATGAATGAATTTTTATGGGTTACTAATGTCTCAGTATAGTATTTGCCATTTTTAAGCTTAACACCATTAACTAAATCGCCTGTTGTAATCCCTGTAGCACAGAAAATTGAATCACCTCGAATAATTTCATTTAAATTATATTTTTTATTTAAATCATCAATTCCCATTTTTTTTGCTCTTGAGATATCTTCCTCAGTTTTAAAAAGAAATCTTCCTTGGAAATTACAATTAAAAGCATCTAAAGCAGATGCGGCTAGAACGCCTTCAGGCCCACCTCCAATTCCTAGAAAAATATCAATATTATATTTTTTTTGGGTAACTAATAATGCACCTGATACATCGCCATCAGATATTAATTTGAGATTTACTTTCAATTTTTTTAATTTTTCAATTATTTCTTTATGTCTAGGCCTATCTAAAAGACATGCAGTAATATTTTCTAAATTTTTATTTTTAGCATCTGCAATGTTTTTAATATTTTTTTCAATAGGAAAATCCAAATCCGTTGCATCTTTTGGAACGTCTTTTCCTACCGCAAGTTTATTCATATATGTTTCTGGTGCATTAAATAAGTTTCCTTCTAATGTAACTGCAATAACTGAAAGTGCTCCAGGTAAATTTTTTGCTGCAAAATTTGTACCTTCAAGAGGGTCAACAGCTATATCAATAGTTGAACCTTTACCAGTCCCTAATTTTTCACCTATGTAAAGCATCGGCGCTTTATCTAATTCTCCTTCACCAATAACTACTTTTCCATCAATATCTAATTGGTTTAAACATTTTCTCATTTCGTCCGTTGCTGCTTTGTCTGCACTCATTTTATCATTTTTACCAATAAAGCTATGACATGCTATAGATGCTCTTGAGGTTATGTTTATCAATTCGTCAACTAATTTTTTATCTAAACTCATTATTGGACTTTAATAGACTCATCATTTTTGGAAGCATTTAATTTAGCTTCAAATTCCCTTAATCTTTTCCAAACAGAAATTAACTCAACAATAGTGGACCAACTTTTTACTAAATATTGTAACGACCCCTCTACTCTTCCAAAGGCTCTAGTAATTTGTTGAACAAAACCTAAAGTGATGGCTCCCGTTACAATAGTAGGTGCCAAAGCTAAATAAGGAACAATTACCATACCTTGGAAATAACTCCACTTAACAGTGTTGAAATATAAGTAATGAAAATATGATTTATAGTGAATTCCTCTGACTCTATCATACAATTGGCCTATCGTTGGTGGTGCAGCTCTTATTGGATCATCCTCTCCATGAACTAATTCTTTTCTATAGCCTGCCTCTTCTTTTTGTATATCATATTCAATTCCAGGTAATTTTATTCCAACAGCAGCAAGCAACAATGTTCCGCCTAAAGCAGAAACTATAGCAACCCAAACTAAAGCATGATCTACTTGTCCAATCCAAGGTAACTTATCTATTTGTTTTGATAATTCCCATAAAATTGGTGTAAACGCAATTAAAGTCATTAAACTATCTAATAAACCAGTTCCAAGGCCTTCCATAATTCTTGCAAATTTAAGTGTATCTTCTTGAACTCTTTGAGATGCACCCTCAGTCAAGCGAGCCTTAAGCCACTGATGATGATAGTAATCTGCCATTGAAGTTCTCCATCTAAAAACCCAATGACTTGTAAAAAAACCTGTGAATACAGCTATTATAATCCAAAGACCAGCAATCTTAGCAAAAGTAAACAAGTAAGATATAAATTCACCTTCAGATACAGAGTTTGGAGTAGTTAAAGCTTTTTGCAAAGTGTCATAAAATTCTCCAAACCATTCATTGATTTTTACATCAAGCTGTACTTGATACCATGTAGATATAAGAATAAAAAAAGAGCCGAAAATACTCCATAAAAACCATTTTTTGTTTGTGAAAAATTTAAACATTTATTTAGTAAAATTATCTGCGTATGATTTTTTTATGAACTTTCTTTTTTTTGGTTCAATTAAATCAAAATCAATATCATTTTTTTTTGCATAATTAATAGCTAATTCTTTAGATGAAAACTCTAACACTACTTCTGAAAGTGTATTTGATGACGTTTCCCATCCCATTAACGGATTAATATTTTTATTCTCAGTATAAAACTCAAGTATCCATTTGTTACTTTTGCCTAATCCTGATTGCATAGCTGTTTTTGCAGGGATATAAATTTTAGCTTTTTTCATAAAATGGTCGGGGCGGCAGGATTTGAACCTGCGACCCTCTGGTCCCAAACCAGATGCGCTACCAGACTGCGCTACGCCCCGAATGGGTAACTAATACAGTAGTTAATAGTAATTTCAAAGGGTAAATATTACCAAAATTGAAGAAATTTAATGAAAATCTGATATATAAGAAATCATGATAATTGCATGTCCATGTGGAAAGAAAAAATTTGAGGTTAATTCCTCTTTAATTCCAAGTGAAGGAAAGATGCTTCAATGTGGAACATGTAGCGAGAAATGGTTTTTCAAAAAAGAAATAAAAAAAGAAGTAAAGAAACCTTTAGTCAAAATACCTAAAAATATTGAAAAAGATATTCCTGATGTTACAGAAGATTTAATATCAGAAGCCGAAACAACCATACCAAAGGTAAAAAAAAATAAAATAAATAAAAAGATTAACACTTTAAGTTTTTTAGTGGTTGTAATTATCTCTTTTGTCGCATTAGTTATTTTAGCCGATACATTTAAAAATTCTTTAAATTTAATAATTCCAGGATTTGATTTAATTCTCAATAGCTTGTATGAAACAATTAAAGATATCATGTTGTTCATAGAAGACTTGTTTAAATAAAAAATGATAAATTATATATCAAAGCCATTTAAATGGTTTTTTAAATTAGAAGCAGCAAGTGGCTTAATTCTTTTATTCGCTGCAATAATTGCTTTAATTGTAAGCAATTCTGATTTGTCTAGTTTATATTTTTCTACTTTAAATAAATATTTGTTTATAGGTATAAATGATTTTGGCTTAAAACTATCAATAATCCATTGGATTAACGATGGATTGATGGCAATATTTTTTTTCTTCGTGACCTTGGAAATTAAAAGAGAGTTTTTACAAGGAGAGCTTTCAAATATGAAACAAGCTTTATTGCCCATTATAGGTGCTGTAGGTGGAATGTTGGTTCCTGCACTTTTTTACATTTTTATAAATTGGGGAGACAGTGAAACGCTAAATGGATGGGCTATTCCGTCCGCTACAGATATAGCTTTTTCTTTAGGTGTGCTTTCATTGTTAGGAAAGAGAGTGCCATTATCTTTAAAAGTTTTTTTAACAGCATTAGCAATAATTGACGATTTAGGTGCCATTCTAATAATTGCTATATTTTATTCAGGAGATTTAAGTTTAAAATATTTATCTTTAATGACTTTAGCTTTCTTGACGTTATTATTTATAAATAAATTTAATATAAAAAAGTTTTTACCGTATTTAATAGTTGGAATTTTCCTTTGGGATTTTACTCACAATTCAGGAATTCATGCAACAATAGCTGGGGTTTTGTTGGCTATGACTATTCCACACAGGAAAAAAGAAAAAGATTTTTCTTTATTAATAAAAATTGAACACGCAATTAGTCCTTATGTTGCTTTTGGGATAATGCCTTTATTTGCATTTGCGAATGCTGGCGTATCATTAGAAGGTCTTTCGTTATCATTTTTATTAGATAAAGTTCCTTTAGGTATATTGCTAGGTCTATTTTTAGGTAAACAATTAGGAGTTTTTGTATTTTCTTATATCTCAATAAAACTTAAAATTGCACAAATGCCAAATAATGCAAATTGGTTTAATTTTTATGGGGTAGGAATTTTAACGGGCATTGGATTTACTATGAGTCTTTTTGTT
This sequence comes from uncultured Pelagibacteraceae bacterium, assembly GCA_902567765.1. Taxonomy (GTDB): domain Bacteria; phylum Pseudomonadota; class Alphaproteobacteria; order Pelagibacterales; family Pelagibacteraceae; genus Pelagibacter. The sequence continues at coordinate 4,685 of CACFNI010000014.1, read as the reverse complement.
GGAAATTTGGCTTTCGTAGAAAATATGCAGTATATGGATGGAGTAAAAATTGGAGTTTTAACTGGGTCATTATTGTCCACTTTATTTGGATACTTCTTGATATTACTTACACCTAACAAATAATACAATTAATGAAAAAAATAATAGTTCTAGCTATATCAATATTTATGATTTTTTTTAAAAACTTAGCGTCAGGTAATTACGACAAAGTAATATATGACTTTAAAATTAATTCAATAACAGGAGAAGAAATTAATTTTTCTGACTATAAGAATAAAGCAATACTGTTAGTTAATGTTGCTAGTTACTGTGGTTTTACTAAGCAATATAATGATTTACAAAAGCTTTGGGAAATTTATCGTGATAAAGGTTTTGTTGTTATAGGAGTACCCTCAAACTCATTCAATCAAGAAAAAAATAGTGAAAAAGAAATTAAAAAATTTTGTGAAGTTAATTTTAATATCAATTTCCCAATGACTTCAATATATGAAGTTAAAGGTGATGGTGCACATGAAATTTATAAATGGGCAATGGATAATCATGGAAAATCAGCTGTGCCTAAGTGGAATTTTCATAAGATTTTAATTGATAAAGATGGAAAAATTGTAGATACTTTTGTATCATTTACTAACCCTACATCAAAAAAAATTACAAAAGCTATAGATAAAATTCTTAATTAAACTTTTTGGTTAAATTTTTAATATAATTCTTTAGATTTATTTTTCCAAAATATTTATAAACTTTATTCGACAAATGCATATTTGTTAGTGCAGAGGCATATCTTTCACCACGTCTTTTAGGTAGAAATTTAATTTTTGAATTAAACATTTTTGCAACACTTAAAATTGAATAGCTTTTATGATGTGCAATACTATAATGTCTACATAAATTTTTCTTCCAGGCCAAATAACAAATCTCCACAGTGTCATTAATATGAGTAAATCTTCTTGTTTGATTTCCAGGTTTAACTACAGGTAAAGGCTTATTCTTTTTAAAACAAAATTCAAAAATACCAATAACTGTAGCCATTTTTCCTTCACAAATTTGATTAGGACCATATACATTATAAAAATATATTACTTCATATTTAAAGCTGAACCATTTTTTTAAATTTTCAAGAAGTTCTAAATTTTTGGCTTTTGTAAAAGCATATGGTGATAAATTTTTGTCATTTCCTTTATTTCCGAGATTTGCTGATGTGGCAGAATATATGAGTTTAATTTTATTTTTTAAGCAAAAGTTAAAAACAGCATTACTACCTATTGTATTAGAATTAATGCATTCATTCATTTTGAGAAAACTTTGATAAATTCGCGCAAATTCACCAAAGTGAAAAATTGCATTAATTTCATCAGGTTTATTTAATAAAAGAAAAATATTTTTTGTGTCTCCTCTTATATACTTTACTCTATTTGATTTTATATGATTTTTTTTTGATCCCGAAGAATAATTATCAATGCTTATTATATTAAATTTGGTTTTTTTAATTAATAAGTTAATGAGGTTACTACCAACAAAACCTGCGCCACCTGTGACTATAATTCTTTTTTTTTTCATCAAATATTAAATGATAGACCGTCGTAAGCTGGTTTTACATTCTTGGGAAGAATTTTCAATAAATAATTATAATCTAAATCTGAGTGCATATTAGTTAAAATTGCTTTTTTAGGTTTTAATTTTTCTATCAAATTAAGCGCTTGCTCTAAATTATAATGTGAAGGATGTGGAGTAAATCTAAGGCAATCTATAACTAGATATTTTAAATTTTTTAAATATTTTAAATCTTTTATGTGAAACTTGCTAACATCGCTTGCATAAGCACATTTATTATTAATCACAAAGGCTAGACAATTAATTTCACCGTGTTCAACATTAATAGGCCTTATAAAAATTTTATTTTTCCCTTTAAATGTAATTATTTTTTTTAATTTTTTAAATTCTAGAATTGCTGGATAACTTTTTGTACTTTTAAAACAATATGAGAAGTTTTTTTTTAAATATTTTTTTGTATTATTGCTAGAAAAAATATCAATTTTTTTTTGGTTTTTTAAATAAAATATTCTTAGATCGTTAATCCCATGTGTTTGATCGCCATGTTCATGACTAATAAATACTTTATTAATATTTTTAACACTTTCTCTCAATAATTGAGTTCTTAAATCTGGTGAGGTATCGAATAATATATTCATATTTGTGGTTGAGAGCATGGCAGAACATCTAGTTCTATAATTTTTTTTTTCATAAGGGTCACATTTTCCCCAATTTCCATCTGCTCTTGGTACACCAAATGAACTTCCACAACCCATTATTGTAAACTTGATTGTCATTAGATTAAAAACAAATTATTAAAATTATCTGTCGTAATTTTATCAAGTTTTTTTTCATCAATATTTTTTATTTCTGATAACTTTTTTAAAGTATATTTAATAAAAGAAGGTTCGTTTTTTTTTCCCCTCATAGGAACAGGGGCTAAAAATGGACTATCGGTCTCAATAAGTAACTTATCTAATGGTATTTCCTTAAAAGTCATTTGTAAATCATGGCTGTTTTTGAATGTAATTATACCACTTGCCGAAAACATAGCATCAAGTGATAGCATTTTGTGTGCAAAATCCGTCGAACCTGTAAAACAATGCATTAGTATTTTTAATTTTTTATTCTGATAATAATTTTTTAAAATATTAAATGTATCATTTTCTGCACTTCTAGAATGAACTATAAGTGGAATTTCAAGATCAATTGCTGCCTCTATATGATTTTTGAAGCTTCTTATTTGTGAGTCTCTATCACTATTATTATAATAAAAGTCTAAACCAGTCTCGCCTACTCCAATAATTTTTGCATTATCATTTACAAATTTTTTAATTTCACTGCTTTCTAATATATTATTACTTGCTTCGTGGGGATGTATACCAAAAGTTCCATAAATCATATTGTCAGCTTTAATTATTTTAATTATGTTTTGAAAACTTTGCTTTGTTGTGCATATTGTAAGTATTTTATCTATACCCTCTTTTTTTGAATTTAAGATTACTTCTTTTAGATTAGTAAAAAGTGGTTCATGATCTAAATGACAATGTGAATCAATCATTTTGACCAACTTTCTTAAAAAGAATTTTCATTTTCTTAATTTTTTTTCCACTTTTTAAAAATTCGTTATTTTTAATACTTTCAAAAGAAATTTTATCCTCTTTTATATCAAAAATATTCAGAACTTTTAACGCACTATCTGGAATAATTGGATACAATAATATTGTAATTTTTCTTATCAATTCCAATGAAACATAAATTATTGTATTTAATCTTTGTTTATCATTTTTTTTATTCCAAGGTTCTTCATCATTAAAATACTTATTAGAGGCAAAAAGACGCTCAACAATAAAATTTGAATATCCATTTATATCTTGATTATTGATAAAATCTAAAAGTTTAGGGTAATTACTATTGAATTCATTTAATATTTTTAAGTCGGTTTCGACAAAATTTATGTTTTTTGGAACTTCTAAATCAAGATTTTTTTCACTAAATGCTATTACTCTTTGACAAAGGTTGCCATAATTATTAGCTAGGTCACTATTTATAGTATTTTCTAATTTTTCCTGTGATATATTACCATCATTACCAAAAGAAACTTCCTTAATTAAATAATATCTTAGTGGATCCAATCCATATTTATTTATAATTTCAATTGGATCTAATATATTACCTTTTGATTTAGACATTTTTTCCTCTCCTGATAGAATCCAACCATGTCCGTAAATTCTTTTAGGTGGAGTAATATTGGCTGCCATTAAGAAAGCTGGCCAATATATAGCATGAAATCTTAAAATATCTTTACCTATAAGGTGGACAGTGGCTGGCCAAAAATTTTTATAAAGAGCATTATTTTCATCTGGATAGTTCAATGCACTAATGTAATTAGTCAAGGCATCTAGCCAGACATATATTACGTGATTTTTATTTGAAGGAACTTTAATACCCCATGAAAATGATTTACGGCTCACAGATAAATCTTTTAATCCACTTTTTACAAAACTTATAACTTCGTTTTTTCTACTTTCGGGCAAAATAAATTTTGGATTCTCATCATAAAACTTAAGTAAAGGTTCTTGCCATTTTGAAAGTTTAAAAAAATAAGATTCTTCTTCGACCCATTCAACCTGTGACCCTGATAATTTTGACCTTTTTACACCTTCAATATCCTCAATTTCCTCATCAGAATAAAATGCTTCGTCCGATACAGAATACCATCCAGAATATTTTGATAGATATATTTCGTTTTTTTTTTCTAATATTTTCCACAAATGTTCAACTGAAGTAAAATGTCTTTTTTCTGTAGTCCTTATAAAATCGTTATTGCTTAAATTTAAAGTTTTTGATAGCTCTCTAAAAGTTTTGCTTATTTCATCACAAAACTTTTTTGTATCCATACTTTGTTTTTCAGCAGCTCTTTGAATTTTTAGACCATGTTCGTCAGTGCCAGTTAAAAAAAAGACATTGAAACCTTGTATTCTTTTAATGCGAGCAAAAAAATCAGCAATAATACTTGAGTAAGCATGACCCATATGAGGCTTTGCTGAGGGGTAGTAAATTGGTGTTGTGATATAAAAATTTTTATCCATTCAATACTTTGCTTTTAAATTCTATAAATAAATTTTCGTAATTCAAATTATATTTATTACAAT
>CACFNI010000013.1 GCA_902567765.1 uncultured Pelagibacteraceae bacterium | reverse complement strand
AAAGTAATTTTTACTGCTTACCTATGCTGATTTAATTTTTTTTTCAATAAACTGAGGCATGTCTTCCTCTTTGTCTCCCATATCTTCCTTTTTACCTTTTGGCTGGAAGGCGTATAATAAGTGAAGCTTACAATAAGAAAAATCTTTTAATGATTTTCTACCACAGAAATAAAATGTACTTTCATTTGGGTGACCAATGGGCCATTTACATACGCTTTCATCTAATTCCTCAAGTTGCTTGGGGTTTTCAGGTTCAAAGTCACTTTCGATAATCAGTGATTTAAATTTATTTCTTCTTCCTCTTTTTTTAACAATAGTTTCTTGATCGCTTGTTACTAAATTTTTTTGAGCTCCAGAAGTATTTCTTGTTTTTATTTTAGCAGACAAGTTTAGTCTGTGCGCTTTACCAATTACTGCATTTCTGCTAATACCGCCAATTATTTCAGCAATCTGACTTGCTGTATTTCCTTTGCCCCACAGCTCTTTTAGTTTTGCAACTTTCTCTTCTGTCCAACTCATAAGCACTACATTTAGTGTTTAAATATTAATTAAATACTATATAGAGTTACCCACAATAAGGCAAAAAAAACAAGTAATATTTTTGTTTTATTAACAAAAGTTCAAAAAAAAATATATGAATTATTACTTATGGTTGAATTACAAAATAAATATAAATTAGGTGTAAGGCGTTTTGGCCTAATTAATTGGGTAGGTGCTACTAACTTATTTTATAAAGAATGTAGTAGATTTTTTGTTGTATGGGCTCAAACATTATTATCTCCGCTTGTTTCAAGTTTGCTTTTTCTTTCAGTTTTAACATTGGCTTTAGGCAATGAGAGAGGAGAGGTTTTGGGCTATTCATTTATCGAGTTTCTAGCACCAGGTTTAATTGTTATGAGTCTAATCAGTCAATCTTTCAGTCATTCTGTAAGTTCTTTAATGATTAGTAAAATGCAGGGCAATATAGTTGATATGCTTCATGCGCCTTTATCAGCTTTAGAGGTAACTTTAGCAATTATTTTAGCAGCCGTAACAAGAAGCATTGTCATTGCAATTATTTCAATTTTAGTTTTTTCGGTTATCGTGGATCTTAATTTTTATAATTTTTTCTACATACTTACATTTGGTTTCTTAGGATGTTTTATTCTAGGATCTTTAGGATTTATAACAGGCCTTTGGGCTGAAAAATTTGATCATACTGCTACAATTACCAATTTTATAGTTACTCCATTGACTTTTTTGAGCGGAACCTTTTTTACAATTGATAAACTACCAGCTTTTTTTAAAAGTATTAGTTTAATGAATCCTTTCTTTTACATAATAGATGGCTTTAGATATGGTTTTCTAGGAAAATCTGATGGTTCAATATTTTTTGGACTGATTTATTTAAGTATACTATCATTTTTAATGTGGTATTTGGCTTTTTATCTTTTTAAAAAAGGTTATAAAATTAAATCATAATTTCAATGAGTGCTTTAGCTAAAAATTATAATAGAAGAAAGATTGCTTTTAAAAGAGGCAAGGGAAGTTTTCTTTATTCGACTAATGGAAAGAAATATCTAGATTTCGTACAAGGAATAGCAGTAAATTCCTTAGGACATGCAAATCCAAAATTAATCAGAGCAATACAAAACCAATCAAGAAAAATTTGGCATGTTTCAAATGCTTTTTTAATTCCTGAGGGAGAAAGATTAGCAAAAAGATTAACAAATAAAACATTTGCTGAAAATGTAATTTTTCAAAACTCTGGAGCGGAGGCAACAGAGGCTGCAATAAAAGTTGCAAGAAGATACTTTTATGTAAAAGGAAAACCAAAAAAAAATAAAATTTTATGTATTAAAAATTCATTTCATGGAAGAACTATTGCAGCAATTTATGCAAGTGGCTCAAAAAAAATGACTGAAGGTTTTGGACCTAAAGTTACAGGTTTCGATCATATCGAATTTAAAGATTTTAAGCCAAGATTCCCAAACTTAAAAAATAAAATAAAAAAAAATACAGCTGCAATAATGGTAGAAACTGTAATGGGTGAAGGTGGTATTAAACCTATACCAGTAAAATGTTTAAAATATTTAAGAAAAATTTGTAATAAAAAGAAAATCCTGTTAATTCTTGATGAGGTTCAGTGTGGAATAGGTAGATCTGGAAAATTTTTTGCCTATGAATATGCCAATATAAAACCAGACATTGTACCAATTGCAAAAGGTTTAGGAGGTGGATTCCCAATCGGAGCTCTTTTAATGACGAAAAAAGTTGCCTCAAGTATGGTTCCAGGAACACACGGAAGTACATTTGGAGGAAACCCATTAGCAATGAGTGTTGGAAATGCAGTTTTAGATGAAATATTTAAAATAGGATTTTTAAAAAATGTACAAAAAATTTCAAAATATTTTCATTTAGAATTAAATAAAATTAAAAATGATTATCCGCATGTAATTAAAGAGGTAAGAGGCTTAGGTTTACTAATTGGTTTAAAACTTTTTAATAACCAAAATAAATTTATAAAAAAGTTAGAGGACAACAAGTTACTTACAATTAAAGCTGCAGAAAATGTAGTAAGAATATTACCACCTCTTAATGTAAAAAAATCAGAGATAAATCTTGCTTTAAAAATTATTAAAAAAGTTTGTAGAGATTTTAATACATAATGAAACATTTTATTAATCTCAAAGATATATCTAGTAATGATTTAAAAAAAATTATTCTTAATGCAAGAAAAAGAAAATCTAAAAGAAAAAATCTCAATACTCTTGAAGCAGATAAAGACTCACCCCTGAAAGGAAAGCTTTTGATACAAATGTTTGAAAAATCTAGCTTAAGAACAAGACTAAGTTTTTATATCGCAATTAAACAACTTAACGGTGGAGCACTTACATTACGTCCTGATGAACTTCACCTAAATAAAGGTGGAGAAAGTTTATCTGATACTGCAAAAATTATATCTACCTTTGGAAATGCATTTATGCTTAGAACAGATAGTGAGAAAAAATTAAATATTTTAAAAAAAAATATGACAATACCTATAATCAATGGTTTATCACCTAATTCACATCCAACTCAAGTTCTATCGGACGTTTTTACAATTGAGGAAATAAAAAAAAAATCAATTTCAAAACTTCAAATTTGTTGGATTGGCGATTCAAATAATGTCCTAAATAGTTTAATTGAAGCATCTGTTAAATTCTCATTTAAATTAACTATTGCATGTCCAAAAAAATACAAACCTAATAAAAAATTATTAAGTTGGGCAAAAAATAACAAAGGTCAAATAAAAATATTTTCTGACTGCAAAGGTGCAGCAATAGGAAGTGATGTAATTTTTACTGATAAAGTCATATCTTTGAATGATAATTTAAATAAAAAAAAAAAATTAAGAGAATTCAAGGATTTTAAAGTAAATTCAGCTGTCATGAAATATGCAAAAAAAGATGCAATTTTTCTTCACTGTTTACCAAGAGGCTCCGAGGTTTCAAATGAGGTATTTTTGGGTAAACAAAGTAAAGTTTTTCAACAAGCACTTAATAGAATTTATGTACAAAAAAGTATCTTATTGTATTGTTTCGATAAATTAAGGTAAAGTTTTAGGACTATCACTATTTTGATTTAAATATAAAATGACTGAAGCTCTATCTTTTTCTTTTTTAAGTCCTGCAAATCCCATTTTATTTCCTTTAATCCAAGTGGATGGTTTAATTAAAAAGCCATTCATTTCTTCCCAAGTCCAATTTTTCTTATATTCAGTTAAAGATTTGGAGTATTTATAATCTGATACAGCTCCAACTGGTCTAAACATCACATTCCAAAGTTTAGGACCAATTTTATTTCCTCCACCCTGTTTAATACTATGACATGCTGCACATTTTTTAAAAACTTTTTTACCATGCTCTACATCACCCATTGCTAACAAGGCTAGAATATCAACTTGGCTTTCAGAGCTCGTTTTAGATACCAACTTATCTGAGGTTTTTATTTCAACTTTGTAACCATCTATGTCAGGCTTATTTGTCTTAAAAATTATATCTGATATTTTTCCAACACCAAAAACTAGCAAAACTACTAATAAAATTGCAGTAATTATTTTGTTTATTTCGAATGAATCCATTTTAATTATAATTATTTGACGTATAACATAATAATTTGAAAATTACTTATTTTTTTTAAATCATTAATTTGCGTCTGTTAGACGCAGAATTAATTAAAATATTCAATGATGTCAAAAACAATTATTTTAATTCCCTCTAGATTATCCGCTTCAAGGTTACCAGGAAAACCGCTTCTAAAGATAAATGGTTTACCAATTATTTGTCATGTTTTTAAAAAAGCTAAAAAAACTAATATTGGGCAAGTTGTAGTATGCGCTGAAGATAAAGAAATTGTAGACGAAATTAAAAAAATTGGTGGTGAAGCAATTTTAACAAGCAGTCATCATAAGTCGGGGAGCGATCGAATCTTTGAAGGTTTTAAAAAATTAGAATTAAAAAATGTCGACTATATACTTAACTTACAAGGCGATGAACCAAATATAGATGAGAAGGATATAATTAATTTGAATAACTCAATTATGAATAAAAACTCAGACCTAGGAACTTTAGCAACAAAAATTAAAAATGAGTCGATTTTGTCTAATGAAAATATCGTGAAAGTTATATTAAAAGAAAAATTATCCGAGAGAAATTTTCCTCTTGCGACTAATTTCTATAGGAAAAATTTGTCTATTAAAAATGAAAATATATATCATCATATTGGTATTTATATTTACAAGGTAAGTGTCTTAGAAAGATTTGTTAATTTAAATCAAACAAGCAATGAAATTAAATATAGATTAGAACAATTGCGAGCTTTGGATAATGGTATAAAAATTAATGTAGCTTTGGCCAAATCTGGTCCTATAGGCATAGATACCGAGGAAGATTATCTAGCGTTAAAAAAAATAATGGAATATAAGTCTTAAAATGAAAATACTTTATCAAGGTTCGCCGGGAGCTTATTCACATTTAGCAGCAAACGAACTTTACTCAGATGCTGAAATAGTTGCATGTAAAACTTTTGATGAGTGTTTTAAAAGGGCCGAGGAAGATAAAAATTTAAAAATAATAATACCTGAGTCAAATAGAATTACAGGTAATATAGGAATTGAATATTTAATTTTTAAACATCGATTAAACGTGCATGCAGAACATTTTCACAGAATTGAGCATAATTTATTAGCATTACCTGGATCAAAACTTAAAGATATAAAAAATGTTTATTCCCACGCCCAGGCACTATCGCAATGTTCAGAATTTATAAAAAAAAACAATATATCTGAAAATGTTAGGGCAGATACAGCTGGATCAGCAGAGTTAATTTCTAAAAACCGAAATAAAAATGATGCAGCAATTGCTTCAAAACTCAGTGCCCAAATTTATAAATTAGATATTATTGCATCAAATATTGAAAATGAAAAAGGTAACGTTACTCGTTTCTTAATAATGGGAAAAAATATTTTGCAACCAGAATTTGGAAAAGGGAAGTTCATAACCTCTTTTTTATTTAAGCTAAAGAGTAAACCCGCTGCCTTATATCAATCACTGGGAGGGTTCGCAATTAACGGAGTAAATCTAACTAAGTTACAAAGCTATCCAGAAAAAAATTCATTTTCTTCATATTTTTTCCTTTGTGATTTAGACGGTCATATTGAAGATTCAAAAGTGCAAAAATCTCTAGAGGAACTAGGATTACATTGTGAAGATTTTCACGTTCTAGGTGTCTTTCCAGCTGATAAGTTTAGAGATAAGTAATTTTTTTTATACTTTATATTGTAGAATAGAAATCATTGCTGTTATAATACTTTCGGAGGCTAGAGGTGAATGCTGCTTGAACCCGACTAGATCTTAACAGAAGCAATCGTAGAGACAGTTATTCAGGTTCTAGTCTCCTGATTTTATGAACAAAAATTTAAAAGTTTTATCTTTAAAATATAGACCACAAAATTTTGCTGATTTGATTGGTCAAGACATAGTTTCAGAAACAATAATCAATTCTATAAAATATAATAAAGTTCCTAATGCATATTTGTTTACAGGAATTAGAGGGATTGGGAAAACTACTATTGCAAGAATAGTTGCAAAATCTCTAAATTGTAAAAATGGAATAGATAGCATTAACAAAAAAGATTCTTGTGAAAATTGTCATTGCGAAGCTATCGCAAATTCAAATCATATTGATGTTTTAGAGATGGATGCCGCAAGCAAAACAGGCGTAGAGGATGTAAGAGATTTAATTGAATTTTCAAGATATGGCCCAACAACAGCAAAGTATAAAATATTTATTATTGATGAAGTTCATATGCTTAGCAAACAAGCATTTAATGCTTTACTAAAAACTTTAGAGGAACCACCTGAATATCTAAAATTTATCTTTGCAACAACAGAAATAAAAAAGATACCCGTTACTGTCATATCAAGATGTCAAAGATTTGATTTAACAAGAGTAAAATCTTTAGAATTATTTGAATACGTTAAAAAAATAAAAGATAAAGAAAAAGGAAAACTTACTGACGAAGCCTTAAAACTTATTGTAAAAATTTCAGAAGGTTCAGTTAGAGATGCACTATCGCTTTTAGATAGAGCTATTTTAAGTTTGGAAGAAGGTGAAGAATTTGATTTAAATAAAGCTCAAAAAATTTTTGGATATTTCGATAAATCACAATTAATAAATTTATTTCAGCTTATATTCCAAGGAAATGAGAAAGAAGTTTTAAAAGTTTATAGATCAATTTTTGATCAAGGAGTTGAGCCAAAAATATTTTTAAATGACTTTTTAGAGATACTATATTATTTTAAAAATATAAACTCTTTAACAATTGACGGAAATAATTTCTCATTAAATGACGAGGAACATAAATTAATAAAAAAATTGTCTAACGAAGTTGAGCAAAACACTCTTTTATTATTTTGGCAATTTACTATAAAAACCCTAGGCGAGCTAGATATTGTTAATAATCAAAATTTATCTATTGAAATGTTTCTAATTAGATTAATCCATCTAAAGAAAATAAAAAAAGACACAGAAAATATTGAGGGTATAAAAAATAAACTTGAAGATAAGAATATTGTTTTAGACGACAAAGCAAAAATAGATAGTAATGATTTATTTAATATAAAAAATAAAACCGTAGGTCAGATAAAAAATATTACCCAAGAAAAAAAATTAGACGATGAAATATCAAAGCAAAAGGATATAGATATAAAAGAATTATCGATTAATTCGTTTGATGATCTTTTGCATATTTGTATTTCTAGAAAAGAAGCAAAATTAAGATATGAGCTGGAAAAAAACGTCAATCTCGTAAGCTTTGATAATCAAAGAATAGAAATTTCTTTCAACGAAAAATTAGATAAAGACTTTATAAAAATATTATCCTCAAAATTATATGATTGGACTAATAAAAGATGGATAATTACTCTATCCAAAGAAAAAGGAAGTCCATCAATTAAAGAAAATTTACTTCAGGATAAAAAAAATTTATTTGAAAAAAAAAAAGATGGCTTTATCTATAAGAAAATTTTGGAAAATTTTCCAGATGCAGAAATGACTGAGGTCAAAATCTTAAAAGAGGAAAACAATGAATGATTTATCAAAAATTCTTTCTCAAGCTAAAGAACTTGAGATGAAAATGAAAGAAAGCCAAGAAAAAATAAAAAATATTACAGTTGAGGGCGTGTCTGGATCAAATTCAGTCAAAGTTATTTTAAATGGCGATGGTGAGATAATAAAAATTGATATTTCTCAGGAGACATTAAAAGAGGAAAAAACAATTTTAGAAGATTTAATTATGGCCGCACATAATAATGCAAAAATAAAATTAAAATCAAAAACTTCTGAAGAAATATCTAAAGCAACAGGAGGCTTGAATATACCAGGTTTTAAATTTCCACTTTAACTATATGCAAAGCATTAACGAAATAGATGAATTGGTAAAACTAATATCTAAGTTGCCTGGATTAGGGCCCAAGTCTGCAAAACGTATTGTTCTTAAATTAATAAATAATAGAAATGAACTTATTAAACCAATGGCAAAAACATTAGCGGAGGTTTATAAAAATATTTCAAGATGTAAAATTTGTGGAACACTAAAAAATAACGCAATTGAATGTAGTTATAATAATTGTAAAATTCTTGAAAAAAAATATGATAAAATTTGCGTTGTTGAATCAATAGGAGATCAATGGTCAATTGAAAGCTCCAATATATACGAAGGATATTTTCATATATTGGGAGGAACAGTTTCCTCAGTTGGAAAAAGAAAAGAGGATTTATTGATTAATTCATTAATTGAAAGAGTAAAAAAAGGTAAAATAGATGAAGTAATTATTGCAACTAGTGCAACTGTCGAAGGAATGACAACTGCTTATTATATTAAAGATAGTTTAAAAGGTATAAATGTTAAAGTATCCAAACTGGCCCAAGGTTTGCCTGTTGGTGGCGAAATTGAGAATTTAGATGATGGCACATTATTTTCCGCTTTTAAAAATAGAAATGGTGTTAGCAACAAAGCAGATTAGTTTTTTTTAAGAAGCCTATTAAGATGAAGGATTGGTTCTGTATAACCAGAAGGTTGTAATCTTCCATGAAAAACTAAATCACAAGCTGCTTTAAAAGCTACTGATCGGTCAAAGTTGCCTGACATTGTCTGATATGGAGCTTGGCCTTTCATGCTCGGATCTTTTAAATTTTGACTATCAACAACCTTAGCCATTTTTTTCATAATTTCTAAAACTTGTTTTTTACTACAAACACCATGATACAACCAATTAGCAATATGTTGACTACTTATTCTACAAGTTGCTCTATCTTCCATAAGACCAATACCATTAATGTCAGGAACTTTTGAACAACCAACTGATTGATCAACCCATCTAACTACATATCCTAAAATTCCTTGAGAATTATTTTTTAACTCTTTTGTAATATCATCCATTGACCAGTTCGTTCTATTATCAACTGGAATAGTTAAAAGATCTGAGAGTTTTGCAATTTTTCTTTTTGATAATTTTTTTTGTTTAGCAAAGACATCGATCTCATGATAATGAAGAGCGTGTAATGCTGCAGCTGTCGGTGAGGGCACCCAAGCACAATTGGCTCCTGATTGAGGATGTACGATTTTTTGTTTCATCATATCTTTCATTAAGTCTGGCATTGCCCACATTCCTTTACCAATTTGCGCTTTACCTGAAAAACCACATGATAGACCAATATCAACGTTTCTATTTTCATAAGCAGATATCCACTTTGAGGATTTCATGTCTCCTTTGAAAACCATAGGACCTGCCTCCATAGAAGTATGAATTTCATCTCCAGTTCTATCTAAAAAACCTGTATTTATAAAAAAAACTCTATTTTTTAGAGCCCTAATACATTCTTTAAGATTAACAGATGTTCTTCTTTCTTCATCCATTATTCCACAAAGTATTTGATTTCTTTTTAAATTTAAAACTTTTTCCACTTTTTCAAAAATTAAGTTTGTAAATGAGCATTCTTCAGGCCCATGCATTTTTGGTTTAACTATGTAAATAGACTTTTCTCTTGAATTCCCTTTTATTTTAAAATCATGGATACATGCGAGAGATGTTATAAAAGCATCAAGAATACCCTCTGGACATTCTGAACCGTCTTTCAGGAGAATTGCTGGAGTAGTCATCAAATGACCTACGTTTCTATTTAGTAGCAAAGATCTTCCATGTAATTTAATTTTTTTACCCTTTGTAGAAATATAATTTCTGTCACTATTTAATTTTCTCAAAACTTTTTTTCCATTTTTGGTAAATTCTGAACTTAGGCTTAGCTTCATTAATCCTAACCAATTTCTATAACCAAGAATTTTATCCTCGGCATCTACAGCAGCTACACTATCCTCGTGATCACATATAGTTGAAATAGCTGATTCCAAGATAATGTCATGAATTTTTAAAATATCTTGATTTCCCTCAGGATTATTTATTTCCATATTTCCTGAATGATCAAATAAGATATCAATATGTAGATTATTATTTATGAACAGAAGTGAAGACAGTTTATTTAATTTTTTATTATAACCAACAAACTGTTTAGGATTTTTTAAATCTAAATTAAGTTTATTATTTTTTACTTCAGGAGTTTTTGATAAATCCTTCCAGCTTTTATCTTTTAAGGGTATATATTTATCTAACAAATCACGTGCATAACTGATTACTTTTTTTCCTCTTATTGGATTATAAGTTCGTCCTCTTAGGGCGCCATGAGTCTCAGGAATTATATCTGTCCCGTAAAGACTGTCATATAAACTTACCCATCTAGCA
Organism: uncultured Pelagibacteraceae bacterium; assembly: GCA_902567765.1. GTDB lineage: Bacteria > Pseudomonadota > Alphaproteobacteria > Pelagibacterales > Pelagibacteraceae > Pelagibacter. The sequence goes on along the minus strand of CACFNI010000013.1, from coordinate 12,029 downwards.
TTTGCAGCGTTAAGCAAAAATCTTGCATTTGAAACAGGACAAACTAATTGTGGTCCACAAATACTTGATATTTCCCTGTCTACGTTTTTTGTTTTAATTTTAAAGTTGCCACCTGGCTTACTTAAATAACCAATTTTTTTAAGGAATTCTGTATATTTGTTTAAATTTAAATGATCACCTTTTCTATCTTTGTGCCATCTATCAATAATTTCTTGTAATCTTTCTCTTTTTTCTAATAACTTTTTATTTGTAAATGAAAGCTCGTGTACATATTTATTAAAACCGCTCCAAAATTTTTCTTTATTGACTTTCGTTCCTGGCAACAGTTCTTTATTGATAAAGTTAATTAGCTTTTCTGATACCGACAGATCTTTAATTTTTAAATACTTTTCTTTCATTAATTCACTCTGTTATTTTACAATTTTATGGGTAATATAACTTTTTGCTCCTAAATCCGTCAATTTATTATTATATTTTTTTAAATTTTATCATTTTATTGCCCTTTTTTAATTTATAAGCATTATTATTAAAGCAATGAGAAATTATTTAAATTTTGAAGATGAAATAAAAAATTTGGAGAGCGAGATAGATAAATTAAAAGATCCTTACAATAATGAGGGACTTTCAGAGGTCGATACTGGTAAAATTTCTAAAATTCAGAATGAAATAGATCAAAAATTAAAAGAAGTTTATTCAAATCTTAATCCTTGGCAAATAACTTTGGTTGCAAGGCATGAAGATAGACCTAAGTCCAAATTTTTTATAGAAAATTTATTTGAGGAATTTTTACCTTTGTCAGGTGATAGATTTTATGGCGAGGATAAGTCTGTATTAGCTGGATTTGCAAAGTTTAAAGGCAACTCCGTATTAGTTATTGGTCAAGAGAAAGGTGATGACTTAGATTCTAGAATTAAAAGAAATTTTGGAATGATGAGGCCTGAAGGTTATAGAAAAACAATAAGATTAATGAAACTAGCTGACAAATTTAAAATACCCATAATTTTTTTTATAGATACACCTGGCGCTTACCCAGGAGTTGGAGCAGAGGAGAGAGGTCAAGCTGAAGCAATAGCAAAAACTATAGAATGTAATATGGATTTAGGAATACCAACTATATCTATAATAATAGGCGAAGGTGGCTCGGGTGGAGCTGTGGCCCTAGCTTCATCAAGCAAAGTTCTTATGTTGTCAAACGCGATATATTCTGTGATTTCTCCAGAGGGATGCGCTACCATACTTTGGAGAGATGCATCAAAAACTTTAGAGGCAGCAAAAGCAATGAAACTTTCAGCAAAAGATTTATTTAACCTAGGCGTCATTGATGAAATTATTGATGAACCCTCAGGAGGCGCACATAGAGACAGAGATCTTACTTTAGAAAATATTAAAAGTGCAATCGAAAAAAATTTAAATTCTCTTAAAAACTTAAATAAAGATGAAATTATCAATCATAGAAAAAACAAATTTTTATCTATCGGAAGAGGAGATGGATTTTCTAAACATCCAGGTGAAGAAACTTCTTTAAGTATGAAAATAACCTTTATAGAAAACTTAAAAAATAGAGTTATTTTATATAAAAAAGAGTTATCTGTATTCTTCGCAGCAATTATATTTTTTACTTTTCTTTATTTAATATTATAAAGCACCACAGCAAAACTTATATTTTTTACCAGTTGCTTCACATATATCGTTTCGAGATATTTTTTGACCTTTGTTTAAAATTAAGAGACATTTTGGGTTATTAACTATACTAGTACTTTTTTTAATATTGTCTTGTTCATTCTTTTTTTCGATAATTGTCAAATTAATTAAAATGGTAATTAAATCTGTCTTAAGTTTATTTAATAAGTTTTCAAACAAATTAAAAGCTTCTTTTTTATATTCAATTAATGGATCTCTTTGACCATAGGATCTTAGTCCAATTACTTGCCTTAGCTGTTCTAAATATTGAATATGAGATTTCCAATTCAAATCAATAGCTTGAAGAAAAATTCTTTTTTCAAATTCTTTAGCTTGCTCTTCTGAAAGATGATTAATTCTCTCGTTTCTTTTTTCAATAAATTTTTCTTTGATTTTTTTTTCAAAATCCTCATTTTTTAATTGAATTAAATTTTGAGTTTCATCCTCATTAAAACTTTTTCCAAGTAAAGATCTTAAATTATTATTAAAATCGCTATTTTTTGAACCACTTATATCTTTACTTTTTAATTGAGCTAATTTTTCAATAATTTCTGATAAAAAATTATTAGAGTAATCAAATATCTTTTCACTTTTAATAACTTCATTCCTTTGGGTAAAAATTACGTGTCTTTGATCATTTAAAACATTGTCAAATTTAAGTAATGTTTTTCTAATATCAAAGTTTCTAGACTCTACTTTCTGTTGAGCACGCTCAAGGGCTTTATTTATCCATGGGTGTTCAATACTTTCTCCATCTTTTAAACCCAGTTTTTCTAAAATATTATTCATTGATTCAGACCCAAATATTCTCATTAGGTCGTCCTCTAGGCTCACATAAAAAATAGAATTGCCCTCATCCCCTTGACGTCCTGATCTTCCTCTAGCTTGATTATCTACTCTTCTAGACTCCATTCTTTCGGTTCCAATTACAAATAAACCTCCCAAAGATTTAATTTCTTCTTTTTCATTATTTTTACCTTGTTTTCCGCCCAATTTAATATCTACCCCTCTTCCAGATATACTTGTGGTAATTATTATTGAATTTTTAGTGCCCGCATTTGCAATTATCTCAGCTTCCTTCTCATGATTTTTTGCATTTAAAACAATATGTTTGATGTTATTTTTTTTTAGTAAATTGGAATAATGCTCTGATTTATTAATACTTGCTGTAAAAATTAGTAGTGGTTGACCTTTATCATTGCACTCCTTAATTTTATTTATAATCGCAATGTCTTTTTCTTTTAGTGTTCTAAAAATTACATCATTCCAATCTTTTCTAATCATTTTTTGGTTAGTGGGTACGCTGATGACATTTAAGTTATATATTTCAAAAAACTCTTCTGACTCAGTTAATGCAGTCCCGGTACATCCAGAAATTTTGGAATAAAGTTTAAAAAAATTTTGATAAGTAATTGATGCTAAAGTTTGATTTTCAACTTGTATATCTATTCTTTCTTTTGCTTCAAGCGCTTGATGTAAGCCGTCACCATATCTTCTTCCCTCAAGAATTCTTCCAGTGAGTTCATCAATAATTTTTAAAGATCTATCTTTAACGATATAATCTCTTCCTTTTTCAAATAAATGATTTGCTCTTAAAGCTTGATTTACATGGTGAACTAAATTTAAATTTTCTGGATCATAGAAATTATTATTTTTTAACACACCCGCATTGATTAAAATTGTTTCTACATTATCTATACCTTTATTAGTTAATAAAATATTTTTATCTTTTTCATCAATTTCATAATCCTCCGGGCTTAGTTTTTTTACTAACTTATCAACAGAAAGATATTTATCAGTCTTATCTTCAGCAGCACCAGAAATAACAAGTGGCGTTCTAGCTTCATCAATTAAACATGAATCAATTTCATCAACTATCGAAAAATAATGCTCTCTTTGAACTATTTGATCACTATTAATTGACATGTTATCTCTGAGATAATCAAATCCTAATTCGCTATTAGTCGCATAAGTTACATCGCAACTGTAATTTTTTTTTCTTGTAAAATCATCCTGATCATTATTTATGAAGCCAGATGATAGACCAAGAAAATTGTAAATTTTACCCATTTCTTCACAATCTCTTTTAGCTAGATAATCATTAACTGTAACTATGTGCACCCCTTTTCCTAATAGTGAATTTAAATACGCTGCAAGAACTATGGTTAAAGTTTTACCTTCACCAGTTTTCATTTCTGCGATTTTTCCCTCGTGTAAAACTACACCACCAATAATCTGAACATCAAAGTGTCTTTCACCTCTTGTTCTTTTTGAGGCTTCTCTCGTTAAGGCAAAAGCCTCAGGCAGAATAGAGTCTAAACTTTTTCCATTTTTTAATTTAATTTTTAACTCTTCAGTTTTTTTTGGAAAATCTTCATCTTTTAGTTTTATAGCTTCTTCTTCTAATTTATTGACTTTTTCAACAATTTTTTGAACTCTATCGAGTTCTCTTTTGTTACCTGATTTAAAAAATTTTGATATAAAATTAACAGGATTTAGCATCTTATTTTTTGATATATAGTTTAATATATTAAATATATAGGTATTAAATAACTTATTTAAATAGTATGGCAATAAACTTTGGAAATATTTTTACATCACACAGCAAGTCAAAACTAGGCGACTTTCAAGACCTAGATCACCTTGATGGGGTTTCAATCTCTACCATCTCAGCAAATTTGTATAATAATCAAAGGGATGACTTAGTTATGTTTTATTTTAGAAAGGGTGCTGAGTACGCGTCTGTATATACTCAATCTAAAATAATTTCTGAAAATATAAAATGGAATTTAAATATAAAAAATAAAAAAATTAGTGCACTATTGGTTAATACAAGAAATGCGAACACTTTTACTGGGAAAAAAGGATATCAAGCTTTAAGAGATATCGCAGAGGAATTATCAATAAAACTTTCTGAAAAACAAAAAAAAGATGAAGAAAGCCCGGAGAAAGTCAGACCGGATAGAATAATTTTTAGCAGTACAGGAACGATTGGTGAAAAGTTTCCAGTAGATAAAATAAAAAAAAATATTCCTGAATTAGTTGAAAAAATTAAATATACACAGAACAAATATGTTTGGACTAAAGCTGCATTAGGAATAATGACAACGGACCTTGTACCAAAACTTGCGATGGAAGAATGTAAAATTGGCAGCACAACCGTAAAAATTTACGGTATCGCAAAAGGTTCTGGTATGATTTTCCCTAATATGGCTACAACATTAGGATTTATATTTACAGATGCAAATCTTTCAGCAAGCATATTGCAAAAATTATTAAAAAAAAACATAGAAACAACTTTTAATGCAATTACATGTGATGGAGATACAAGCACAAATGATATGGTTTCAATTTTTTCTACTGGGGCTGTAAAAAACTCAAAAATTAAAACTATTAATGATCCTAAATTGGAAGAATTTGATCTTGCTTTACACTCAACCCTTTTAAATTTAGCAAAAAGAGTTGCTGCCGATGGTGAAGGAGCATCAAAGTTTATAACTGTTCAGGTTAATAATGCTAAAACACAAGAGGATGCTAAAAAGGTTGCCTTTTCAATAGCGAATTCTCCTCTAGTAAAAACTGCAATAGCAGGTGAGGATTGTAATTATGGAAGAGTTTTAATGGCAATAGGTAAATCAAACGTACAAATCAATTTAAATAAATTAATAGTAAAATTTGGTGATATAAAAATTATAGAAAAAGGCCAAGTATCAAATCTGTTTAATGAAATTGAAGCCGAAGAATATATGAGAGGTGAAAAAATTGAAATATATGTTGATATAGGAACAGGTAAAAAAAATTTTACTGCATATACTATGGATTTTACCAAAAAATATATTGAAATAAATGCAGATTATAGATCTTGATAAATATTGAAATAAAACAATAAGTTATTAAATAAAAATTATGATAAAGTACAATTTAATTTGTAAGTCTTGTAAAAAATCGTTTGATAGTTGGTTTGCCTCTTCAAAAGAGTATGAAAAACTTAAAAAATTAAAACATATAAACTGTTATAGTTGTAATTCTCAAGATATTGATAAAAGTTTAATGTCTCCAAATGTTTTAAATAAAAAAAACAACAAGTATGAGAAAATAAAAAATAAAAAAATTACTGAAATAAAAAATACAATTAAAGAATATCAAAAATTTATTAAAAATAATTTTCAATATGTTGGAGATAATTTTGCTTATGAAGCGAGATCAATACATTACAATAATAAAAAAAAATCTAAAAATAGGATTTATGGAAATGCCACATTCCAAGATTTGAAAGAATTGAAGGAAGAGGGAATTGAAACCGAAACTATTCCATGGGTCAATGAAAATGATAATTAATTTTTTTTAAACTTTGCTATATAATTAACTGATTTGTCCTTACTTATATTCCATTTATTTTTTAAAACATCAAATTTTAAACCATCTAGTTCCTCAATATTAAGATTATTCCTCTTTGATATTTCTATTAAGTCCTTTGGTTTAACAAACTTTTCCCAATCATGTGTTCCTATAGGCAACCATCTCAAAACATACTCTGCTCCAATTATCGCAAAAAAATAAGACTTAAGGGTTTTATTTAAGGTTGCCACAAACATCAAACCATTTTTTTTTAATAATTGAGAACTTTTTTTGATAAAAAAATCTATGTCATCTACGTGCTCTATTATTTCCATATTTAAAATAACATCAAATTTTTTGCCTATTCTCAATTTTTCTGGAGAGGAGCATATATAATTAATTTTAAGATTATTTTTTTTTGCATGAAATTTTGCTACTTCAATATTTTTACTAGAAGCGTCTATCCCTACCACATTAGCTCCCAACCTACACATCGGCTCAGATAAAAGACCTCCACCACAACCAATATCTAGTATATTTATTTTTTTAAGGGATTTTGTTGAGTGTTTTATTTTAAAGTGCTTTATTATGCTATTTTTTATATATTCAATTCTTATTGGATTGAAATTGTGCAATGGTTTAAACTTACCATTTGGATCCCACCACTGGGATGCAATTTTAGAAAATTTCTCTATTTCTTTTTTATTTATTGTGTTACTTTTCATAGTTAGTTACATTACAATTAAGATGTATTTAATCAATATATTTAGTTTTTTATAAAAAATATTATCAATGAAAATCATTGTTTTAAAGTTTGGTGGCAGCTCAGTAGGAACTATAAAAAGAATAAAAAAGGTAGCAGACATAATAGTTAGTTACAAAAAAAAAGGGATTCAGTCCTATTGTAGTTTCTTCTGCAATGAGTGGGACTACTAATGATTTAATTAAGAAATCAAATGCAATTTCTTATAATTTTTCAAACTCGGAGTATGACGTACTTGTTTCTTCTGGAGAACAGATATCTTGTTCTTTAATTGCTGGAAGCTTAAATGCTATTGGACATAAATCAAGAACGTGGATGGGATGGCAAGTTCCAATTTTTACTGAAGGTGCATATAGCTCTTCTAGAATAACTAATATTAGTAACAAAAAAATTATGAATTACTTAAGAGAGGGTGGAATACCGGTTGTAAGTGGTTTTCAGGGTATAAATAGAGAAAATAGAATAACAACTTTAGGAAGAGGAGGCTCGGATGCATCCGCTATAATGTGTGCTAAATTTTTTAAAGCTCAAAAATGTATAATATATACCGATGTTGAGGGAGTTTACACAACAGATCCAAATACATTAAAAAAGGCCAAAAAAATTAAAGTCATTTCTTATGAAGAGATGTTAGAAATGGCTTCATTAGGTGCAAAAGTCATGCAACCAACTTCCATTCAAGATGCAAGACTAAATAGAATTGATATTGAGGTAAAGTCTTCATTTGTGAAAAAAGATGGTACAAAAATTACAAAAAGAAAAAACATTTTAAGTAATAAAATTATTAGAGGCATATCATTCACTAAAAATGATGCTAAAATAACTCTTTTAGGTGTTAAGGATAAACCAGGTATTGCTGCCTCAATATTTAAACCACTTTCTAACAACTCAATAAATGTTGATATGGTTGTTCAAAATATATCAGCTGATGGCAAGAAAACTGATTTAACTTTTACAATAAAATCTGATGATTTAATCAAGACACAAAGACTTATAAAAAAAAATTCAAAAATAAATTTTAGAGATTTAATTGTTGATAAAAATGTTTCAAAAGTTTCAATTATTGGAGTTGGAATGATTGCAACACCAGGAGTGACATATAGAATGTTCCAAGCCTTAGCAAAAAAAAATATCAATATCTTAGTTATTTCTACCTCAGAAATAAAAATATCTGTTTTAATAAATAAAAAAAATATTAAAAAAGCAATTACTATATTGCATAAAGAGTTTAAACTTGAAAAATAAAAATGAGCCTAAGACCATTTAGAGATATAAAAAGAAGAAAAACGAGAGTTATTAAAGTTGGAGATGTTTTAGTAGGCGGCGACAATCCTATATCAGTCCAATCTATGACAAATACTCTAACAACTGACATAAAATCTACAATCAAACAAATAAACGATATAACTGCTGAGGGCGCCGATATCGTTAGAGTTTCTTGCCCAGATAAAGATTCTACATTTGCATTAAAAGAAATTGTCAAAAATGTATCTATTCCAATAGTTGCTGATATTCATTTTCACTATAAAAGAGCAATAGAGTCTGCTGAAAATGGTGCAAAATGTTTGAGAATCAATCCAGGCAATATTGGTGATATAAAAAAAATAAAAGATGTAATTTCTTCTGCAAAAAATAATAATTGTTCAATTAGGATAGGAGTAAATGCAGGTTCTCTTGAGAAGGATATTTTAGAAAAATATAAAGAACCATGTCCTGAAGCGCTAGTAGAGAGCGCAAAAAGAAATATAAAAATTTTAGAAGATCAAGATTTTTTTAATTTTAAAATAAGTGTTAAATCTTCAGATGTTTTTTTATCTATAGCTGCTTACAGACAACTTTCAAAAGTTTGCGATTATCCATTGCATTTAGGAATTACTGAAGCAGGAAGTTTTGTGTCTGGAAGCATAAAATCTTCTATAGGACTAGGGTCACTTTTAATGGATGGAATTGGAGATACAATAAGGATATCTTTGTCAGATGATCCTCCAAAAGAAGTGAGGATTGGAAATGAAATACTAAAATCATTAAATTTAAGAAATAGAGGAGTGAAAATTATCTCTTGTCCTTCATGCGCTAGACAAGCATTTCCAGTGATTAATACTGTAAAAATATTAGAAGATAAACTTTCCCATATAAAAACACCTATAACTCTATCTGTAATTGGATGTGTTGTTAATGGCCCTGGCGAAGCAGCTTTGACTGACGTGGGAATTACCGGAGGTGGAAAAGGTAATAACATGCTTTATCTATCTGGTATTCAATCGCATAAAGTTATTACAGAGGACATTATATCTAAAGTGGTAGAGCAAGTAGAAAAAAAAGCTTTAGAGATTGAAGAAAATAAATAATGATACCGAAAAATAAAGTAAGGGATTTAATCTCTAGACATTCATTATTAGAAAAAGAATTATCATCAGGTGAAATTGATAAAAAAAATTTTGCAGAGAAATCAAAAGATTATGCTGATTTAAATGAAATTATAAAAGAAATAAAAGATTATTCTTCTTATGAGCAAGATAAAAAAGAATTAGAAAAAATAGTAGAAGATAAGGGGAGCGACAAAGAGATGCAAGAATTAGCAAATAAAGAATTAGAAGAATTAATAAAAAAAAATCAAGAAAATGAGAAAAAAATTAAATTATTTTTACTTCCCAAAGATGATGCTGATAAAAAAAATGCAATAATTGAAATACGAGCAGGAACCGGTGGATTAGAGGCAAGTCTTTTTGCCTCAGATTTATTCAAAATGTATGAAAAAGTAAGTCATAAAAAAAAATGGATATTAGAATTAATAAGCATTTCCAAGAGCGAAGCCGGAGGTCTTAAAGAAGTCATTGCTTCAATAAAAGGAAAAAATATATATTCAACATTAAAATACGAAAGTGGAGTACATAGAGTTCAAAGAGTACCTGATACTGAAACACAAGGAAGAGTTCATACCTCAGCTGCTACCGTGGCTGTTCTTCCTGAGGCAGAGGAAGTTGATGTTAAAATTGAGGAAAAAGATTTAAGAATTGACGTCTTTAGAAGTAGTGGTCCTGGAGGACAAAGTGTAAACACAACAGATTCTGCCGTAAGAATTACTCATATTCCTACTGGAATAGTAGTTAGTCAACAAGATGAAAAATCACAAATAAGAAATAAAGAAAAAGGATTAAAAATATTAAGATCAAGAATATATGAATTAGAGAGACAAAAAAGAGAAGATGAAAGATCTAAGGATAGAAAAAGTAAAATTGGAACAGGAGATAGATCTGAAAGAATAAGGACATATAATTTTCCCCAAGGCAGAGTCACAGATCATAGAATAAATTTAACATTGCATAAATTAGATGAATTTTTAGAAGGAGAAATCTTCGACGAGATGGTAGAAAACTTAAACTTGCAGGCGCAAGAAGAAAAATTAAACTCTTTAAATTAAATGAATATTCAAGAAGCAATAAATGGAGCAGTTAACATACTTAAAGAAAGTAATATTAAAACACCCCATCTTGATAGTGAATTGATACTATCAAAAGTTATTAAACAAGATAGAAAATATATACTTTTAAATCTTAGAGAACACTTAAATAAAAAAAATTTAAAAGATTTTAAAAAATTAATTTTTCGGAGAACAAAAGGTGAGCCTATTGCCTATCTGACTAATTATAAGGAATTTTGGAAAAATAGATTCTACGTAAATAAGGATGTTTTAATTCCAAGGCCAGATACTGAAATATTGGTAGAACAAATACTGAAAATATATGACAAAACTAGAAAAATAAAATTTTTAGATATTGGAACTGGCTCAGGGTGTTTGTTGCTGTCAATTTTAAAAGAGAGAGTAAATTTTTCTGGAACTGGTGTAGATATTTCCAAAAAAGCTTTAAAAGTTGCCAGTTTTAATGCAAAATTGCAACACTTGGTCAATAGAGTTAAATTTTATAATTCAGATATTGACAAATTTTTTTTAGGTAAATATGATCTGATATTATCTAATCCACCATATATTAAAAAACTTGATTTAAAATATTTGGTTAGAGATGTGGCTCTTTATGAACCAAGTCTCTCTTTAAATGGTGGCAAAGATGGTCTTTCTGAAATTACAAAAGTAATTAATAAAGCATCGAACTTGATAAAGAAAAATGGTAAATTGATTTTGGAGATAGGTTGTTTTCAAAGAAATGAAGTTGTAAAAAAATTAAAAAATAAAAGTTTTTATATTAATAAAATTGTTAAGGATTACGGAAAAAACGATCGTTGTATAATTAGCACAAAAATTTAAAATTATTAATTAAATGGTTACATTTAGAAATAACAGAAGAGGCAGGTTTAGAGGTGGTGATCGTAATTTTAAAAGGAATAATGGTGAACCACATAAGTTTAAATCAGACTTTACCACAAATATAAATTTTCAAAGAAAAACCCCAGGGAGAAACAATCATAACGCATCAAAGCTAATAACTAAGTATAATGACTTAGCTAGAGAGGCATTAGCAAATGGAGATAAAATCTTATCTGAGAACTATTTTCAGCATGCCGACCATTTTATAAGAATAATTGAAGAGCAAGAAAAAAATAAACTTTCAAAAAATTTAGAAAATTCAGAGAAAAATGAACTAAATAAAAATAATCTTGACAAAGATCAAGATAAGGCAAAACAAGTAATTAACAATTAAACTATTTTAAACCTAAAATTAGCTCAGATTTTAAAACATCCAATTTAATTCTTTGCACTTCAAATAATTTTCTATTTTTACCTTTTAAAATTTTTCCAGAAGGCAGTTTTAATGTTTGAGAATTTATTCTTTTTCCATTTTCAATTACTTCATAATGCAAATGTGGTCCTGTAGATTTTCCTGTAGAACCTACATAGCCGATTACTTGGCCTTGTTTTACTCTTCGTCCAACTCTCATTCCACTCGCAAATTTGGACATATGAGCGTAAACTGTTGAGTAAGTTGAATTATGTTTTATTTTTATACAGTTACCACCACCACCACACCATTTAGCTCTTATTATTACGCCATCACCAGAGGCCATTATGGGAGTTCCTTTTGGTGCAGCAAAATCTGTACCTCTATGCATTTTAGTAAAACCATCAATTGGATGTTTTCTCATTCCAAAACTAGAAGATAGTCTTGCACCATTGATTGGAGTTTTCATTAAAGCTTTTTTAATACTTTTTCCATTAAAATCATAATGTCCTTCATTTTTTTTATCCTTGAAAAAGTATAATGGATTACTCTGCTTCGATAGATGATTTATT
>CACFNI010000012.1 GCA_902567765.1 uncultured Pelagibacteraceae bacterium | reverse complement strand
AAAAATTCCCCCATATTCAGTAGTTGTTCCTGGATCACTTCCAAGTAAAAAAAATGAAAATTCACCTTCGCTGTACTGTGCAGTCATAATTAAACAAGTAGATGAAAAAACTAGATCAAAAACATCTATTAATGACTTGTTAAGAGATTAATTATGTCAAAAATAAATGAATTACAATTAGCCAAAGAGCTAATCAGGTTTCCATCTATCACTCCAGCTGACGCAGGTATAATGAAATTTTTAGAAAAAAATTTAAAAAAGTTAGGTTTCAAAACAAAAATATTAGAATTTAAAGAAAAAGGTTTTGAACCTGTTAAAAATTTATATGCTAGATTAGGATCTAAAAGGCCAAATTTTATGTTTGCTGGTCATGTCGATATTGTGCCTCCAGGAAATATAAAAGATTGGACGATCAATCCTTTTAGGCCTTCTATTAAAAAGGGACATTTAATTGGAAGAGGCGCAAATGATATGAAAAGTTCTATTGCAGCCTTTGTTTCTGCCATAAGCACTTTTTTATCAAAAAATAAAAAATTTAATGGATCAATTAGTTTATTGATTACCGGAGACGAAGAAGGTGATGCGGTAAATGGCACAAAAAAAGTTGTCAAATATTTAAAAAAAAGAAAAGAGAAAATAAATTTTTGCTTAGTAGGAGAGCCAACAAATCCAAACAAACTAGGTGAAATGATTAAAATTGGTCGTAGAGGTAGTTTGACTGGTAAATTAATAATATTGGGTTTACAAGGACATGTGGCTTATCCTCATAGAGCAAACAATCCTTCAACCACAATTGTCAAAATTTTGAAAGAATTAAAAGATATTAAATTTGATAAAGGTACAAAAAATTTTCAGCCTACAAACTTGGAAGTGACAAAGATAAATATAAATAACACTGCAGACAATGTTATTCCAGCAATAGCAGAGGCGACATTTAATATTAGATTTAACAATAAGCATTCTTCAAAATCTATTAAGAAAAGACTTAATAAAATTTTTAAAAAAATAAGTAAAAAATATAAATCAAAGTTTAAAATTGATTATAGGGTTTCTGGTGAAGCTTTTTTGACAAAACCTAATAAAACGACATTTATGATACAAAATGTCATAAAAAAAATTACAAAAATTAGACCAAAATTATCTACTACGGGTGGAACCTCGGACCTTCGATTTATAAAAGCTATATCACCCGGACTTGAATTCGGTCTAGTTGGAAAAACTATGCATAAAGTTGATGAGGCTGTATCTTTGAAAGATTTAAAAAATCTTACAAAAATTTATGTTAATATTTTACAAAATTATTTTAAGTGAAAACTGGTTTAATTACTTCTGATACTTACCAAGATCACAATACGGGTCAAGGACATCCAGAACAGATAGCGAGAGTATCAGTGATTATTGAAAACTTTAAAAAAATAAATAACAAGAATGTTTTTTGGAAAAAACCAACAATTATTACAGATAAAATATTAAAAGATACTCATGATGAAAGCTATATTGATTTAGTAAAAAACTCTTTTCCAACAAAAGGTTTTTCGTCTTTAGATGGTGATACGATTATTTCTCCTGGCAGTAAAAAAGCAACATTCGATGCAGCTGGTTCAATTATTACAGCAATAGATGGCGTTGAAAATAAAGATTTTAAAAATGCTTTTTGTCCAGTAAGGCCTCCTGGTCATCATGCCGAAAAAAATAAAGCAATGGGCTTTTGTATTTTTAATAATGTTGCTATAGGAGCAAATTACCTTCTTAAAAAATATAATTATAAAAAAATAGCTATCATTGACTTCGATGTACACGCATCTAACGGAACTGCGAATATATTTTATGAAAATGAAAAAGTTCTTTTAATATCAACTCATCAATATCCTTATTACCCCGGAACTGGATCCGAAAAAGAAAAAGGTAAGTTCAACAATATCTTAAATATACCTTTGGCTGCCGGTACAAGCTCAGAAGAATATTTAAATGCATTTGAACGTGTATTAAAAAAGTTGAGTGAGTTTAAGCCACAATTTATATTGATAAGTGCTGGTTTTGATGCCCATGAAAATGATCCTCTTGCTCAAATTAATCTTAAAACAGAAGACTACCACACTATAACTAAGAGAATATTAGAAGCTTCTAAAAAATATTGTGATGGAAAAGTTGTCTCAATATTAGAAGGTGGATATGACTTAAAAGCACTTCAAGATAGTACTAAGAGACATGTTGATGCATTATTAGAATTCAATTGATAATTTTCAAATTATAAATAAAGAAAGTTCAATGAAACTGTATCGAATCAAAAAATCAAATATAGATAAAAAAGGAAAAGGCTTGTATGCAACAAAAGATATTAGGAAAGGAACGAGAATTATTGATTATGTTGGAAATATAATCACAAGAAGAGAAAGTGATACAAATCCTAAGTTTGACAATACAAAACCAATTTACCTTTTTAATTTAAATAGAAGATATGATTTGGATGGTGACGTTTCTTGGAATATAGCACGTTTAATTAATCACTCTTGTTCAAACAATTGTGATTATGAAGGTACTGGGTTAAGGATTTGGGTAACTGCTATAAAAGATATTAAAAAAGGAGAGGAATTGACTTGTGATTACGGTTTCAGCTATGACTCAGACTACAAACAATTCCCATGCAAATGTAAATCAAAAAATTGTGTGGGTTATATTGTTAGAGAAGGATCAAGGTGGAGAATAAACAAAAAATTTAAAAAAGATAATAGAACTAATAGATAATTTTTTCTAAAAACAAACCTTGTGAAGGGGCTGGAGGTGCACATAAATTTCTTTTTTTTGACTTAAAGACTTTTTCAAATTTTTTTAAATTCCACTTTTTTTCACCTAAGTATTTTAAACAACCAACCATTGACCTTACTTGTTGTTGCAAAAAAGATTGAGATGTAAATTTTATTTCAATTTTATCTTTAATTTTTTTAATTTTTATAAATTTAATTATTTTTATGGGAGATTTTGCATTACAGCTAGATGCTCTAAATGTTGAAAAATCATGTTTTCCCAAAAGTTTTATAGCACCTTTTTTCATTAATTCTAAATCTAACTTTTTGCTAATATGCCATCCTCTATCCTTTTCGATTGAAGGAACGCTAGATCTATTAAATATTATATATTTATAAACTCTCTTTTTTGCAGAAAATCTTGCGTGAAAAGTTAGATTTTTTTTTTTTATTTTTTTTATAGAAATTAGCGATGAGTTTAAAAAAAAATTAATTGATTTTAAAAATTTATTCAAGTTAACAATTTCATTTTTTGTATCAAAATGTGCAGACTGCTCCTCTGCATGAACTCCTGTGTCAGTTCTACCAGAACCTACTAATTTTATTTTTTCTTTCAGTAGTTTTGATATTTTTAACTGAATAATTTTTTGGATAGACTTTCCTTTGGGTTGGATTTGCCAACCAATAAAATTTGTTCCAACATACTCAATTAAAATTTGGTATCTATTCATTTTCGAGAATAGATCCTTTTTTAATTTTAGAGCCAAGTATAAATTCATTAGTTTTTTGAGGTTGTTTGCCCTCTCTTTGGATTTCTAAAATTTGAATTGACAAATCGCTACAACCTATTTCTAATTTATCATTCATCACCTCACCAGCTTTACCTTTTGTCTCTGAAATTTTTGCGTTTAAAATTTTATACCTCACGCCACTAAAATTAAACCAGGCTCCAGGACTTGGATTTAAACCATTTATAATGCCAATTATTTCTCTTGCTGGTTTGTTCCAATTAATTTTCCCCTCAGTTTTTTTAATTTTATTAGCATATGTAGCATTTCTATGATCTTGTTCGACAGGTTTTATTTTATCATCAAAAATATCATCAACTACATCTAATATTTTTTCTGAAGCTAATTTTGATAATTTATCTGATATAATCTGAGCATTATCACTATCTTCGATTTTAATTTTATATGTACAAAATATAGGACCAGTATCAAGTTTTTCTCTAATTTTCATAATACTTATTCCTGTTTCCTTGTCTAAATTCATTATTGATCTTTGAATTGGCGCTGCTCCTCTCCATTTTGGAAGTAATGAGGCATGGATATTTATAAACCCTTTTTTTGGAAGGTCTAAAATTTCTTTGGGAATAATTTGACCATATGCAACTACAATCGCTATATCGGGATTTAATTTATTTAAATATTCTAATTCATCTTTATTATCTTTTAAATATGTTGGTGTTCTAAATTCAATATTTAAGGTTTCTGAAAAATTTTGAATTGGTGATTTATTTATCTTTTGACCTCTATTAGATTTTTGTGGTGGCTGCGTATAGACTGCTGAAACGTTATATCCATTTTGATACAAAGATTTTAAAATCGGTACAGCAAAATATGGTGTACCCATAAAGACTATTTTTTTTAGCATTTATTAGACAACTATTCTATCGGGCTTATTCTTTAAAAGTTTTTTAATGATCATATTTTTTTTTAATTTTGATAAATAATCAATAAATAATATTCCTTCTAAGTGATCCATTTCATGCTGTATGCACGTTGCCAATAAACCCTCAGCTTCCAATATTTTTTTTTTTCCTTCATAGTCTAAATATTCGACCCTACAATTTTTTGGTCGTTCTACTTCTGCAAATTGATTAGGAACAGACAAACATCCTTCTTCATATACTGATTTCACTTTGTCTTTATGTTTAATTACTGGATTTACAAAATACATAGGGCTTTTTTCTCCTTTACCCCACGTTATATCCATCACAATAATTCTTTTAGGTACTCCAATTTGTATTGCTGCTAAGCCTATTCCATTCGCAGCATACATTGTATCAAGCATATCATCCATTAATATTTTTTCTTCTTTACCAACTTTTTCAACTGGTTGGGATATCTGTCTCAAAATTTTGTTTGGTTCTGTAATGATTGTCTTAATTGACATAATAATTTTTTATTTTATTACAATTTTTAAACTTTTAAAGGTAGAACTTTTAATAAGATTTTATTTCTAAGTTTATCTATATTTAGTTGATTTAAAGCACTTACTATAAAAAGTAGAGTTTCTGAGCCAAGATCTTCAAAATTATCTTGGCCAAGAATTTGTACTAATCTAAGCAAAACTAGTCCAGATTCCTCATTTTCAATCAATTTCTGTAAATCTGAGGGCATATTTGAGTTATCAACCTCATATAGAGAATCATATTTTTTATCAAATTCAATACCATCTGATTTTAGTGTCTCGAGTAAAATTATATCTTTTATTGAAACAAAGTATTTTTTATTTTTTTTAACTTTCTTTAAAATGTCATTTAAGTCCTTCTTTGTTTCATCTTCGTCTAAATCACCCTTTAAATAGTTAATTAATTTTGATTGATGTATTACTTTATTATTAATTTTAATTTTTTTTAGATTAGATTTTTCAGTTTGAACATACTTTTTATAAAATCTTGAATAATTCAAAGGTACTTCTTTTTCATCAATTTTAGACAGTATACTAAACAGCTCGTTATTAAATGCATTGCCTTTTTCGTCTCTAACAAATGACTCTTTTAATAATTTTGTCAATTCTAACTTTTTATCAATATCTGAATTAATTAAGATTCCCTGATACAAAAGCGCTCTACTTTCCACATTTTTTAAAAGTTTGTAAGATTGATTTACATTTAAAAGTTGGTTTATACTAAATTGAAATCTTTTATAAAGTTCAAATAGTTCTTTTTCAGTGTAATTCCCTTCATGTGTAGCCTTTTCTATTGATAAAATTTTTTGCTCATTTTCTAAGTCAACACTTTCAATGCTTGTTAATAAATTAGACGTTGATAAATAACGCCAAATTTTTTTGCTAGTAGAGTCATTTGGTTCAAAACTAAAATTCGGGTTTGTTCTATGAGACAGGTGGAAATCTAAAATACTTGCTTCAGATACAGTTTCATCAATTGATAAATCATACTTCATTAAATAATTGAACTTTTTTTCAAAAAAATCATCTTTAAAACCTAGCTCCCTTTTTAGATCATATTGTAATTGTGCTTCTTCTTTTTTATTATTATTTATGAGACAATAAATATTAAATTTTGTTAAATATTCATCTTCCGTAGGATAGTTGATTTTAGAAAGTACTTTACAGGATTTTCCAAGTTCTGATTTTGATAAATACTCATTAATTAAAAATTTTATTAATTTTTCATTTTTTTTGATTTTTTGATTTTTTATTAAATATTTTTCAATTAAATTCAAATCAGAATTTTCTAACAACCAATCTCGTTTAAGTTTTAAAAATTGATCGTTAGAAATATTTTTAGTAGGGACATAAGAATTAGTTAGAAGAGATATTTTTAAAATTTCTTTTGAGTCATTAGATAAATCGATTTTTTGAATTTTTCTGTACAGATCTAAAATTTTATTCCCATCTGAATTTTTCCACATATCAATTGTAACGTCATTTTCTGAAGGATCATAAATTCCTACAATTTTTATTTGATCTGACTTCAACTGTGAGTCTAATTCAATAATAGAATTTATATTTTTTTCTCCTTGCAACTCGTACAATGTTTTGTCTGATATATTTTCATCTTGTACAACCTCATTTAAAGATTGTTCCTCAAGGTCCTTTTGGTTCTCAAGACTCCATATATCTACAGGTTCATTTGAGTACAATTCAGTATTTTGCAGAAATAAACAGCAAAATAAAATTGATAAATAACTTTTATTTAACAATTTTGAGATTTTCATTTGGAATAATTTTCTCAATTTTTTTATTTGGTGCAGGGAATTCAATTTTGTCTATCAATACAATCGCTATAAAAAGTATTAAAAACAAAATAACCCCCTTAATTAAGAATCTAATTAAAAGACTATATTTCCCAGGTCTTGTTTTTTTGTAGAATTGCATATATCGTTTATTAATTTCAAATTAAGACATATTTGTGTTTTTTCAATAAAGAAACTTATGGAATCAAAAAAAAACCTAGTTTTACTAGGCATGATGGCTTCAGGAAAATCTACAATTGGTAATTTAGTATCAAAAAAATTAGGCCTTAAATTTTATGATATTGATAAAATTATAGAAAAAGAAATGAACATGACCATTTCTCAAATATTTAATGAAAAAAATGAAATTTTTTTTAGATCTTTGGAAGAAAAAACTGTTTTTAAAATTCTAAAAAATAAAAAGAGTGTTATATCGCTGGGAGGAGGCGCATTCTCAAACGAAAAATTAAGAAAGGAAATAGTTTCAAATCATATATCTTTTTGGTTAGATTGTA
Organism: uncultured Pelagibacteraceae bacterium; assembly: GCA_902567765.1. GTDB lineage: Bacteria > Pseudomonadota > Alphaproteobacteria > Pelagibacterales > Pelagibacteraceae > Pelagibacter. The sequence continues at coordinate 19,170 of CACFNI010000012.1, read as the reverse complement.
GCAATAAAACACTAATAAATAGAATAAGGAAAAATAAAAGAAGACCTCTTGCCAATAAATTGACAAATAAAGAGCTTATAGAATTAATTATAAAAAGAAAAAAAAATTATATGAAAGCGAATTTTAGAATAGATTGCGATAAATTAAATAAAATTCAAACAATTAATTATATAGCAAAATTATATGAAACAATTTAAGTTAAATATTAATACGAAAACTCAAAAATATCCAATAATAATTGGTAGAGGTTTATTAAATAATATTCCTAAATTATTAAAAAATAATTCATTATATTTTACAAAATGTTTAATTGTAATAGATAATAAAATTAAAAAAAAAATAATTTTAAGAATTTTAAAAAAATTTAATAAAAAAAATATAATAACCTTTTTATTTAATGCTAATGAAAAAAATAAAAACCAAAAAAATGTTGACAAAATACTTGCTGTGTTATTAAAAAATAATTTTCAAAGAAATGATTGCTTGATATCAGTTGGGGGTGGCATTACTGGAGATGTATCAGGTTTTGCGTCTAGCATTTATAAGAGGGGAATTAACTTTGTTAATATTCCCACAACGCTTCTTGCTCAAGTTGACTCTTCCATTGGAGGAAAAACTGGAATAAATACGTCTTTTGGAAAAAACTTAATAGGATCATTTTATCAACCTAAGTTAGTTATATCTGATATTGATTTCTTAAAAACTCTTCCAAAAAGAGAGATTGTTTGTGGTTATGCAGAAATATTCAAACATTCATTGATCTTTGAAGAAAAATTTTTTTCCTTCTTGGACAAAAATGCAAATAAAATAATCAATTTAAAAAGTCCTTTCATAGAAAAATCTATAATTAAAAGTTGTGAGATAAAAAAAAAGATTGTTGAATTAGATGAAAAAGAGAAAAGTCTAAGAAAAATATTAAATTTTGGACACACTTTCGCGCACGCATATGAGTCTTCGCTTAACTATTCAAAAAGGTTAAATCATGGTGAGGCAGTATTGCTTGGAATATATTCTGCAATAAGTTTTAGTCTTAAATTTAAACTTTTATCAAAGCTTAATTATTTAAAGATTAAAGATCACTTTATCAAATATAAATTACCAAATAAGATTAATAATTATTTCCTTAAAAAAGATTTAAAAAGATTAATTTACTTTATGAAGAAAGATAAAAAAAATACAAGTAATCTTATAAACCTAATTTTAATTAAAAAAATTGGCATAACTAAATTAAATTTAAATTTTAATGAAAAAGTTTTAAATAAATTTTTCATAGAAGAGTTAAATAATTAAGATTTGAATCGAATGAATATATTTTTTCATTTCCTTCTCTAGAATCAAATAAATTTTTCTTGTAGATTCAATCTTTTTCATTTTTTTTAGCTCATTAGATTTAATTACTAATTTTAGGTGGTACTTATTATTATCATTTCCAACATGATTTTTATGAAGAAAACTCTTGTCTTCAATTCTAATACTTTCAATTAATATATTTTTATTAATTTTTTTTTTTACAAGTAAAATTAGATCTTTTATATTCATAAATATTAATATTATAATATATCATGAAAAATATTTGTGACTGGAATAATTGTGTAGAAATAGGAGAGTTTAAAGCCCCAATAGAAAAAGATAATAGTAAAAATTTTAGATTACTTTGTCTAAAGCACGTAAAAGAATTTAATAAAAATTGGAATTATTTTGCCGGTATGAATGACAGGCAAATTTATGAATTTCTCAAATCTGATATGACTTGGCATAAACCTACACAAAGTTTTAGCTCTTCTGATAATTTTTTTAAAGTATTATGGAATAACGCTTTAAAAGATGAACTTGATAAATCTCAACTTAAAAGCAATCTAAATCATATGCGTCAATTTAAATTTGACCATAATGATATAAAAGCTTTTGGAATATTAGGTATTTCAGTTGGTTTAAAATGGGAAAAGATACAAAATAAATTTAAAAGTCTTGTCAAAAAATTTCACCCTGATATGAATTTAGGAAACAAAAAGTACGAGGAAAAATTAAAGCTAATAACACTGGCTTACACACAACTTAAAAATACTTATAGAGATAAAATTGACACCTAACTTAAACATTAAACCTGATATAAAACTTTCCGTAAAACAAACATTTGGCATTGAAAGTGAAATGGAAGTTGATGCTTTTTCAAAAAAAAATGAATTTGTCCCAGAAATAGATAAGGACTATAAATTTGATAGGGACACGACTTTAGCTATTTTAACCGGATTTAATTTTAATAAGCGAGTTATAGTTCATGGATATCATGGTACTGGAAAAAGTACTCACATAACCCAAGTCGCAGCGAGGTTAAACTGGCCTTGTGTAAGAGTAAATCTTGACTCACATATAAGCAGAATTGATTTGATTGGAAAGGATGCAATTGTCATCAAAGACGGAAAACAAATTACTGAATTTAAAGAAGGAGTTCTACCGTGGTCCATTCAAAATCCTATCGCTTTAGTATTTGATGAATATGATGCTGGAAGACCAGACGTTATGTTTGTAATTCAAAGAGTTTTGGAGTCAGAAGGTAGTTTTACACTTCTAGATAAAAACAAAGTAATAAAGCAAAATAATTATTTTAGATTATTTGCTACAGCTAATACTATAGGACTTGGAGATACAACAGGATTGTACACTGGAACTCAACAAATTAATCAAGCTCAAATGGATAGATGGAACATAGTAACAAGCCTTAACTATCTAAGTTTAGATAAGGAAATGGAAATTATTCTAGCGAAAAATAAAAATTTAAATAATTCAAAAGGCAAGGAAAAGGTTTCGAATATGATTAAAGTAGCATCTTTGACTAGAAAAGGTTTCATAGCTGGAGATATATCTACTGTGATGAGTCCTAGAACAGTATTACATTGGGCAGAAAATGCAGAAATATTTAAAGATACTGGTTATGCGTTTAGAGTTACGTTTTTAAATAAGTGCGATGAAGTTGAGAAAAATATTATTGCTGAGTATTATCAGAGATGTTTCGGGGAGGATCTTCCAGAATCAATGATAAATATTCAAATATAAATGAATAAAAAACAAGAAAATTTTAAAGAAAAATTCAAACAAGCTCTTATATCAACAGCAAAAGTAATATCAGACGATTATTTAATAAATAAAAAAAATATAAAAAAAAATTTGAGTTCAAAAAATTTAGATTTTTTTGAATTAGATAATTTATCTAATAAATATGATTTTATTAGATTGAGAGCTGAAACTGACTCTGAAGCTCTTAAAAAAAAATTTTCAGATAAAGAAATATATCAAAAAAATATACCAATAAAAAAATCTTGTAAAGTATTATATGATATTTCTGAAAAGATTAGATATGAAGTTTTGGGTTCAAAAATTTTAAAAGGTATATCAAAAAATTTCAAAGATAATTATAAACAAAAGCTAAGCCTTAAAAGAAAAGACCAGCTTAAAAGTAAAGAAGATGTTACAATAGCTGAAGCTTTTGAACTTTATATGCTCAAAAACTTTTTGGATATAGAACTTAATGATTTATCAAAAAAAATGCTTAAATTTTGGGAGAATGATTTAAATTCCTCAATTGGAAAACATTTAAATTTTTTAAATAAAAACTTTGAAAATCAAGATATTTATAATGCTAAATTTTCCAAAATTCTCTCAGATATGGATATTTTTGACTCCAATGAAAATGATGAAAATAATGAAGATGCGGAAAAAAATAATGAAAATAATGACATGAAAAATCAAGATGATTCAAATGAGCAATCAGGTGATCAAGAAAAAACAATACAAGACGAAAACCAAAATGGAATTGATGATGATTATGATTTTGATAAACTACAAATGGATGAACAATTATTTGATACGGAGTCGAATAAGCAAGGCTCAGAAAAAGTTTCACAAAGAATAAATAATAGCATTAATGATAAAGACTATAAGATTTATACAAAAGAGTTTGATCAAATCGAAAAGGCTGAACTTTTAGAGACAAGTGAAGAAATAACAAAACTTAGAAAAAATTTAGACCAACAGTTGATTTCATTTCAAGATTTAATAACAAAACTTGCAAATAAACTACAAAGAGAACTACTTGCAAAACAAAATAGAGCATGGGAATTTGATTTAGAGGAAGGGCTTTTAGATAGCTCAAAACTTCCAAGAATTATTATGGACCCTTACAATTCTCTTTCTTTTAAAAAAGAGAAAGATTTAGATTTTAAAGATACAATTGTAACATTATTAATCGATAATTCTGGATCAATGAGAGGAAGACCAATTACGATTGCTGCAATATGTGCAGATATACTATCAAGAACTTTGGAGAGGTGTGACGTCAAAGTTGAAATTTTAGGGTTCACAACAAAAAATTGGAAAGGTGGAAAAAGTAGAGAAGAATGGAACAAAAATAATAAACCAAAAAATCCCGGCCGACTTAATGATTTGAGACATATAATTTATAAGAGTGCTGATAGTCATTGGAGACAATCAAAAAAAAACATAGGTTTAATGCTTAAAGAAGGTTTGCTAAAAGAAAATATAGATGGTGAAGCAATTACATGGGCATACAATAGATTAAAAAAAAGAAAAGAAGAGAGAAAAATTTTAATGGTGATTTCTGATGGTGCTCCAGTGGATGACTCAACTTTATCAGTAAATTCTGGAGATTTTTTAGAGAAACATCTTAAAAAAATAGTTAAAAATATTGAGAACAAATCAGATGTAGAAATTCTTGCTATTGGTATAGGACATGATGTTTCAAGGTATTATAGTAAAGCAATAAAAATTACAGATGTGCAAGAGCTTGGCGACGTTATGATTGGACAACTGAGTGGTTTATTCAAAAATAAAAAAAAACTTAACTAATTTTTTTTAGATCTTTATTTGTCCATTTAATTTTTACCTCAGCTCCACCTATAGTCGAGTTATTAAAAGATATTTTAGCAAAATTTCTCTCTAATAGAGTTTTTCCAATAAATGTTCCTAAGCCTAAACCATACTTAGAAATATTTTTATCATCTTTTGTTCTTATATAAGGTTCCCCAAGTATTGCTTTATCTATTAGATCCTTTGGAAAACCAGGTCCATCATCTTTAATAATAATTTCAGTTTCTTTGCTATTGCTTAATAAAATTATTTCAATTTTTTTATTACTAAATTTGTTGGCGTTACCAATAAAATTTCTTAATCCATATACAATTTCGGGTGATTTAGATGATTTAACTTTATTTTGAAATTTATCTGTAATTATTAAAAATTTTTTATTACTGATTTCCTGATATGATCTAACTATTTCTTTAATATAACTGTCTAAAGATATCTCATTATCAAAAAATTCGTCCTCAATCTTTGGGTTTAGTGTAAGTTTCTTCAGTATTTCACTACATCGGTTACTTTGGCTTACTAATAGATCTAAATCATTTTTAATTTTTGTATTATCTCCATGCTCTTTTTGCAGTTCTTTTGTTGTCAATAAAATTGTTGAAAGTGGAGTACCTAAAGAATGAGCCGCTGCTGCTGCTTGTCCACCTAAAGAAATTAACTCGTTTTCTTTAGACATAATCTCTTGGATTTTATCATATGCTTCTTCTCTAATTCTATTCTCTTTTCCGAACTTAACTCCAAAATAAACTAAAAAAGTTAAGCCAACAAAAATCGCCAAAGGAATACTGTAAAGGTAGTAACTTGGAGTATGAAAATGAAGAACTTCCGGATGTGGTAACTTTTTATAAAAAAATGTCAAAAATAATAATAAACTTGTTGTGAATCCTACTAAAAAAACTGAGGTCTTTATATTTAGGTATTGTGATGAAAATACCGCAGGAATTATAATTAAGAAGATAAATGGATTAGTGATACCACCAGTGAAATAAAACAAAAGAGAAAGTTGTAATATATCAAATGTTAAAAATAATGTAGAATTAAAATTATTTAGTTGATTTTCTTTTATTCTAAAACTCAAATAAAAGTTACTTAAAACACTGATAATTACAATTGAAATACAATAAATATAATTAAATTTGAAATTAAAAATAAATTCTACAGCAAATATAGTTATAAGTTGACCTATATAAGCTATCCATCTTAAATTAACATAAGTTGATTTATTAAGAGAATATTTTTTTGAAGTCTCTTTAAACTTCATTACTTAAATATCTAAGTTTGATACATTAATTGCATTTTCAACAATAAATTCTTTTCGTAAACTTACATCATTGCCCATAAGCGTATGTATTATACTTTGATCTTTTTTATGGTCTTTCGAATACTGCACTTGAAGCAAATTTCTTGTTTGGGGATTAAGAGTAGTATTCCATAATTCTTCTGGATTCATTTCTCCTAAACCCTTGAATCTTTGTATACTTATTTTTGACTTTTCAATGTTATATGCCATTACATAATCTTTACTGCCTTTTTTCATTTTTTTAAGATTATTTGAATTTTTTAAAATATACTCATCGAGTTCTTTTTCATCTTTAATATAAATTCCTTTAGATCCTTTGTTTATTTTAAATAATGGTGGTTGTGCTAAATAAATATTTCCATTTTCTATCAATTTATTGAAAGGTTTATTATTAAAAAATGTGAGAAGGAGTGCTCGTATATGAGATCCATCGACATCAGCATCGGTCATTATAATAATTTTTCCATATCTCAAATCTTTAATATCGATCTCTTCAACTTTTGGATCTAAACCTAACGCGTTAATTAAAGTCAATATTTCATTTGATGATATCATTTTAGATAATGTTTTGGTCCTATACTCATTTTTATTTCCATTTTTCTTAGTGCCATTTTCATCTACATAGGTATTCAATATTTTTCCTCTTAAAGGTAGAACTGCCTGATTCTCTCTATTTCTTCCCTGTTTTGCCGAACCTCCTGCAGAGTCACCCTCAACTATAAATAATTCTGTGCCTTCTTGCTTTGAGATCTGACAATCTGCTAACTTTCCTGGTAAGCCTGTAAGTTCTAAGGCGCCTTTTCTTCTGACATTTTCTCTTGCCTTTCTTGCTACATCTCTTGCGACCGCTGCTTGAATGATTTTAGCTAAGATAATTTTAGCAATGGATGGATTTTGATCGAACCATATAGATAATTTTTCATTTATGATATTTTCAACTATCAGTCTGACTTCTGAGGATACTAGTTTATCTTTAGTTTGGGATGAAAATTTTGGATCTGGTATTTTCAATGACAAAACAACTGTCAAACCCTCTTTTATATCATCACCAGAAATACTAACTTTATTTTTTTTTAGTAAATTATTTTCTGTAGCATACTTGTTTATCACTCTAGTAAGAGCGCTCCTAAAACCCAAAATATGAGTTCCTCCATCTTTTTGAAAAATATTGTTTGTATAGGGGTAAACATCATCAGAATATGAAGCATTCCATTTTAGAGAACATTCAATTTCAATATTTTCTTTTTTACCTTCAATATAAATTGGTTTTTTAAACAAATCATTTCCACTTTTATTTTTAAGTTTTTCTCTTTTTTCGTCTAAATAATCAACAAATTCTAATATTCCACCATTAAACTGAAACTCTACTTTTTTTGGTTTTTTTTGTGTTAGATCATTAACTACAATTTTTATACTCTTATTTAAAAATGCAAGTTCACGCATCCTCTTTTGAATTATACTCGAACTAAATTTTGTTGATGAAAAAATTTCCTTTGATGGAAAAAAGTTTATTTCTGTTCCAGATATTTTAGACTTTCCAATAACTTTAAGTGCCTCTTTTGCCTTGCCATCTTTAAATTCAATAAAATATTTTTTACCATCCCTATTTATTTCGAGTTTTAATCTTTCTGATAGTGCATTGACTACCGAAACACCTACTCCGTGTAAACCGCCTGATACTTTATATGAATCATGATCAAATTTTCCTCCAGCATGCAACTGAGTCATGATTACTTCAGCAGCGGATTTTTTTTCACCTTTATGCAAATCTACAGGAATTCCTCTGCCATTATCTTTAACTGTTATTGATCCATCCAAATTAATTGAAATTTCAATACTATCACAATGGCCTGCTAATGCTTCATCTATAGAATTGTCTACTACCTCATAAACCATATGATGCAATCCAGTACCATCATCGGTATCACCAATATACATCCCTGGTCTTTTTCTTACCGCTTCAAGACCTTTTAAAACTTTTATAGAATCTGCTTTATAACTATTGTTATTTTTCATTTAATTGGAAAAAAACATCATATCATATTTTTAACTAATTAAATATATAAGTTGAAATTAGATCTTGGTAGAGAGGTCAATTTAGAGTAATTTAAAAAAAATATGGTAAAAAAAGGCATAATTTTAGCGGGTGGTTCAGGTACTAGATTAAGCCCCTTAACTAAGGCAGTAAACAAACAATTGCTGCCTATAAATGATAAGCCCTTAATATTTTATCCTTTATCTATTTTAATGTTGGCAAATATTAAAGATATTTTGATTATTGTTAATCCAAAACAAATTGAAAATTTTAAAAGCCTTCTTGGAGATGGAAGAAGATTTGGAATTAAAATACAATATAAAATTCAAAATAAGCCAAAAGGACTACCTGATGCCTTTAATCTAGGTAAGAATTTTATAAAAAAAGATAACGTAGCTCTAATACTAGGTGATAACTTTTTTTATGGACAGAGCCTTACAGTTAAACTTGAAAAATCATTAACACATAAAAAAGGATCGAGAATATTTTTAAAAAAAGTTAAAAGACCAGAAAATTATGGTGTTGCTGTAATTAAAAATAATAGAATAGAAAAACTAATCGAAAAACCAAAAAAGTTCATTTCGAATTATGCAATTACTGGTTTATATTTTTTTGATAACGATGTAATTAGATACGCAAAAACACTTAAACCATCTAAAAGAGGTGAATTGGAAATTATTGACCTATTACAGATTTATAAAAAAAATTACAAATTAAGTTTTGAGCATATAGGTAGAGGAGCTGTTTGGTCTGATGCAGGAAAAATAGAAGATATGACAAATATATCATCATTTGTTCAATCTGTAGAAAAAGTGCAAGATATCAAAATTGCATGCTTAGAAGAAATTGCTTTATATAAAAAATGGATAGATAAAAAGAAAATTTTAAAGAATATAAAGTTTTATGGTAATTGCGAGTACAGCAAATATTTAAAAAAAATATAAATTTAAAATATTATAAAAATGAAAATTTTAAAAACCCCAATAAAAGGTCTTCTAGTTTTTAAAGTTCAAAAATTTAACGATAACAGAGGTTATTTTAGAGAAGTATTGCTTGAAAAAACTGTTAAAAGAAAATTTAAGTTTAATGTGGTGTCTATGTCTAAGAAAAACGTAATTAGAGGACTTCATTTGCAAAAGAGTAAACCACAAGCAAAGTTTATCTCTGTTGTAAAAGGAAAAATTATTGATGTGGCAGTAGATATTAGAAAAAATTCTAAAACCTATGGGAAACACTTTAAAATTATTCTTTCTGATAAAAATTGTACATCTCTTTATATTCCAGAGGGATTTGCACATGGTTTCGGAGGTTTAGAAAAAGAAAATATAGTTGTTTATAGCTGTACAAATTATAGACATAAAAAAGGTGAAAAAGGAATAAGATGGAATGATAAAAACCTTAAAATAAATTGGAAAATAAAAAAACCAATTATTTCATCTAAAGATAAAAAAAATATATCTTTTAAACAATTCAAATAAAATGAAAATAATATTTTTAGGTGGTAACGGAAGATTTGGAAAAATTTTTAAAAAAGTCTCAAAAATGAAAAATATTCTTTATCCAAGTAAAAAAAATTTAAATATTTTAAATGTAAATTCAATTAAAAAATATTTGGTCAAGAATAAACCAAAAATTTTAATACATGCAGCAGGATTATCAAGACCAATGAATATCCATGAAAAAAATATAATTCAAAGTATAAACAAAAATATTATTGGAACATGTAATTTAGTAAATGTTTGTTCCTCTTACAAAGTTAAGCTTATTTATTTATCAACAAGTTATGTATATCCAGGTACTAAAGGTAACTATAAAGAGAGCGACCCTTTATTACCTTACAATAATTATGCTTGGTCAAAACTTGGAGGCGAGTGCGCAGTACGAATGTACAATAATTCTTTAATAGTTAGACTTAGCATGACTGAAAAGCCTTTTATTCACAAATATGCATTCAATGATTTTATCACAAATTTTATTTTTCATGAAGATATTGTTAAAATATTTCCTAAGCTTCTTAAATTAAAAGGTATTATTAATGTTGGCGGAAAATCTCAATCTGTTTTTGCTTTTGCAAAAAAATACAACAAAAATATAAAAGGAATAAAACATTCAAAATTAATAAAACAAAAAATTCCCCTTAATCATTCAATGAATTTAAGAAAGTTAAATAAAATTTTATATGATTAAATTTTTAAATTTAGGCTTACAACCACTTGCTAATTCATACTTAAAAAAGAGCAATTTAAGTCAAAAAGAAAAAAAATTTAAGCTTGAAGTTGCATTTAATGAGAAAAATTACTTAGTTTCAATTGTTAATACGGTTCCCAAAGAAAAAATGTTTAACAATATGTATCCTTATAAATCGTCAGAATCTAAAACTATGAGAAAATCTTTTAAAGATTTAACAAAAAAAATAAAAAAACGTTTCAAACCTAATTTTATAATAGAAATTGGGAGTAATGACGGGGTTTTTTTGAAAAATTTTACTAAAAAAAAAATAGTAGGTGTTGAACCTTGTAAAAATTTGGCAAAACTAACTAGTAATATTAATTACACTACTTACTCTGAATATTGGAGCTCGAAATTAGCAAAAAAAATTACAAGAAATAAAAAAGCCGACTTAATATATTCTGCAAATACTTTAAGTCATATCAAAAATTTAAATGAAATTTTTAGAGCTATTAATTATTCTTTATCAGAAAAGGGTATTTTAATATTAGAGGACCCGTCACTTCTAAAATGTATAAAAAATGTTGCCTATGATCAATTTTATTGTGAACATATATACGTATTTTCAACAATATCATTAAAAAATATTTTAAATAATTTTGATTTAGAGATTTTTGATGTTCAGAATACAACAACACACGGCGGTTCAAATAGATATTTTATTAAAAAGAAAATAAATAAATCTCTCAATATTAAAAAAAGTGTAAAAACTGAAATAAAAAAAGAATTAAAATTTGGTTTAAATAAAATTACCACTTATAGAGTATTTGCAAATAAAGTAAAAAAATCTAAAATCAAATTATTGAATATTTTTCAAAAAATAAAAAAGAAAGAATTAAGTATAATTGGATATGGTGCAACAGCAAAATCATGTACTATTTTAAACTACTGCAAAATAGGAAATAAGTTTATTGATTATTTTTATGATACAACTTCTTATAAAATAAATAGGTATTTGCCTGGAAGTAAAATTTTAATTAAAAAATATAAAAAGTTAAATAAGAAAAATATTGATATTGTTTTTTTGGGGGCTTGGAATTTTAAAGATGAAATTTTTAAAAAAGAAAAAAATTTCATTAAAAAGGGTGGAAAATTTATTATTCATGTGCCAACACCAAAAATAATATAAGATTAATTGGCGGAGAGAGTGGGATTCGAACCCACGGTACCTGCGAGGGTACACACACTTTCCAAGCGTGCGCCTTAAACCACTCGGCCATCTCTCCTAATATCATAAATAACTTACATACGAAGTATTTATATACTCTCTAAGTGTTTCTTTCCAAGGTCTCATTAGGTTAAGGCCTTTTTGATTTAATTTTTTATTAATTAAATTTTCTGAGTTAGGTCTTTCTGCAAAAAAAGTTTTATTAAAATATCTAGATTTTACTCTATTTACTTTAATTTTGTCACTTAAATTTAAAATTTTTAAAATTTCCTCGGCAACTTCTAACCTGCTTGTATTACCCTCGCAAGCCATATTAAATAAACCAAAATTATTTGTATCAATTAGAACTTCTGTATTTTTAGCAAAATCATATGTATATGTAGGAGTTCCAAATTTGTCGTCCACTACAAATAATTCCTTATTTCCTTTTTTAATTTGTTGAATTATTTTTTGAATAAATTTCTTATCTTTTTTAGGTCCACCTCCCATCATCCATCCAGCCCTACAAATTAAAAATTTTTTTGAATTTTGAATTACAAATTTTTCAGCCTCATATTTTGATGTAGCATAAGTTCCTATTGGTTTAGGTGCATCCTCCTCGTCATAAGAGTTTTTTTTTCCATCAAATATACCTGCTGTGCTTATATAAAGTAGCGGAATGCTTTTATTATTACTTATCCCTACTGCTGTTTTTACAGATTCTGTATTTGTTTTAAATGTTTCCTCTTGGTTTTTCTCACAAAATTCTAAATCAGTGTAGGCTCCAATATGAAAAAGATAATCTGGATTAAACTTTTCTACTAATAAACTATATTTTTCTGCATCTCTAAAATCTAAATACTCAAGCCATTTCTCATTAACGTTAATATCAGTACATTTTAGGTCATAATTTTTTGAGAAAACCTTGTAAAATGCTTCACCTAACATTCCACCAACACCAGACAAAAAAATTTTTTTTTTCATTCAAAATTAAAAGTTCGCATTATCATTCGTGATATCATGAAACTTCATAGGCCATAATATATAATTTGAGTTCTTTTTGAACCAATAGCTTAGATATCTCTCTGCTAAAAAAGCATAGACTCTTATCCGACTATAAGATCTATTTGGATCAAATCCAAATATCTCCTCGCATCTTTCGAGCCAATTAAAAAGAGACTTGCAATAATCATTATAAAGTGAATGGGATTTACAAATGAAGACATTATTAGCATTAAAAGAGCCTGCTGAATTAACCCATTTTCGAAAGTCTTCTCTATTTTCATCATCTAATAATTCAATAGCTTTATCCATTTCTCCATAACCATGATACATGTCATAATGAACTTTCACAGTCATTGTCTTTTTTGACAAAAAAACAAAAGGATTTTTTATTAACTGTTTTTTTCCATATTTTAAAATTTTACTTAATTTTGTAGAGTTAACATATACCTCATCTCTAAGTACTACTTCATGGTTGTTCCATTCATTTGGAGCCTCCTGGACAATTGATTTTTTAAAATCTTCGTAATACTTTTCTTTGCTATCTTTAAGCCAAAATCTCCTATAATGACAAAATCCGATCCAGTCTGAATCAAAGTTTTTTTCTAATTCATTTTTCCATAGCCAATAATAAAATGTATTTTCTCCATACCACCTATTTTTTTCACTTATATTGTCTCTTGTATTTTCTCTTAACCATTCTTTATCAAACTTTGCTTTGCCTAAACCAACTGGTATGTAGTTTATTTTTTTTATTTTATCTAAGTTTGAATTTGCAAGAGAAAAACAATACATTTTTAATGATTTCATAATTTAATTAATTATAAACTTTTTAAATTTATCTTGGTTCTCATTAAGGTATTTTGGAAAGGTATTATCGATTTCTTTTTTTTTGTAAATATGTCCCCTTTCAAATAAATCAATTCTTAAATCAATTTTTTTTTTTATTATTTTTGGCGACGAATATTTATCCTCTGCAAAATCTGAATGTGCAAATGTTTTTAATTTTAGTGAAATTTCCTCTGGACTAAGCAGATTGTTAAAGTGCCATCCAGCATCATTGAAAATTTGGATACTTTTCTCTTTATCAAATCTATAAAACTTATATTTTAAATTCTTAGATCTTACTTTTTGTCTCATAAAATCAATTGATTTAAGGTTTTTTTTTTTACTTACCCTAGTGCCTTCCCATGGACTTTCATATTTATTATAGAGATTAAACTTAAAATTAAAACAAGTTTGCATAAATATCCCATACTTTTTATCTAGTTTAAAATTTTTTAATAGTTCTGGTCTCGGGATCTCATCTGGATCAGAGAAAAAAATAAAATCTTCTTTATCTGCAAAATCCGTATTTTTTAATAAAAATTCTCTTTGGATAGCTTGGTTTTCCCAAATTGATGTATTTTCAGGAAAAGGTTCTTCTAATAAAAAATATTTAACTTTTTTATAATCGTAATGATCCTTTTTAATAAATTTTTTTTTTTTTGGTTTTCCTCTATGGTCAAAAATTGACTCGCATATAATAAAATAATCTACAAAATCTTTAAGTACATTATATCTAAAATCAAACATAAAATTGTTATCAAAAAAAGTAATACAATCAAATATTTTGTTTTTCATAAAATTTTTTTAATCTTTATTTATTCTTAAAACACCAATAAAAGCCTCTTGGGGTATTTCCACTTTACCGAATTGTTTAGATCTAGACTTACCTCTCTTTTGTTTGTCTAATAATTTTCTCTTTCTATCTCTTGCTCCACCACCATGAATTTTTGTTAAGACATCTTTCTTAAAACCTTTAATTGTCTCTCTCGCTATTATCTTTCCACCTATTGCAGCTTGAACTGGTATCATAAAGTTGTGTCTAGGTATTAAATCTTTTAACTTTTCACACACTTCACGACCTATAGATTGAGCAAATTCTTTATGAACCATCATTGCTAATGCATCTACAGGTTCCGAATTAACTAAGATTCCCATTTTGACCAACTCTCCTTCTTTATGGCCAATAATTTCATAATCAAAACTTGCATATCCACTAGTCATAGATTTTAATCTGTCATTAAAATCAAAAACAACTTCATTTAATGGAATTTCATAATTTACTACCGCTCTATTTCCTGAGTAGCTTAAATTGGTTTGAACTCCTCGTTTATTTTGACAAAGCTTCATTATTGCCCCTAAATATTGGTCGGGAGTAATAATTGTTGCTTTAATCCACGGTTCCTCAATAAATTTAATAAAGTTAGGTTCGGGTAAATTAGAGGGGTTTTGTAAATTTTTTACCTCCCCATTATTCATATGAACTTTATAGACAACGCCTGGTGTAGTAGTTAATAAATTGATATCAAATTCTCTTTCAAGTCTTTCAGTTACTATTTCTAAGTGTAACAATCCCAAAAAACCGCATCTAAAACCTAAGCCTAGTGCTGAAGATGTTTCAGCTTCAAAAGTAAAACTAGCATCATTTAATTTTAATTTTGCAAGACCATCTTTAAGTTTTTGGTATTCGGAACTA
This sequence comes from uncultured Pelagibacteraceae bacterium, assembly GCA_902567765.1. Taxonomy (GTDB): domain Bacteria; phylum Pseudomonadota; class Alphaproteobacteria; order Pelagibacterales; family Pelagibacteraceae; genus Pelagibacter. Next base: position 4,055 of record CACFNI010000012.1, on the reverse strand, counting down.
TCGACAGGAAAAAGACCGCAGAAAACAACAGGTTTACTTGGTTTAAATCCTGGGAGAGCAACATTTAATGGATCATTTGCATCACAAATTGTATCTCCAACTTTTGTTTCGGATAATTCTTTTATTCCAGTTGTGATAAAACCAATCTCGCCAGCATTAAGTTCTTTAACATCTTCTGCTTTTGGAGTAAATACCCCAACCTTTTCAATGTTGTAATCTTTATTGCTGGACATCATCTTTATCCTCATATTTTTTTTAATTTTTCCATCAATAATTCTAACTAAAATAACAACTCCCAAATAAGCATCATACCAACTATCTACTAACAAACATTTTAGTTTTTCATTTAGATCTCCTTTTGGGCTTGGTAGTAACTCAATAATTTTTTCTAGTATTTCATCAATCCCTTCGCCGGTTTTGCCGGAGCATGGTACAGAATTTGTTGTATCAATTCCTATAACATCTTCGATTTGTTTATTTGATTTTTCTAAATCTGAGGCAGGCAAGTCAATCTTATTTAATATTGGAATAATTTCATGATTTGAGTCTAAAGCTTGATAAACATTTGCTAGTGTTTGTGCTTCTACTCCTTGTGTGCTATCCACAATTAAAATTGACCCCTCACAAGCGTATAATGATCTACTAACCTCATAACTAAAATCAACATGGCCAGGAGTATCTATGATATTTAAAATATATTCCTTACCAGATTTTGATTTATAATTTAATTTTACAGTTTGAGCCTTGATTGTAATTCCTCTCTCCCTTTCTATATCCATTGAATCTAAAACTTGAGCTTTCATTTCTCTGTCTGAAAGACCTCCACATTTATGAATAATACGATCTGCAATAGTAGATTTACCATGATCAATATGAGCTATAATTGCAAAATTTCTTATATTTTGAATTGATGACATCTTATGATCTTAGTTGTGCACCAGTCTTTTCTTCGACTGATTTAACAATTTTTTTTGAAATACTTGTCAAATCATCTTCGTTTAAAGTTTTATTATCTGATTGGATAGTTACTTTAATTGCGATAGATTTTTTATCTGATGGAATATTTTTTCCTTCGTAAACATCAAATATTTTTATATCTTTAATTAATGACTTATCTATGTTTTCAATTGCCTCCACAAGTAATTGAGCTTTTGTTTCTTTATTGATCAAAAAAGCAAAATCTCTATCTGATTTTTGATAATCAGATAGTATTAAACTTTCTTTATTTTTTTTGTTTTTTATTTTGAAATTAACTAAATTTTCTAAGAAAATTTCAAAACCATAAGTATGGTTTGTGAGTTTTGGATGTAGTTGGCCGAAATATCCAAATAAAAATTTACTATCTTTAGAATGGAATGAACCTGAAATGCCAGGATGGTAATACGAAGGTGATTTGTCTAAAATTGACATCTCGTCTTTATTTACGCCAAGTTCTACAAGTGTTTGTATTAAATCCCTTTTTATATCAAATACATCTAAATAATTTTTTCTAGAGCCGTCTTCATCACGCTGTTGTTTTTTTATTCCACATATGACAGTGAACTGATCACCAGGTTTTTTGCTTTTAAAGACTGGTCCAATTTCAAATAAAGATTGATCGCCAAAACCTCTATTTAAATTTTTTTCCATATAATAAATTAAATTGGGGTATAAAGAATTTCTTAATACTCCGAGCTCAGAGCTAATTGGGTTTATAATTTTTATTGTATTATAATTTTCTCTAAACTTATCATTAATACTTTCGTCACTAAAAGACCATGTTATTGTTTCATAATAACCTTTAGAGGCAACTGAACGTTGAGCTAAATGAAAATGTCTTTGATAAAAATTTAATGTTGGTTTTGCTCTGTTTTTTTCTGGTTCAATAGATTTAATATTATCAAAACCTAAAATTCTTATAACCTCTTCTACCAAATCAATCTCTCCAAAAATATCTGGTCTCCATGATGGAACCTTTATCTCAATATTTCTTCCCTTTTTTTTTGTCTCAAAACCTAGTTTATTTAAGATTTTAATAATATCTTTATCTTTGACATTAATTCCAATTGTTCTTGATACTAATTTTGTATCAAAATTTATTTTATTATTTTTTTGTTTTATCGTTTCTTGAATATCAAAATTTGAAACTTCGCCCCCACAGGTTTCTATAATTAAATTAGCGGCCATTTCTAATCCATCTTTTATAGATTGAGGATCTATACCTCTTTCAAATCTAAATTTTGCATCACTATTTATTTCAAGTTCTTTTGCAGTTTTTCTTGTAATAGTTGGATCAAAATATGCAGATTCAATTAAAATATTTTTTGTATTTAATTCAGTTCCTGATCTAACTCCACCAATTATACCACCTAAACCAAGGGCGCCTTGATCATCTGATATTACGCACATATTTTCTTTTAATGTATAAGTTTTGTTGTCTAGAGCTTTAAGAGTTTCACCTTTTATTGAGTTTCTTACTTTAATTGAATTTTTAATTTTATCTAAATCATAGGCATGTAGTGGTCTATTTAGATCAAACATAACGTAATTTGTTATGTCAACAACAGCAGAAATTGGTCTTAAGCCTAAAGCTAAAATTCTCTCTTTTAACCAGCTCGGACTTTCTTTATTTGTAATATTTTTAATTAAACAACTTCCAAATATAGAACATGCTTGATTACTATTTTTTTCTATTTTAACCTTTAAATTATGTTTTGTTTTTTTTGTAAATTTGATTTTTTTAATTTCTTTTAAATCTCCATAACCACTTGCATATAAATCTCTTGCAATTCCTCTAACTCCCAAACAATCAGGTCGATTTGGAGTAATTGATAACTCTATAACGTTACTATTGTTCTTTCCTTGGAAATATGGTTTTCCAATTTTATTATTATATTTATTGTTTAATTCGATAATTCCATCAGTTTCATTAGATAAATTTAGTTCAGACTCTGAGCAAAGCATTCCATATGAGGTTTCTCCTCTTATTTTTGAAATTTCTAATTTCAAACCATTTTTCGGTATAGTTGAACCTGGGGGAGCATAAATAGTTAATAAACCATCTTTTGCATTTGGCGCACCGCATACAACTTTTATATTATTCTTTCCTCCTATATCAACATCACATAATTTCAGTCTATCAGCATTTGGGTGTTTGCCTGCTTTAATTATTTTTGCAACTATAAAATCGCTTAATTCATTTTTAACAGGCTCAACTTTCTCAACCTCAAGACCAATTCCATTCAGTTTATCTATAATTTCTTCTTCATTCTTTTTTGTTTTTAAATGAACATCTAGCCAGTCTTTTGTGAACCTCATCTGCTTAGTCCTCTATAATTCGTTGGAACATCTAAAGGGTCGAAGCCATAATGATTTAACCATCTATAATCACAATCAAAAAAAGATCTTAAATCTTTAATTCCGTATTTGAGCATAGCTAATCTATCTATACCAATACCAAAAGCGAAGCCTTGATATTTTTTTGGATCAACTTTGCAATTCTTAAGAACATTTGGATGAACCATTCCACATCCAAGTATCTCTAACCATTCATCTCCCTCGCCAATTATGATTTTATTATTCTCTAGTCTATATCCAATATCAACCTCAGCCGAGGGTTCCGTGAATGGAAAATGACTAGGCCGAAATCTCATTTTAATTTTGTCTACTTCAAAAAACTCTTTTATAAAATAATTCAGACAGCCTTTTAGATGACCCATATTAATATTTCTATCAATGTGTAGACCCTCTAGTTGATGAAACATTGGGGTATGAGTTTGATCACTATCACTTCTATATGTTCTTCCTGGTGCTATTATTTTAAATGGAGGTTTGCCTTTTATCATTGTTCTTACTTGAACAGGGGAGGTATGCGTTCTCAATAAAGTTTTCATATCTTCATCAAGATAAAATGTATCATGCATATCTTTTGCAGGGTGATTTTCTGGAGTATTTAAGGCGGTGAAATTATTATAATCATCCTCAACATCTGGACCTTCCTCTACAGAAAAACCTATTTCTGAAAAAATACACGATATCTCATCTATAACTTGTGAGACGGGATGAATTTTTCCAAT
>CACFNI010000011.1 GCA_902567765.1 uncultured Pelagibacteraceae bacterium | reverse complement strand
TTCAAAAGATGATGAAGTTAAAAATAAAGAGAACAATGTTATCAAAATTGATGTTGAAAAAAAAACTGAACCTAAAGAAATAAAAATACCAAGTGAAGAAAAGGATAAAGATGAATTTGAAAGTTTGCAAGAACAAGACTCTCCGGTTGCTGAAGATGATACATTGGTTTTGACAAATGAGATTGAGGAAAAAATAGAAGTTGAGCAAAATCTTTCGCCAGCAGTTAGAAAAATAGTTTCTGAAAAAAAAATTGATATTCAAAAAGTTAAAGGAACAGGAAAAGATGGAAGAGTATTAAAAGGAGATTTAATTAATCTAATGGGAGTTAACCCTGGACCATCAGAGAGAAAAATCAAATATGGCCAAGAAGAAAGAATTAAAATGACGAGGTTAAGACAAACAATAGCCAAAAGATTAAAACAAGCACAAGAGAATGCTGCTTTGCTTACAACTTTTAACGAAGTGGATATGACAAATATAGTGGAAATGAGAAAAGAAAATCAGGATGATTTTTTGGATAGATATGGGATTAAATTAGGATTTATGTCATTTTTTGTAAAAGCTTCTGTTGTTGCGCTTAAGAGTTTTCCTGCAGTTAATGCTGAAATCGAAGGAGACGAAATAGTATATAAAAATTATTACAATATAAGTTTTGCTGTAGGTACAGAAAAAGGACTTGTAGTTCCAGTTTTGAGAAATGCAGATGAATTATCGTTTGCTGATATTGAAAAAAATATAAAAGATCTATCTGATAAGGCTAAAGACGGAAAACTAACCATTGAAGATCTTCAAGGGGGGACTTTTACAATTAGTAATGGCGGTGTTTATGGATCAATGTTATCAACTCCTATACTTAATTTACCTCAGTCTGGAGTGCTAGGTATGCATAATATTGTAGACAGGCCTTTTGTTGTTGATGGTGAAATTAAAATCAGACCAGTTATGTATTTAGCATTATCTTATGATCATAGAATTATAGATGGAAAAGATTCTGTTTCTTTTTTAAAAACTATAAAGGAGAATTTAGAAGATCCTAGAAGGTTATTTTTAAATATATAAATGTCAGAAAAGTTTCAAGCCATTGTAATTGGAGGAGGTCCCGGGGGATATGTTTGTGCTATAAGACTATCACAATTAGGAATAAAAACAGCTTGTATAGATGCTGGAGGAAAATTAGGTGGAACTTGTTTGAACATTGGATGTATACCATCAAAAAGTTTACTTAATTTGTCAGAAAATTTTAATAAAGCGAAAAATTTTTCAAATCTTGGTATCGAAGTAGGACAAGTAAAATTAAATTTAGAAAAAATAATGCAAAATAAAGATAAAGCTGTCGATAACTTAACAAAAGGAATAGAATTTTTGTTTAAAAAAAATAAAGTTTCATATTTTAAAGGGATTGCTACTTTTCAATCTTCTAAAAAAATACTAATTAGGGATGAAAAAAAAAAAGAAACTATAGTTGAAGCTGATAAAGTTATTATCAGTACAGGCTCTGAGCCTTTATCATTGCCAGGTATAAAATTTGATGAAAAGATTATTTTATCTTCAACTGGCGCGTTGTCTCTTAAAAAAATACCTAAGAAGATGGTAGTTGTTGGCGGTGGTTATATAGGACTTGAAATGGGATCTGTTTGGTTAAGATTTGGAACCGAGGTACATGTAGTTGAATTTTTAGATCATATAACACCGGGAATGGATAAAGAAATTTCAAAAGAGTTTATGAAAATATTACAAAAACAAGGTATGAAGTTTCATTTACAAACAAAGCTAGAAGGTGTTCAAAAAAACAATAATGGCGCTAAAGTAATTGCTACAGATAAAGATGGAAAAAAAATTGATTTTGATTGCGATGTTGTATTAATTTCGGTCGGAAGAAAACCAAATACTAAAAACTTAAACTTAGAGAAAATAAATATTAATTTAGATAATAAAAAACGAATTAAAACAAATAATAAATTCGAAACGAATATAAAAAATATTTATGCAATAGGTGACGTTATATCTGGTCCAATGTTAGCTCACAAAGCTGAGGAAGAGGGAATTGCTGTTGCAGAATTAATTGCGGGTCAATCAGGACATGTAAATTATGATGTAATTCCAGGGGTAATTTATACTTCACCTGAAGTGGCATCAATTGGTAAAACAGAGGAACAATTAAAAGAGTCTAATAAAAAGTATAAAGTAGGTAAATTTCCCTTTTTAGCTAATTCAAGAGCTAAGGCTATTAATAAACCAGAGGGTTTTGTAAAAATATTAGCTGACGATAAAACTGATAAAATATTGGGTGTCCATATGATAGGGCCACATGCAGGAGAGATGATTGCAGAAATAGGGATTGCTATGGAATTTGGAGCCAGCTCAGAAGATATTGCAAGAACTTGCCATGCTCATCCGACTTTTTCTGAAGCTGTAAAAGAAGCTGCTTTATCAGTGGATAAAAGAGCAATACACTCTTAATAAATTTTCATAATATATCTATAATATATCTAAATGAAAGTTCCGATTCTCTTACCAAATATTTTTAATCATCCTTTTACATATAAGTCAGATACTAACCTAAAAGCTGGTGATTATGTTGTTGTTCCTTTTGGTAAAACTAAACTAACCGGAGTGGTTTGGGATCATTTCGAAACCAATAATAAGAAAAATTTTCATACCAAAAACGTTGTAAGAAAACTCAAAATTGAACCTTTAAGCACAAACACAATTAAATTTTTAAATTGGTTTTCTGAATATAATTTAATCCCCAAAGGTATGGCATTAAAATTACATTTGATTAGTAATGAAGCAGTAGAAAATCTGCCTGAAAAAGAATTTCAAATATATAAATTTTATAAAAAAATTAGCAACTTCCAACTTTCTGAAGAACAAAAAAAAAGTTTTATTGAATTAAAAGTTAAAAATAATCAATTTAGAGTTCATGTGCTACAAGGAACAACGGGGTCAGGAAAAACGATTGTTTATTTTAATTCCATTAAAGATAGGCTAGACAAAGGCTTTCAAGGATTAATTTTATTGCCTGAGATAGGATTGACATCTGAATTTGAAAAAAAATTTTTTGAGTTTTTCGGTTTTACACCAGCAATTTGGCATTCTGGAATTTCTAAAAAGAAGAAGAAAATTATTTGGAATGGATTATCAAAAGGTAATATTAAAGTAGTTATAGGTGCACGATCTGCATTATTTTTACCTTTTAAAAAATTGGGAATAATAATAGTAGATGAAGAGCATGATCAATCTTACAAACAAGACGAAGGTGTAATTTACAACGCTCGTGATATGGCTATTTCAAGAGCATCTTTTGAAAATATTCCTATTAATCTTATAACAGCAGTTCCTTCATTAGAAACATATGAAAATATGATAAAAAAAAAATATACTTATTCTAGAATTATAAGCAGGTATAAAAATGCACAACTGCCAAAACATGAAATAATTGACCTAAACAAATACAATCTTAAATCTCAATCTTGGATTTCACCAAAAACTATTGAAAAGGTAAATAGTCATTTACAAAATGGAGACCAGGTACTTTTTTTTATTAATCGAAGAGGTTTTTCGCCATATGTTTTTTGTAAAAATTGTTCAAAAGTTTATTCATGTCCACATTGTTCAATAAATTTAGTTTACCATAAAAATAAAAAAAATCTTTTGTGTCATTACTGTGGATTCAAAACAGCTCTAAAAAGAAGTTGTGAGAGGAATATAAGTGGAAGTTGCAAGTTTACTTTTAGTGGACCAGGTGTAGAACGAATATTTGAGGAAATTAAAATTTTTTTTCCAAAATATAATTCATTAATATTTTCAAGCGATACAATGAATAAAAAATCATCATTATCCGACTTACAAAAAATTACAAATAATGAGGTTCAAATCTTAATTGGAACTCAATTAATATCTAAAGGTTACCATTTTCCAAATCTAAACTGTATTGTAGTTTTAGATGTAGATTTGACATCATCAGGACATGACTTGAGAGGTTCAGAAAAAAATCTTCAACTATATCATCAGCTATCTGGTAGAGCAGGTAGAACTGGAAATCCTGCTATAGTTTATTTTCAAACATACAATTTGAGGTCTGATATTATTTCTAAAATAACTAATTCAGATCCATTTATTTTTTTGGAAAACGAATTAAAAATAAGAAAAAAAAATAACCTCCCACCGTTTGAAAGATTTATTTCTCTAATTTTGACCTCAACAGATGAAAAAAAATTAGATTTAGAATCTCATAGGTTAAAACAACATTTAGTAAATAATATAAGTGGTAAAATTTTAGGACCAATTAATGCACCAATTTATAAGATAAGAAAAAAATTTAGAAATAGGTTTTTAATAAGAACTAAAAAATCAGTAAAAATTCAAGAGTCTCTTAGTTCGACACTTAAAAAATTTGAGTTTTCCCCTGGAATGAAACTGTCAGTTGATGTTGATCCAATAAGCTTTAATTAGTTGTTAAAAAATAAGAAATTTTGACAATCTGCTGCTTGAAGAGCATAATTTCATGTGTTAGTTAACTTCAAATTTTGAGAAACTTCAAATATTAATAAAGGTACAAAGTGAGTAAAAACAAAACTTTTTCTGATACATCTGCAAATAGATATTCACTAGCACTTTATGAACTAGCAAATGAAGATGGTAAATTAGAAGAAATAGAAAAAAATTCAAATTTTTTTACAAGTCTTATATCTAATAATGAAGAACTCAAATTATTAATAAAAAATCCAACTATTAAAAAAGAAGATTTACACTTGATTATTTTGAAAATGGCTGAGCAGTTTAAGTTAAACGATCTGATGACTAAATTTTTAGGTTTTTTAATTTCGAAGAGAAGATTTTTTTTTTGTTGAAAAAATATTGAATGATTTCATTGAAACTTGTTCAAAAAAAAGAGGTGAGGTAAAGGCAGAATTATCATCTGCCAAAGAACTTTCTGAAAGTGAAATAGATGATATAAAAAAAGAATTGGAAAAAAATTTCAGCTCCCAAATAAAATTAAACTACAAATGTGATCCTAGTTTGATAGGTGGTTTAGTAGTTCAAGTTGGAAGCACTATGGTAGATACTTCAATTAAAAACAAATTACAAAAAATAGAAAATAGAATGATAGAGGCTTAAATGGAAATAAATCCTTCAGAAGTAACTAAGATACTAAAAGAACAAATAAAGAATTTTGGAAACAAAGCTGAAATTACTGAGGTTGGCCAAGTTCTATCTGTAGGTGATGGAATTGCTAGAATCTATGGACTTGATAATGTTCAAGCTGGAGAGATGGTTGAATTTGCTGATGGATCCAAGGGCATGGCGTTAAACTTAGAAAGTGAAAACGTTGGTGTTGTTATCTTTGGCGACGATAAAGCTATCAAAGAAGGTGATACTGTAAAAAGAACAGGAGCAATTGTTGATACTCCTGTTGGAAAAGAATTGTTAGGAAGGGTAGTAGACGGTTTGGGAAACCCAATAGATGGTAAGGGAGCATTAGATAAAGGAGTTAAAAGAAGCAGAGTCGAAGTAAAAGCTCCAGGAATAATTCCAAGAAAATCAGTGAACGAACCTATGCAAACTGGACTAAAATCTATTGATAGCCTTGTTCCAATTGGAAGAGGACAAAGAGAATTAATTATTGGTGATAGACAAACTGGAAAAACAGCAGTTGCAATTGATGCAATTATAAATCAAAAAAAAATAAACGAATCTAATGATGAGAAGCAAAAATTGTATTGTGTTTATGTAGCGATTGGTCAGAAAAGATCTACTGTCAGACAAATTGAAAAAACCTTAGAAGAGGCTGGAGCTATGGAATATACAACTATTGTTGCTGCAACCGCTTCTGATGCAGCTCCACTTCAGTTTTTGGCTCCTTATACAGGGTGTGCGATGGGAGAATATTTTAGAGATAATGGTATGCATGCTTTAATTATTTACGATGATCTTTCTAAGCAAGCAGTAGCTTATAGACAAATGTCTCTTTTATTAAGAAGACCTCCTGGAAGAGAAGCTTATCCAGGTGATGTATTTTATTTGCATAGTAGACTCCTTGAGAGAGCTGCTAAATTGAGTGATGAACATGGTGGAGGATCTTTAACTGCTCTTCCAATTATTGAGACACAAGGTGGGGATGTTTCTGCTTTTATACCCACAAATGTTATTTCAATTACAGACGGTCAAATATTTTTGGAAACAGAATTATTCAATCAAGGTATCAGACCAGCAATAAACGTAGGATTGTCAGTTTCAAGAGTTGGATCCTCTGCTCAAACAAAAGCTATGAAAAAAGTTTCTGGATCTATGAAACTAGAACTTGCACAATACAGAGAAATGGCTGCATTTGCCCAATTTGGATCTGATCTTGACGCATCTACCCAAAAACTTTTAAATAGAGGTTCAAAATTAACCGAGCTTTTAAAGCAACAACAGTACTCACCTATGACTGTAGCGGAACAAGTAATTTCTGTTTTTTGTGGTGTGAAAGGATATTTGGATGACATTGATCAAAAAAATATCTCAACTTTTGAAAAAAAAATTATCGAAAGATGCAAATCTGAAAAGCAAGAAATTTTAGACTCAATAACAAGCTCGGGAAAACTTGAGGAAAATGTGGAAAAATCCCTATCCGAAATTATAACCGAACTTAAAAAAAACTTTAATTCTTAGACAAATGGCAAGTTTAGATGATTTAAAAAAAAGGATAACAAGTGTTAAATCTACCCAAAAAATCACCAAAGCAATGAAAATGGTAGCTGCATCAAAACTAAGAAGAGCTCAAGAAAGCGCAGAGAGAGGTAGACCTTATTCAGATAAGATGAATAATATTATAGTAAATCTCTCAAATAGTATTACAGATAAAGACAATTCCCCTAAATTACTTCTAGGATCAGGTGAAGATAAAGTACATTTATGTGTTGTAATGACTTCAGATAGAGGACTGTGTGGAGGATTTAATACAAATATAATAAAAAAAGCTAAAACATTCTTCCAAAAAATAATTGATGAAGGTAAAACTTTAAAAATTATTACTGTTGGATCAAAAGGCTATGAGCAATTAAAAAGAGCATACAAGGATAATATTATTGAAAGAATTTCTTTTAAGGAGTCCAAAAATGCTAATTATTTTGATGCCAATAAAGTAGGAAAAATAATTATTGATAAGTTTGAAAAAAAAGAATTTGATGTATGTACGATTTTTTATAACCAATTTAAAAATGTTATTACTCAAATACCTTTAGATCAGCAAATAATTCCTTTGAAAGCATCAGAGACAAAAAATTCTTCATCAGAGGATAACTATGAGTTTGAACCAGAGGAGGACGAAATCTTGAGTAATTTATTACCCAAAAATATATCTACCCAGATTTTTAAGGCTATGCTGGAAAACTCAGCAAGCGAACAAGGTTCAAGGATGACTGCAATGGATAATGCAACTAGAAACGCAGGTGAAATGGTTGATAAGCTTACTATTCAATATAATAGAAGCCGTCAAGCAGCTATAACAAAAGAATTAATAGAAATTATATCGGGAGCGGAAAGTTTATAATTATGAGAAAGGGACAAATTACACAAATTATTGGAGCAGTAGTAGATGTTAAATTTGAAGGTGAATTACCTGAAATATTAACTGCATTGGAATGTGATAATAGTGGTAACAGATTAGTATTAGAAGTTGCCCAGCATTTAGGAGAGTCAAGTGTAAGAACTATTGCTATGGATGCAACAGAAGGTTTGAAAAGAGGTGATAAGGTAATAGATACTGGAGCTCCAATTAAAGTTCCAGTGGGCCCAGAAACTTTAGGAAGAATTATAAATGTTATAGGTGAACCAATCGATGAAAAAGGAAAAGTTGAAACAAAAGAAAATTGGCCAATTCATAGGGCTGCACCAGAATTTAATGATCAATCGACAGAAACAGAAATTTTAGTCACTGGTATTAAAGTCGTAGACTTGCTAGCACCATATGCGAAGGGTGGAAAAATTGGTTTATTTGGTGGCGCAGGTGTAGGTAAGACAGTTCTTATTATGGAATTAATTAATAACGTTGCAAAAGCTCATGGTGGCTTTTCTGTTTTTGCTGGAGTAGGAGAAAGAACTAGAGAGGGAAATGATCTTTATCACGAGATGATAGAATCAGGAGTAATAAAACCTGAAGGTACAGGATCAAAAGCTGCACTGGTTTACGGCCAAATGAATGAACCGCCGGGTGCAAGAGCAAGAGTTGCATTATCTGGTTTAACGGTTGCTGAATATTTCAGAGATCAGGAAGGTCAAGACGTACTTTTTTTCGTTGATAACATTTTCAGGTTTACACAAGCTGGATCAGAAGTTTCTGCATTATTAGGAAGAATACCTTCTGCAGTGGGATATCAACCAACATTAGCTACAGATATGGGAAATCTTCAAGAAAGAATTACTACGACAAACAAGGGCTCAATTACTTCTGTTCAAGCTATTTATGTACCAGCTGATGATTTAACTGACCCAGCTCCAGCAACATCTTTTTCACATTTAGATGCAACAACAGTATTATCTAGACAAATTGCTGAGATTGGAATTTATCCAGCTGTTGACCCATTAGACTCAACTTCAAGAATTTTAGATCCTAGAATCGTTGGTGATGAACATTATAGAGTTGCAAGAGAAGTTCAAAAAGTACTTCAAACCTATAAATCTTTACAAGACATCATAGCAATTTTAGGAATGGACGAATTATCAGAAGAGGACAAATTAACTGTAGCAAGAGCTAGAAAAATTCAAAGATTTTTATCTCAGCCATTTTTTTGTAGCAGAAGTCTTTACAGGATCACCAGGAAAACTTGTTGATTTAGAGTCAACAATAAAAGGTTTTGATGCAATCTGTAAGGGTGAGTATGACCACTTACCTGAAGCAGCCTTCTATATGGTTGGTACAATAGAAGAGGCTATAGAGAAAGCTGAAAAAATGGCAAAAGAAGCAGCTGCTTAATGAGTGAACAATTTAAATTAGAAATAGTTAATCCTGAAAAGTCTTTTCTTTTAAAAGATGATGTTACTGAGGTAGTTATTCCTGCTTACGAAGGTGAAATGGGTATCTTAAAGGATCATATTTCCCTTATATCTTTCTTAAAGCCAGGATTAATCAAAATATTTTCTAAAGGAGCAGAAGATAAATTTTTTGTAGAAGACGGAATTGTTGAATTTAAAGATAACAATTTAACGATTCTTACTAGCTCAATTTATAATATTAAAGATATGAAAAAAGATACAATTGATACAATTCTTAGAGAAACCGAGAAAAATTCCCAGGATAAAGAAATTAGTGATCAGCAAAAGTATCTTGCTGACCAAAAAACCGAGGTTTTAAAATCTATTAATTAATAATTTTTTTTATTTCTTTCTCGACTTTCTGATAAACTTCTTTTTTAAAATCTACTACTATTTCTGTGATTTTTCCTATTTCAATCCATTTCCAATCCAAAAATTCAGGATTTTTAGTTTTTATGTTGATTTCAGTATCATTTCCCAAAAACTTAAATATGAACCATTTTTGCTTTTGTCCTTTATATCTCCCTTTCCAAATAATACCGATGAGTTTTGATGGTAAATCATATTGAGTCCAATCTTCAATTTCTTTTATCAATTTTACATTAAAAATACTTGTTTCCTCTTTTAATTCTCTGTACGCAGCGTTTAAAAGATCTTCACCTTCATCGACTCCTCCCTGAGGCATCTGCCAAAAATTCTTAGGGTTGTCAATTCTCTTTGCTACAAAAACTTTATTTTCGTTATTTAACACAACAATTCCAACCCCATTTCTATAAGGAAGTTTTTGAAAATTTTCTATTTTTTTATCCATTAAGAAGTTTCAATGCAAATTCGAGCTGATTATCACTTTCAGTATTTATTTTGAAATCTTCATCTTTTTCAACTATTTCAATATCAGGTATTATTCCAACTTCTGAAATAGATTTACCCGATGGAAGATAGTATTTAGAAATAGTTAATCTTATAGCTCCCTTATTTTTTAATGGAATAATTGACTGAACAGATCCTTTGCCATAACTCTGTTCACCAAGCACTATAGCTCTTTTATGATCCTTTAGGGCCCCAGCTACTATTTCTGATGCTGACGCGGACCCATAATTAATTAAAACAATTAAAGTTTTTCCGTCAATAATGTCACCTTTTTTTGCAAAAAATTTTCTATTCTCGGATTTATTCCTACTTTTGGTAGATACAATTTCTCCTTTATCGAGAAAGAAGTCTGAAATTTTTATAGCTTGCGAGAGTAACCCGCCTGGATTATTTCTTAGATCTAAAATATAACTTTTTACTGATTTATTTTTATTTATTTCTTTAAGTTTATTTTTAATCTGATCACTACTGTTTTCATTGAAGGCATTTAGTCTTATATAACCCACCTCATTGTTAAGTATTTCAGATTTGACTGATTGAATTTTTATAACTTCTCTTGTTATTTCAAAAATTAATGCTTTCTTAACTCCTTTTCTTCTTACAGTTATTTTTATGTCACTTCCAACTGGGCCTCTCATCAATTCTACAGCCTCTGTTAAAGATTTTCCTTGAACTTGAATATCGTTAATTTTAACAATGTAGTCACCTGCTTTTACTCCAGCCTTTGAAGCAGGCGTATCATCAATTGGTGAAATTACTTTTACCACTCCAGCTTCCATACCTACCTCGATACCTAGTCCACCAAATTCTCCACTTGTCTCTGTTTGCATATTTAATAACATCTCAGGGGACATATAAGATGAGTATGGGTCTAGAGATTGCAATACACCATCAATTGCTGCATCCATTACCTCGCTTTGATCGATTTCCTCTACATATTCATTATTAATTTTATTTAAAACTTCACTGAATAAGTCTATTTTTTTATAAAGTTCGGTATTATTTGCTGCATAACTTCCTTTAAAACAAGTAAAAAACATTATCAGTACGATTTTTATATATTTTTTCATATTGTAACTTTTTCTTTAGGAATTAGTTCAGACCACATTTTTTCAAGTTCATAGAATTTTCTTTTTTCTGGATTAAAAATATGAACTATTAAATCAATACCATCTATTAATTTCCATTCATTACTGTCGGATCCTTCAATTTTACAATTCTTAATTCCGCTATTTTTAAACTTTTCTAAGACTTGCTCAGATAAAGCTTGAATATGTCTTGATGAGGTTCCACTTGCTATTATCATATAATCTGCCATTGAACTTTTATTTGCAAGATCAATGCTAATGATATCTAAGGCTTTGTTATTATCTAAGGTTTTTAAAATTGTTTCTTTAAGATTTGCGATTTTATCCATTAATTATTAAAACCTTATCAAATTTTTCTTAATTTAGAAGATGAAATATTAACTTTCTTAAATTTAACAAATTTTAAATTCTTTTGTTTTAGGTGTTTAAAAGCCATTGATTTTAAAGATTTAGTTTTGAAACCATGTCTGTCAAAAACTAAAATATTACATTTTTGAGAAATCAATTTCCACTTATGCCATCTATGAAAATTTATTAGAATATCCGATCCTATTATAAAATAGATATTAACATTATTCTTTTTTTTAATATAATTTAGCAAATTAATAGTTTTATCAGATTTAATTTTATCTTCATAATATCTAACTCTAATAAACTTTTTGGATTTTGATATTTTTTTTGATTGTCTAATTCTTTCTTCTAAATTTTTGCTACACCTTTTTTTAAAAGGATTTTGTTTTGTAATAGCCCAAATAACATTTCTTAATTTGAATTTTTTTTTTGCTTGAATAGATATTGCAAGATGTCCTATATGCGCAGGATCGAAACTACCACCTAATATTCCAATTTTTTTTATTGCCAATTTTATTTCCTAATATTACCTTTTCCAAGAACCTCATATTTATAAGAGATTAGTTGATTTAAACCAACTGGACCTCTTGGTGGAAGATTATTTGTTGAAATTCCTACCTCACCTCCAAAGCCAAATTCACCTCCATCAGCAAACTGAGTTGAGGTATTATGCATAACAATAGAGCTGTTAACATCTCTCATAAATTTTAATGCAGTTTTTTTATTACTTGTGATGATAGACTCTGTATGACTTGTACCATATTTATTGATATGTTTTATAGCTTCCTCACAACTATCAACACATTTAACCGAAACGGTAGCAGACAAATATTCAGTTGACCAATCTCTTTCTTTAGCAACATAAATTTTTCCTTTATAAAATTTTCTTAAAAAGCTATCTCCTATTATTTTACAACCATTATTATGTAAACTTTTTAAAATTTCATTACAAAACTTTTTAACAATTTTTTTATGAAATAGAATAGTTTCAGTTGCTCCACATATACTTGTATTTCTTAATTTAGCGTTATGAACAATTTTATTTGCCATTTTCAAATTTGCATCTTTATCAACATAAGTATGACAAATGCCCTCCAAGTGACCAATTATTGGTATTTTAGAGACACTTTGAACTTTTTTAATTAAGTTTTTGCCACCTCTTGGAATAATAACATCAATTTTATTTATCATCTTAGACAACATAAAATCTACTACTTTTCTATTTCGATTGTTTATAAATTGAACAAAATTTGGATCTACTTTGTTAATTTTTAAGGCCTTTCTAAAAAGTGAAGATAGAATTCTATTAGTATTTATAGCTTCAGAGCCTCCCCTCAAAATAACTGCATTTCCAGATTTAAAACATAAGCTTGAAACATCCGAAGTAACATTCGGTCTGCTTTCATAAATAACACCAATTATACCTATAGGAGTTGAAATTTTTCTTATTAACAATCCATTTGGTCTTTTCCATCTTTCTAGAACTTTATTAATTGGGTCTTCTAATTTTATAATATCTTTAACTGATTTTTTTATAGATTTTATTTTTTTTGAATCTAGCACTAGTCTTTCAATTAAATTTGATTTGATTTTTTTTTTATAGGCAAATTTAATATCTTTTCTATTTTCTAGTAAAATTTTTTTTTTTTCTTTTTCGATTAAAAATATAAAGCTTTTAAGAACATTATTTTTTGTAGTATAATTAACTTTTTTTTGTATGGCTTTTTTTGCTTTCTTCCCAATCAATATAATATTTGATTTCATTTTATAATTCTACCATATCATCTTTATGGACCACTTCGGATTTAGAAATATACCCCAGTAAATTCTCTATTTCATTAGAGTGGTGTCCCATTATTTTAATAATTTCAAATGATGAAAATGAACTAAGCCCCCTTGCGCATTCTTTGTAGTTTTTATCAATAATTTTAATATGATCGCCTTTATTAAATTTTCCAATAACCTTTCTAATTCCTGCTGCTAACAAACTTTTCCCTTTTTTTAATGCTGACTTTGCACCATCATCAATTACTAACTCACCTTTAGGGGAAATCGAGCTTATTATCCATTTTTTTCTTGCATCTAATTTAGAAATTTTCGGCAAAAACCAAGTACAATTATTTTCCTTTATTATTTTTTGAATCGGTCTAAGTGATAATCCATTTGCTATAGCCATAGTACACCCTGATAATTGACAAACTTTTGCTGCATCTATTTTTGTTTTCATCCCCCCAGTTCCATGCTCACCTGTGCTTTTAGTAGATATATATTCAATATTTTTATCTATATTTTTAATTTCTTTTATTAATTTAGCATTTTCATTTATTTTTGGATTTTTAGTATAAAGCCCGTCGACATCTGAGAGCAGTATCAATATATCAGCACTTGATATTTGTGCAACTCTTGAGGCAAGCCTATCATTGTCTCCATACTTGATTTCTGTTGTTGCCGTTGTATCATTTTCATTAACAATTGGAACAAAACCTAAATCAAACAAATTATCAAATGTTCTTTTTGCATTTAATGCCCTTCTTCTCTGCTCAGTATCATCTAAAGTCAAGAGGACTTGAGAAATATTAATTTTATTTTTATTGAAGGTATTATTAAATAAGTTCATCAGTTCAATTTGACCAATAGATGCAACTGCTTGACTTTTTTCTAATTTAAGGTTTTTTTTACTTAGATTTAATTTTTTACATCCCATTGCTATAGCCCCAGATGTTACAATTATAACTTTTTTATTTTGCTTTAATAAATTTTTAATGTCTTTAGAAAAATCAAATAACCACTTATTTCTAATATTCTTTTTTTCGTCTATAAGTAAGGAAGATCCAATTTTTATTACAATTTTTTTTGAGTTTTTAAGATACATAATTTAATAGTATTGCCTTAATATTTGAGACTGATTTTTTATTTAAAGTAGATAAAGTTGCAGTTTCTGATTTTTTATTTTTGGAAAATTTTTTTACAATGTCTTTAATTTTATTTTTTTCTATTAAATCAACCTTATTTAAGACTATAATTTCTCTTTTTTTTAAAAGATCTTTGCTATAATTTTTAAGTTCATTTTTTACTTGATTGTAAGAATTTTCTAAATTTTTTTCAGTAATATCTATCAAATGTAATAATGTCTTACATCTTTCTATGTGTTTCAAAAATTTAATACCTAAACCAACGCCTTTATGCGCACCTTCAATTAATCCAGGTATATCAGCGATAACTATTTCTTTATCATCATAAATTGCAACTCCTAAATTTGGATTTAAAGTAGTAAACTTATAATTTGCTATCTTCGGTGTTGCGCCGGTTATCGCTGACAACAGACTTGATTTTCCAGCGTTGGGAAGACCAATAATTCCAATATCTGCAATTGTTTTAAGCTGTAACCAAATTATAAACTCTTCTCCTTTTTTACCTTTTGTGAATTTTCTTGGAGCTCTGTTTGTAGAACTTTTAAATCTTACATTTCCAAGTCCCCCTTTTCCTCCACTTGCTACCACAAATTTATCATTCTGTTTTTTAAAATCATAAATTAAAGTTTTATTGTCCTCTTCAAATACTTGAGTTCCTAGCGGAACTTTTAATATCAAATCTTCTCCACCTCGCCCGGTCCTTTTTTTTCCAGCACCATCAGTTCCTCTTCCTGCCTTATGGTGTTGTTGATACCTATAATCAATTAAAGTATTAAGATTTCTCTCTGATTTTAAAATAACAGACCCTCCATTTCCTCCATCGCCACCATCTGGACCACCAAATTCGATAAATTTTTCTCTTCTAAAGCTTGGAGAGCCATCGCCACCATCTCCTGCTTTAATATAAATTTTAACTTGATCTAGAAATTTCATAATACAACTCTTGTTAATTTGGTTGTACTGATTAATTGGGTTTTACAGAAACAAAAGTTCTATCTGATTTAGTTTTTTTAAACTCTACTTTTCCTTTAACCAACGAAAATATTGAATGATCTTTACCCATTTTTACATGTTCTCCAGGAAAAATCTTTGTACCTCTTTGTCTAACAATAATATTACCTGGCAAAACATACTGACCACCATATTTTTTAACGCCAAGTCTTCTTCCTGCACTATCACGTCCATTCCTTGATGATCCACCTGCTTTTTTTGTTGCCATAAATTACCTTTTATTTTTTTTCCGTAGTAGATTTTTTAATTTCTTTTTTTTCATTAATTTTTTTTAATTTTTCAGCTTCAGATAATAATTTTCCATCTTTTGAAAAAATTTTATTTATTCTAATCAAAGAATATTGTTGTCTATGTCCATTTTTCCTTCTTGAATTTTTTCTTCTTCTTTTTTTGAAGATAAGAACGGTTCTATTTTTTGAGTTTTTTATTATATTAGCCTCAACTTTAGCGCCACTAATCAAAGGTGTTCCAATTTCAATTTTACTATCATCTCCGTATGCTAAGACTTCCTCAAAATTAATTGTTGATGAAGGTTTAAGTTCGTGGAGTTTTTCAACTTTAAGAATCTCTCCAGCTTTTACTTTATATTGTTTACCACCGGTTTGTATAACTGCGTAAGACATTGTATATCTAAAATTTTATAGTGAGCAATATAGTCTGAGACTTCTTTTAGTCAAGTTTAATAAATTAAAAATTATCCTTTAAATCTCTCAATTTTGAAAAATTTTCTAAGTTTTCCGATCTTAAAAAAATGTTACACTCAATTTCGTCTTTTATTGTTGTTGGTAAAGTTGGTAAATTTCTATTTAATTTTTCTTTAATTTTTTCAATTTTTTTTTTAAGGTTTTGATTATTTGGGTCGTACTTTAAACAAAATTCAGAATTTTTAAGAGTATACTCATGTCCACAATAAATATTCGTATCATAAGGTAAGCTTTTAAAGAAATTTAAAGATTCAAACATTTGTGTATAAGTACCTTCAAAAATTCTTCCGCATCCTAAAGAAAATAGGGTATCGCCAGTAAATATTTTTTTTTCATTAAAGAAATAAAAACAAATATGACCACTCGTATGTCCAGGTATATGTATAACCTTTGCTTCAAAATTTTTTTCTTTCCAAATTTGATTGTTTTTGACAGCAAAATCTATTTCTGGAATTCTTTTTTTATCATCTATATATCCAATTACTTTTGCACCATATATTTCTTTTAACTTTTTATTGCCTCCTACATGATCATAATGATGATGAGTATTTAAAATAAAACTTAATTTAATTTTATTTTTTTCTAAATAATTAATTATTGGTGAAGCTTCGCTTGGATCAATTATACAGGCTGTGTTATTTGTATTATCTATTAAAAGATATGCATAATTATCTTCAAGACATGGTATAATTTTTACTTCCATTTTACTTTTCTATCAAAAAAATTCCTAATTCAGATGAAAAATTTTTCCAATTTAAATTTTTATTATTAATTTCAAATGTTCTTTCCCCATGCAAAGCCAATGATTTATACAACTTTATTTTTTTTTTTGAGCAGAAATTGAAAAAATCTTTGATTGTGCACATATGTAAATTTGGAGTATTGTACCATTCATCCGGAAGATTTTTAGTTATAGGCATTGTTCCTTTGACTAAAAGGTCTAGTCTTACTTTCCAAAAACCAAAATTCGGAATTGTTATAATAGCTTTATCTGCAACATTCAAAAGATTATCAATAACCTTTTCTGGATTATAAAATGCCTGTAAGGTTTGGCTTAAAATAGCGTAATTGAATGAAGATTTTGGAAACTGTTTTAAATCCTCTTCAGCATTTCCTTCTATCACTGTAAGTCCCTTTGACACACATATTTGTACTTTATTTTTTGAAATTTCTAAGCCACGGGTATCAACATTTTTTTGATCTTTTAGGTATTTCATTAATATTCCATCTCCACATCCTACATCAAGAACTCTGGTATTATTTTCTATTAATTCTGAAATTATTTGAAATTCTTTCTTCATATTAATTAATAATTAGCCTCTAAAAAGTTTTTTATAGTTTTTAAAAATTCTGGCACATCTAAAAGAAAAGAATCATGTCCTTTATCACTTATTATTTCTATAAAACCTACCTCAACACCTGCTGCATTTAGGGCAATTACGATTTCTTTATTCTCTGCAGTTGGATACAACCAATCGGATGTGAAAGAAATAATAAAAAATTTCGTTTTAGATTTTTCAAAGGCCTTTGATAAATTTCCATTATATTGTTTTACAAGATCAAAATAGTCCATTGCTCTTGTTATATATAGGTAACTGTTTGCATCAAATCTATCAACAAAAATTGATCCTTGATATCTTAAATAGCTCTCAATTTGAAAGTCTGCATCAAAACTAAAATTTAAATCATCTTTTTCTTGAAGCTTCCTACCAAATTTTTCTTGCAAACCTTTTTTTGAAAGATAAGTGATATGTGCTGCCATTCTTGCAACCGCTAGACCTTTGTCTGGCGTAGAGTTTAAATACGAGTAATTACCATTTTTCCAATTAGCATCAGCCATAATTGATTGTCTACCAAGTTCATTGAAGGCAATATTTTGTGCAGAGTGACTTGCAGTACAAGCTATAGGAATTGCAGTTTTAGTTTTGTTTGGAAAATTAGCAACAAATTGAAGTACTTGCATTCCACCCATTGAACCACCGATTACGCTATGTAGTTTATCGATTTTAAAAAAATCTAACAAGTTATGTTGAGCATTAACCATGTCATTAATTGTTATGACTGGAAAATCTGTTCCAAACTCTTTGTTTGTTTTTGGATTTATATTTCCTGGACCAAAGGAACCCATGCAGCCCCCAATAACATTAGCACAAATTACAAAAAATTTATTTGTATCTATTGCCTTTGATGGACCAACCAAATAGGACCACCATCCTTGTTTTTTAGTTATTGGATTTATGCCAGAAGCAAATTGATCTCCTGTTAAAGCGTGGAATGCTAAAATTGCATTATTTTTTTTTTCATTCAGAATTCCATAAGTTTCATAAGCCAAAGGGTAGTCAACAATTGTTTCTCCACAATCTAACTTAAGAGGTTTTTTTATAATAATTTTTTTAATATTTTCTTTATTAATCATATAATTGAGCCGGTAGATGAATTGTGAGAAAAAAACTTATTTAGCGGTTTTTTTTAAGCGCTCGCAATTCAGATAAATCAGCGCATATTTTTTTTACAAGATCACTTTCAATATGTCAAATTTTTTGTAAAAAAAATCATTTATCTATAATTCTTGATTAATTTATTTATAAGGATAGTTATATAAAAAATTATAATGTCTTTATTAAAATTTAAAAAAATAGAAATAGAAACCTATAAACCTGGTAAATCGAAGTTATATCGACTTAAAAATATAACCAAGTTATCGGCGAATGAATCTGCTTTGGGTGTAAGTAACTTAGTTAAAAAAGAAATTAATAAAAAAATAAAAATTTCTAGCTATCCTGATAGTAAGTCGAAAAATTTAAGAACAGGTATTTCTAAAAAATTTAAATGTAAATTTGAAAATATTATTTGTGGGGCTGGATCAGATGAGATAATTCAAATTATTTGTACTTTATTTTTAAAACCAAAAGATGAAGTTGTAGTCCCACAATATAGTTTTTTAATGTATAGAATTTATGCAAAAATAGCTGGAGCCAAAATTATTTATGCAAATGAAAAAAATTTTAAAATTTCAGTCAATGAAATTTTAAAAAAGATATCAAAAAAAACGAAAATAGTTTTTCTAGCTAATCCCAACAATCCAACAGGGACATTTTTAGAAAAAAAAGAATTAATTGAGTTAAGGAAGAAACTTAGAAAAAATATTTTACTTGTAGTTGACGACGCGTATGTGGAGTATATGAGAAATAAAAATTACGAGTCAGGACTAAAATTATTTAAAAACAAAAGCAATGTTTTAATACTAAGAACTTTCTCAAAAATTTATGGTCTTGCATCACTAAGAATTGGTTGGGGTTACGGACCTAAAAATATAATTGATGCAATGTATAAAATTAAACCTCCGTTCAATGTAAACACTAAAGCTGAAGTAGCTGCTGCTGCAGCATTAAAAGATAATAATTTTATTAAGAAATCTGTTAAACATAATTTGTTTTGGGCAAAAAAGTTAAAAAAAATATTTGAAGCTTATTCAATAAAAACAAATGAGGTATCAGCTAATTTTTTATTATTAAATTTTAATAAATGTAAATTTTCAGCTTCATATATTAAAAAGAAGTTAGAAAATAACGGTATAATTCTAAGAGGTATGCAGTCCTATAAGATTAAAAATGCTTTAAGGTTAACAATTGGAAATACCGATGCTAATAATAAAGTGATAAAAAATTTTAAAAAAATATTTAGATCAAGATGAAAAATATTCTTATAGTCGGATGTGGTTTGATTGGTTCTTCTATCTTAAGGGCCGTTTGTCAAAAAAGGTTATTTAAAAATATTTTTGTTTTAGAAAAATCTAAAAAAAATATATCAGTATTAAAAAAATTAAAATTAAAGTGTAAAATAATAAGCAGTTTAAAAAATATTTCTAATAAATTTGACTTGATAATTTTTTGTACACCAATGAGCCAATACTCAAATGTGATTTTGAAAATAAATAAATTAGTTAACAACAAAACGATAGTCACTGATGTCGGATCAACAAAAGAACAAAGTTTTAAAAATGTAAAAAAAATATTAATAAAAAATACTAAATGGATACCTTCTCATCCAATAACTGGATCTGAGGTTAGTGGACCAGTGTTTGGTAATAAAGATCTTTTTAAAAATAAATGGTGTATCTTAATTAAAGAGAATAAAGTTGATAAATCTAGCTTGTTTAAACTCAGAAAATTCTGGCAAAAGATAGGATCAAAAGTGATTTTCATGAGTTCCAAGCAGCATGATATAATTTTTTCAATTACTAGCCACTTACCACACTTAATTGCTTATAATTTAGTAAAAACAGCTACAGATTTTGAAAAACAAAAAAAATATAATTTAATCAAATTTAGTGCTGGGGGATTGCGTGATTTTTCTCGTATAGCGGCGAGTAACGAAATTATGTGGAGAGATATTTTTTTTAATAATAAAAAAAATATGATTTTAGCTATTAATTTATTTATTAAAAATCTTAAATCTTTTAAAACTGATATTAATCTAAAAAAAAATAAACAAATAATTAAAAAACTAACCGACACTAAAAAGGTTAGAAAAAAAATCATACAATTAAAACAAGATATAAATAAACCAGATTTTGGAAGATAATTATTTTTTAATAAAACTTTTTAAATCTCCAAGATATTCAGAATAGTTTTTCCAAGATGCAACCGATGTTTTATAAATTGGTTGTCTTACTTGAGCTAAACTAGCTGTAGATACGGAATTTTTACTTTTGTAAAATTCAACACACCTTAAACTCCATTTTAGATCACAGAAATCAAGTAATTTTTTAACACCTTCTTCAAAATTTTCTGTAAAAGTTTCATATTTAATATTGAGCAAATTTCTTTCACCTAAAACATTTTGCCAAAAAGTCATGTATTCAGTGTATAGATTATAATATTGAGCTAAATTTTTTAGATTATAAGCAAATGCTAAGTTTGAGGATGAATAATTTTGCTTATAATTTGACCAGCAAATATCCATAGGATCTCTATTGCAATTAATAATATAAGAATTTGGAAAAATTTTTTTTATAAATCCAGCCCATTTAAAGTTAAGTGGAGCTTTATCAACAATATATTTTTCTGAATAATCAAACTCATTAATTTTATCAATATAATATTTCTGTATCCTTTTCAGTTTATCGGAAGAGATAGAACTAGAATCAAACTCATCAGAATTTATAAAAAATTCTTTGTAAATAGCTTCTGTGAAAAAAGTAAGCTCTCCAGCTCCAACAACTTCTTCATGTGCAGATAATACTTGTTCGATCAAAGAGGTGCCAGATCTTGGCATTCCAATTATAAAAATTATCTTTTTATCATAATTTATATCCAAGGATAAATTATTTGATTTTATTTCAAAATTTTTTTTTAAATTTGAAAAAGTTTGGTTTTCAGTTTTAAAATTATATTTAAGTAGTTTGTCTTTTATATCATTAGCTTTTTTGTAATTAGAAAAAGAATTATTAAAATCTTTGATGTCATCAAAAGCTTTACCTAAAGCAAAATATAGATGCATTTTTTTAACTTCATTAAGATTTTTATCTTTAAGTTTAGTTTTATATATTTCAAAATCTTTGTCATTTTCTTTAAATTTCTTTGTCATACTCATTAGTCTATAAATTTCGGTAGCATTTGGATTAATACTTAGTGATTTTTCAAAATGTAGATGACTATTTTTAAAGTCACCTATAAATTGATATATTGTCGCTACAACGTAGTGTAAAAAATAATCTTCAGGATAATGCTTTAGTGCAATCTTTAAAATTTCTATTGCCTCATTATTTAGATTTAGTTTTTCTTTTAATTGTGAGAGATTAATTAATGCATTTAAAAAATTAGGTTTAATTTTTAAAGCCCTATCATAATATTCATTAGCTTTTTTTATAATTCGCAAGATATCCGTTAACAAGTCCAAGATTGTTTAAAATATATATATTGTTTTCATCAAGTCTCATTGCTTTATTAAGTACTTCAAGAGACTCATCATATTGCCCAAGATTCATTAAGGCCATTCCTAAAGCATTGTAAAATATATAGTCTCGAGGAAATTTTTTTATCATCACTTTTGCTTTTGAGATTACCTCATTGTATTTCTTAACATTAATAAGATTTATTATTTTTTCTATTTCTTTTTTTTTAAATTCAGTTTGATTCATTTTTTATAGATTTTACTTTAAGTTTTGACTTTTCTTCTATTTCATTAATTGTTTTAATTGTATTCATTATTATAACTTTTTTTTTTGGACCATAGGCATGAATTAAATTTTTTTTAGAAATACAAACAGCCACATGTCCTTTCCAAAAAATAAGATTATTTTTTTTAATTTTACTTATTTTAACATTTTTTTTAAAATATTTTATTTGATCTTTGGTATCTCTAGGACAAAATTTATTATTAAATTTATAAAATATTTGAACAAGGGCGGAGCAATCTATTCCCTTAAAACTGTTGCCACCCCATTTATACTTTATATTTTTAAACATTTTTATTTTTGAAAACAATAAATCTTTCTTTTTTATCGGTAAAACATCTTTTTTACTTATCCAGTATTTATCAAAACTAAGGAAATTTTTTTTTTTATTATTTATTTTTATATATGAACAAAAACTTATCTTCTTACTAAGTTTAAATTTCTTATTGGGCTTAGAATATAAATAAGCGGATAAACTTGAAATTTTATGAGTTGGATTAAAGTTTTCTTTAAACTTTTTACTTTTTATATAGCCAGTATAATTATCGTATGTTGTTCTTATTTTTAAAAATTTTCCATACTTCTTAACAATTTTAAATTTATCTCCATAAAGAAGCTGAGTTGATAAAGGAGATTTAGAAGATTTTTTCTTATAAACATTTAAAACTATATTTGTATTAATCATTTTCAATTTTTAATTGGAGCAACTTTTGCTAGCCAAATGATTAATAGTAAAACTGGTAAGCCAAGTAAAGCGGTAACACAAAAGAAATTTGCATAACCAATAACGTCTACCCAGCTACCAGAATAACCTGCAATAAATTTAGGTATAAATAGCATTAAAGAGCTAAAAAGTGCATATTGGGTTGCAGTGAATCTGATAGAGGTCAAGCCAGATAGATAAACTACGAAAGCAGCACCAGCAAATCCGCTTGATATATTATCAGCAGTAATTACAGCAATCAGAAAAGAAACATTGGCTTCCGATATAGCAAGCCATGCAAATAATAAATTACTTGAAGCTGCGATCAATGCTCCTAAAAAAAGCGCTTTCATTGTCCCAAACCTTAAAGCAAAAAAACCCCCAACTAAACCACCAAGTATTGTTGCAAATACCCCAAAAAATTTAGAATAAGTTGCAATTTCTTTTACATCAAAACCTTTTTCAAGGTAAAATATGTTTGCTACCACACCCATAACAACATCTGCGATACGGTACAAACTTATTAAAATTAATATTGAAACAGCAAATTTACCATATCTTTTAATAAAATTAATTATTGGATTTAAATATATTTTTTCAAAACTGTCTTTCGATAAAAATTTTATCTTTATAAATAATAATATTATAAAAGCCATCAATAAAAAACATAAACAAATCCTGATAGCTGCAAATAAAAATTTTTTAAATATGTCTTCAGAGCTGAAAGGGTTATCTAAAAAAGAATAAAAAAATATAAAGCTTATTATTGAAAATAATATAACTAGTAAAAATCTTGTATGTTGTTTATTTTTAGATGTATAACTTCTTTTCACCTTTGGTTCGTTTGATAATAATGTTGTTAAAATTCCAATGAACATCAAAGCTCCCATAGAAATATAAACTATCATCCAAACAGATTGTTTATAAGTTTCAACGCCAAGATAAGATGCAAGCCATAAACTTCCTGCACCACCAACTAACATTGCCAATCTATAACCAGCAATATACATCGAAGACAAAGGGCCTTGATAACTTTGTGGTGCGCTTTCTATTCTATACGCATCGATTACTATATCTTGTGTTGCGCTGAAAATTGCTAAGAAAGTAATAGTGACCGCAGTTAAATAAATATTTTTTGCCGGGTCTGTTAATGAAGTTGCTAACAAACTTAGGAATATCATTATTTGTGAAAAAAGGAGCCAACTTCTACGGTGTCCAAATTTTTGAAAATATGAAATTTTAAAATTATCAACAAGTGGTGACCATAAATATTTAAAGGCATAAGCAAATCCCGCCCAACTAAATAATGTTACTGTACTCCTTTCAATACCTGCTTTATGCAGCCAAACAGATAATGTTGAAAATACTAAAAGAATGGGAAGACCCGATGAAAATCCAAAAAATAAAAGTTTAAAAACTTTTTTCTCAAGAAATACTGATATTTGTTTATTTTTCAATTTAAGTTCTCCAAAAAGAAGGTAGGAATAAAACTAGTATTGCAAACAATTCTAATCTACCCAAAATCATCGCTATACTTAATATCCATTTTGAAACGTCTGGCAATAAGGAAAAATTTCCATTAGGACCAATAATATTACCTAAGCCAGGTCCTACATTTGAAATAGAGGTTGCAGCAGCAGAAATCGAGGTAATAAAATCTAAACCACTTAGAGATAAAAGGGCAGTAATAATAAAAAAAATTGTTATATATAAATAAATAAACGATATTATAGATGACATAAATTTATCATCTAAATTATTATTATCGTATTTAATAATAAAAACTCCCCTAGGATAAATTATTTTTTTTAATTCATTTTTTAAAAAAGTATATAATATTTTAATTCTAAATATTTTTATTCCACATGCTGTTGATCCAGCACAACCACCTATGAACATTAATATAAGAAAAAAAATGAGAGGAAAACTTCCCCATTTATCGAACTGGTGAGTTACATAACCTGTGCCTGTTAAAATAGAAACTACATTGAAAGAAATTTGCCTAAAGATCTTAAATGAAATTGTTTCATGTGCAAAAACTAGATAAATTGAAATTATAAGTATTGAAACTAAAATAATTTTTAAAAAAGTTCTTATTTGTGCGTCTTGGATGAAAATTTTTTTATTCCCACTTAAGAATTTAATATAAGATATGAAAGGTATGCTACCCAATATAATAAATATTATTGCAGTTAATTCAATGCTAGCATTATTAAAATATCCTATTGACTCATTATAGTTTGAAAAACCACCTGTAGCAATTGTGGTCATTGAATGTGTTAGACTATCGAAAACATTCATCCCAAAAAATTTGTAAAAGGATGCGCATAAAAAAGTTAAAACAAAATAAATTATAATTAGTCTTAATGATATTTCTTTTGATTTAGGTAATATTTTTTCAGATGCATCGTTGCTCGAAATTTTAAATAGCTGCATACCACCTACATTCATTATGGGCATTAAAGTTATTGCCATTACAATGATACCAATGCCACCTAGCCATTGTAAAATTGCTCTCCATACAAGTATACCTTTAGGACTTTCATTTAAATTTGTTATAATTGTAGATCCGGTAGTTGTAATTCCTGACATACTCTCAAAAAAAGCATCAGTGATACTAAGTTCTAGTGAAGAAAAAATAAATGGTAGAGAACCAAATATTGCTATACTAAGCCAAGATAAAGCAGTTAATAAAAAAGCTTGTTGTAAGTTTAATTTTTTTTGATGGTCCATATTTGATAAAAAGAATAAAATACCGAATACCACAGTAATTATACCCGCTCCAATAAAAGAAGAATCCAATTCATTAAATACTATCTGGAAAATAATTGGAATTATCATAGAAATTCCAAGAATAATTTGAAGCACTCCTAATGTGAAAAAAACAGTTTTATAATTAGGCATTTTCAAAGAACATTATTTTATGGTAAATAAATTTCAACTCTATAAGAATAAATAAATACGCCAAAAAATAAGATATATTGTAAGAAATTGTGATTGAGAAAAATAATTTAGATAAGACAAACGCTTGGCCTTTTGTTGAGGCAAAAAAAATTTTACGTGAAAGAAAAAAAACTATAGAAAAAAAAAACAAAATTGTTTTACAGACTGGATATGGTCCAAGCGGACTTCCACACATTGGGACTTTTGGAGAGGTTGTAAGAACAAGTATGGTTGTTAATGCTCTAAATTATCTTACGGATATTCCAAAAGAAATAATTACCTTTTCAGATGATATGGACGGATTAAGAAAAGTACCAGATAATGTACCAGATAAAAATTTATTGAACCAAAACTTACATAAACCTTTAACATCAATTCCAGACCCTTTTAAAAAATATAAGAGTTTTGGAGACCATAATAATGAGATGTTGAAAAAATTTTTAGATAGATTCAAATTTAAATATAATTTTAAAAGTTCTACCAATTTATATACGTCAGGTTTTTTTAACTCGAGTCTTCAAAAAATTTTAGAAAATTATCAAGAAATAATGAATATTATTTTACCGACTTTGGGTAAAGAGCGTCAAAAAACTTACAGCCCATTTTTACCAATATGTCCAGAAAGTGGAATTGTATTAGAAATACCTGTTTTAGAAATTTTTAAGGAAAAATCTAAAATATTGTTTGATAACAATGGTAAAAAACTTGAGGTGAGTATTTTAGATGGCAAGTGTAAGCTCCAATGGAAAGTAGATTGGGCAATGAGATGGTATGCACTTGATGTAGATTTTGAAATGTATGGAAAAGATCTTATTGAAAGTGCAATTTTATCCTCAAAAATAATAAAATTACTTGGAAAAAACAATCCATCAGGTTTTGCTTATGAATTGTTTCTCGATGAAAAAGGGGAAAAGATATCTAAATCAAAAGGAAATGGAATTACAATTGAGCAGTGGTTGGAATATGCATCTCCTGAGAGTCTATCTTTGTTTATGTACCAAAATCCAAAAAGAGCAAAAAAATTATATAAAGAAATTGTACCCAAAGCAGTTGATGAATATTTAGATTTTATTCAAAAAAGTAAATCTCAAAATGAATTGCAAATTTTATTAAATCCAGCCTGGCATGTTCATAATGGTGAAATTCCCAAAGAAGATTTGATCATGACTTTTTCGATGCTTTTAAACTTAGTTGAAGCAAGCAATGCTAACTCAAAAGAGCTTTTATGGAAATTTGTTAAAAAATATAAAAAAAATATTATAGAAAATAAGTTTCCAATATTTGATAATTTAATTGATTATGCAATAAATTATTTTAATGAAGTTATAAAATTAAAAAAAAAATATAAGAAACCTAATGAAAATGAAAAAAAAGCTTTAGAAGCCTTAATTTCAACACTTGATAAATGTAATGATGATATGTCTCCAGAAGATATCCAAACTTTAATTTATTCTACAGGCAAAGAAAATGGATATGAAGAAAAACTAAGAGAATGGTTCAAGCTTATTTATGAAGTGGTTTTTGGAGATGAGAATGGACCAAGGTTGGGATTTTTTATAAAATTCTTTGGTATAAAGGAAACAAAGCAGCTTATTAAAGATAAGTTAAAATAATGTACTCTAAAATCAGAAACTTAATTTTTAAAATAGACCCTGAAACAGCTCATAATTTTGCTATCAAATCTCTTAAATTAAATATTGCACCAAACATCTTTGATGAGGATAAAAAAAATCCGATGTTTGAAACTGAATTATTTGGAAAAAAAATAGATAACCCAATTGGTCTAGCTGCGGGTTTTGATAAAAATGCAGAAATATACAATTCTATGTTTAGTTTAGGTTTTGGTTTTGTTGAAGTTGGAACCGTAACACCTTTAAACCAATATGGAAATCCGAAACCAAGGGTTTTCAGATTAGTTGAAGATCAAGCATTAATTAATAGGTTAGGATTCAATAATTTAGGAGCAGAGAACATTAGTTCTAGAATTCGTTTAAATAAACCAAAAGGTTTACTAGGAGTAAATTTAGGACCTAACAAAAATACCAAAGATAGACTGAATGATTATGTTATAGGATTAAAAACTTTTTACGATATAGCGGACTATTTAACAATTAATATCTCTTCTCCAAATACCGAAAAACTTAGAGACTTTCATGATGAAGAAAAGTTAGATGAATTAATGACAACACTAATAAATCAAAAAGAAAAATTAAATTCAAAAATACCTATTGTAGTAAAAATTTCTCCCGACATTGAAGATGCTCAAATAGAAAGTATTTCCAAAATGTTAATTGAATTTAAGATAAATGCTATTATAATATCTAACTCAACTGATCGTCATAGAGATAAATTGCTAAGCAATTCTAGATATCAAAAAGGAGGTTTGTCCGGAAAACCCTTAGAGAATAAGTCAAATTCACTTATTAATAAATTCTATAATGTTCTAAATGGTAAAATTGATATAATTGGAGTAGGAGGTATTGACTCAGGAAAAAGTGCATATGAAAAATTCCTAGCAGGCTCTAATTATCTACAACTCTATACTGGAATGGTTTATCAGGGCCCAAGTATTATTTCAAAAATAAAGAAAGAGCTTAAACAAATATTAATTGATAAGAAGGTTAAAAATTTCAGACAAATAATTGGTAAAAACAAAGTTGATTAAATAAACTTGACGTTGTTATAATCCCAGCCTATATAGTCTTTTATTATTATGACAAAAAAATGTGAATTAACAGGCAAAAACCCCTTAAAGGGTCATAAGGTCAGTCATGCAAATAACAAAACAAAAAGAAGATTCCTTCCAAATTTGAAAAAAGTAAGTTTTAAAAGTGAAATTTTAAAAAGAAGCTTAAAACTAAGAGTTTCTAACGCGGGGGTAAGATCTGTAGATAAAAAAGGTACATTTGACCTTTTTCTTAAAAGTGCAAAGAACAAAAATCTTTCGCCAAGATTGAAAAAAATTAAAAGAAGTCTCATCGCGAAATCTGCATAATGAATAAGCCTTTTATTTTACTCTCATTTTTTATGGGAGTTGTAGTTTTAGCATCAAACTATTTAGTTCAATTCCCAATAAAATATTATAATTTACAAGATATTTTAACTTATGGAGCATTTAGTTATCCTATCGCTTTTTTAATAACAGATTTGGCAAATAGGTCTTATGGAAAATTGATAGCAAGAAAAATTGTTTACTTTGGATTTTTTATAGGAATTATATTTACATTAACATTTTCAACAAATTTTGCTGACTTAATTTCTATTAGAATTGCAGCTGGTTCTGGAATAGCATTTATTGTTGCTCAATTATTAGATGTACAAATATTTGATAAGTATAGAAAAAGAAAATGGTTTATTGCACCATTAACATCATCTTTAATTGGATCAACTGTAGATACTTTTTTATTTTTTTCTATCGCTTTTTACGCAACTGGAATACCATGGTTAACTCTTTCCTTGGGCGATTTAACTGTAAAAATTTTTGTTGCTCTAATTATGTTAATTCCTTTTAGACTTCTTTTGAGTACCCTTAAGCCTATTTAGCTAACCAGGCTCTTGCTGAGTCATGCAATGTATTGCTCCAAAACCCCAAATTAATTTTTCACAATTAATTGTTACTATTTTTCTTTTTTTAAAATTTCTTTTAAAAATTGAAATTACTCTTGAATCATTCTTATCATTAAATATTGGAAGTAAAACTATTTTATTTGCAATGAAAAAATTCATATAAGATGCAGGTACTATTGTTTTTTTTATATAAATTGGTTTTGGCATTGGAACTTTGATAATGTTAAATTTTTTACCAATTTCATTTTTCGAGTTTTTAAGGATTTTTAAATTATCATTTAAAATTTTATAATTTGGACTTTTTTTATTTACCTCTACAGCTGTCAAAATAGTATTTTTCGATATAAATCTTGATATATCATCTACATGTCCATGAGTATCGTCTCCTATTATACCTTTGTTTAGCCAAATAAAATTGCTTACATTTAAATATTTGCATAATAAATCTTCATATTGTTTTTTTTTAATGCCAGGATTCCTTTCTTGAACCTTACTAAGCAAACATTCTTTTGTTAATAAA
>CACFNI010000010.1 GCA_902567765.1 uncultured Pelagibacteraceae bacterium | reverse complement strand
GATTTTTAATTTTATTTTTCCATTTTGGAAAATCAACAAATACATTACC
Organism: uncultured Pelagibacteraceae bacterium; assembly: GCA_902567765.1. Lineage (GTDB taxonomy): Bacteria > Pseudomonadota > Alphaproteobacteria > Pelagibacterales > Pelagibacteraceae > Pelagibacter. Next base: position 32,372 of record CACFNI010000010.1, on the reverse strand, counting down.
CTTTATCATTCATCTCTATTATTGTCTGAATATGCTTTTACAATTTTTGATACTAATGGGTGTCTAACAACATCTTTATGATCAAAGTCAACAATTGAAATTTCTTTTAAATGTCCAAGTAATTTTTTAGATCTGTTTAATCCAGACAGTGACTTATTTGGTAGGTCAATCTGAGTTGGGTCACCATTAATTACAATTTTAGAATTTTCTCCAATTCTTGTTAAAAACATTTTAATTTGTGTATCTGTTGCATTCTGAGCTTCATCTAGAATAGCGAATGAATTTTTTAATGTTCTTCCTCTCATAAATGCTAATGGTGCTATTTCTATATCACCAACTTCTATTTTTTTTTGTATCTTTTCATAATCTAGTAAATCATATAATGAGTCGTAAAGTGGTCTTAAGTATGGATCAACTTTTTCTCTCATATCGCCAGGTAAAAAACCTAATCTTTCACCTGCTTCGACGGCTGGCCTAGAAAGAATTATTCTTTCAATCTTTTTTTCTAATAACATCGTTAGAGCTACCGCTACTGCAAGAAAAGTTTTTCCAGTACCAGCAGGTCCTGCAGATATGATAACTTCGCTTTGTTTTAAAGATCTAACATATTTTTTTTGCTTTTCTGATCTTGGTATTACTGACTTTTTAGGTGTTTTGATTATATATTCAATATTTCTCTCTGAATTATTGATTTTTTGATCAATCATAAATTTATTTACAGATGAAAGTATATCCTTTTTTTCAATAGTTCTATTTATTTTGAACTGCTCCGTTAAAAATTTAACTGCATTTTTAATTAATTCATTCTTTTTTTCATTACCTTTTACCAATATTGAATTACCCCTAGAATAAATTTTAGTATCTGTAATTTTCTCAAGCTCTTTTATATTATTATTAAACTCGCCAACTACTCCTAATAACATTTCATTACTTTGAAAAATTATACTTAGTGTATCATTTTCTGAATATACAAATTTAAGTTCGGAATTTAATTTTTTATAAGCGGTATTACTCAAACTATGCAGCTCTCATATTATTGTGGTCGATTATACCAAATAAACTATTTTGATTACAACTATCTATTTTAACTTTAATTGTTTTTCCAATGTTTTTTTTATCACCTTTAAAAATCACTGAATTTAAGTACTTATTTCTTCCAAATAATTTGTTTTGCTCCTTAATTTCATTTTCTACAAGAACATCTACAGATTTATTTTGAAAAGATTTATTCATTTCCATTTGTTGAAAAAATAAAATCTTTTGTAAATTTTTAAGTCTATCATTAGATATTTCGTCATCAATTAACTTTAATTCAGAAGCTCTAGTTCCAGGCCTAGGACTAAAAATAAATGAAAATGAGTTGATAAATTTAATTTTTTTAATTAATTGGATTGTATCATTATAGTCCTCTTCTGTTTCGCCAGGATATGCAATTATGAAATCACTTGAGAGTTCTATTGATGAATTTATTTTCTTTAACTTATTAAATACATCTAGATATTGCTCTACTGTATGTTTCCTATTCATTAATTTTAAAATTTTATTAGATCCACTTTGAATAGGCAGATGTAAAAATGGCATTAATTTTTTACTTGTCGAATAACAATCGATCAAATCATCAGTCATATCTCTTGGATGTGATGTTGTATATCTTATCCTTTCTAATTCAGAAAATTTTTCTAATTCATTAATTAAATTAGATATTTTATATATTTTTGAATTTTCCTCATGGTGGTAGGCATTTACGTTTTGACCTATTAACGTAATTTCTTTTACACCATTTTTTATTAAATCCTCTGCTTCATTAATAATTTTACTGAAAGGTCGTGAATATTCAGGTCCTCTAGTAAAAGGCACCACACAAAAATGACAAAATTTATCACACCCTTCTTGTACAGTTAAAAATGAGGATACCTTGTTGCTTGTATTCTTTATTTTATCAAAATACTCAAATTTTTGTATAGTATCAAAATCGATTTCTTCCTTCCTTTTTTTTTCTTTAAAATTCTCTAATATTTCGTTAATTTTATGATACGATTGTGGTCCAATGACAACATCAATATATGGTTCTCTTTTAAGCATCTCCTCATTTTCAGCTTGAGCAACACATCCTGCAACAATCAATATTGGTTTGTTTTTTTTTCTATACAATTTTTTAACTCTGCCTACCTCATGATAAACTTTCTCTTTAGCTTTATCTCTGATGTGGCAAGTATTTAATATATAACAACTTGCTTCCTCATGTTTATCTGTTTTTTTAAAACCTATTTTTTTTACAGAGTCATAAATACGATTGGAGTCGTATTCATTCATTTGACAACCAAAAGTTTTAATAAAAATTTTTTTCTCCATTTAAATTAGGATTTTTTTTTAATACCGTATAATTCTAATTTATGATCAACTAACTCGTAACCATACTTTTCTGCAACTTTTTTTTGTAGCTCTTCAATTTCATTGTCCACAAATTCAATAATTTCTCCAGATTTAACATCTATAAGATGATCATGATGACCTTCGTTTAGTTCTTCGTATCTTGCTTTTCCACCTTTAAAGTCATGTTTTGCTAAAATTCCACTTTCTTCAAAAAGTTTAACTGTTCTATATACTGTAGCAATACTTATTTTTGGATCAATTTTAGAAACTCTGTTATAAAGCTCATCAACATTAGGGTGATCGTTTGAGTCTGACATTACCTTTGCTATGATCTTTCTTTGATCTGTAAGTTTAACCCCTTTTTTTTTACATTTAGTTTCAATTGTAGATGACATTTTTTTATTTTAACTCAAATAAAGTGGTTTAATCAAATTTTTTTTAATTTTATATTTTTTGCACAATTCAGGGATTTTGTCATATTTTATATTGTGAAATTGTGAAATTAAGGAAGAATTTTTAATAATTTGATTTTTTGCAGCCTTTGTAATGTTTATAAAATCTAGAAAACTGAAGCAATATAAATCAATATTTTGTGAGATATGAAAGCCTTTGGCAACTGAAATAGAACCCCTAACCCCAGCAAAACTTCCTGGACCTCTATTTACATAAATTCTGTTTAAATTTTTTGTTAACATTTTATTTTTATCTAATAAATCCTGAATTAAGACTACCAGTTTATCAAAATTATTTTTACTATTTTGATACTTACTAGTATAAATATTTTTATTATTTTTTATGAGAGTTAGAAAAATTTTACTTGTTGTAGCATCAATTATTAAATCATTCATAATTTTATTTTTATTTATAATCAATTCTAAGGCAGATGAAAATAATATCAAATACTATTCAAAGGATTTAGGAACACTATCTTTAATGTATCATAGGTTTAATGAAAATAAATATCCATCTACAAATATACAAATGAATATTTTCCAAAAGCATATTGATATTATTGAAAGTAAAAATTATGAATTTGAAAATCCAAAAAATTTCGGCTTAAATTTTAAGAAACCAAAACTAAAAAAAAAAATATTAATTACTATTGATGATGCTTTTACTTCTTTTTATGAAAATGCCTGGCCTTTTTTAAAAAAAAATAAGATTCCGTTCTTACTATTTGTATCAACTGAGCCGGTAGGTAAAAGAGGGTACATGACCTGGGAGCAAATAAAAGAGGTTGAAAAAGAAAGTTTTGCCTTTATTGGAAATCACTCTCACTCCCACGAATATTTGTTAGATCTCGATTTTGATGATTTTAAAAAAGATATTGATTTATCAATAAAAATTTTTAATGAAAAATTAGGTTATAATCCTATATTTTTTTCGTATCCATTTGGAGAATACAGCTTAGATCAAAAAAATTATCTGAAGAGAAAATTTGAATATGGTTTTGGTCAACACTCCGGAGTAATTGATTTTAATAAGGATAGATTCGAACTTCCAAGATTTCCTATTAATGAGAAATATGGAGATTTAGAGCGATTTAACTTTTTAATAGACCTTTTACCTTTACAATTTAAAAATATAAGTCCAAAAGATAAATATATTAATAAAAATAATCCACCAAAACTAGTTATAGATTTTTTCGAAAACCAGAAAAATCTTAAAAATATAAATTGTTTTTCTGATGAGGGAAATAAGTGGGAAAAATCTGATATTAAATTAGTAAAAAATAAATTAATTGTAAATTTCAGAGATAAATTTCTTTTTAGGAGAGGAAGAATTAATTGCTCCTTAAATGATAAAGATGGTTGGAGATGGTTTGGTTTACAATTTTCTGTTAATTTAAATTAAGCTTTTAAGCTTTTTACTAGATGGTAGTAATTTTGCGTCATCGAATTCTATTAGGTTATTTTGCTTTATTATCTTTTTTAAAATTTTTACATACTCATTTCCAGTTTCAGCGTATTTATTAAGATAGTTTGAAAGTATCAAACTATCTAACTTCATTTTATTGTCCCTCAATTCTGCTCTAGCTAACCTAAAGTCTTTATAGCTTGAATGCGTATTCAAGTTTCTTTGATAAGCTCTTACTGAAGATTTTAATATTTTAAATTTCATAACTTTGTGTGTTGTGTCATCATCAGCACCTGCTGGTTTTATACCTTCACCAGACCAAGTCCATTGACCGAATAGTGCATTACCCTCGAGCGCAAATCTTGATGTTCCCCATCCTGTTTCTTTGGCAGCTTGTGCAATGGCTAAAGATACTGGTATCTCATCCATTCGTATTTTTAAGGTTGATAAATCATTGTTAGATACACCATATTGTTTAAATTTTAAATTTAGCCAATTTTTTTCTGAGTTTGTATTTTTATTTTTATTTAAAATGGCAAATAATTTTCTTCTATCTAGTTTTATTCTATTATTTTCCTCCAAAATAAGAGGTAATATTATTTTTATAAATAAGTTCTTTTTTCTTTTTGAACTTTCTATCATTTTCATTTCCTCTGGAAGTAATGACAAAGTTATAGGTTTAACTAATTTTGTTTTTCTAACGTCTTTAAGATTATAATCCGTATCCTTAAAAAGTTGCTCTATTGTTGATGCATTTAGTCTTACAGTGTCAGTTGGCAAATGATCAAACTTAAATACATCTTCATATAAGTTTTTTAAATTTAAAACTTCACCTGCGTCAGGATTTATATCTAGTGGTTGTCCTTTTAAAACTTTTTCTAGATTAGTTTTAGATTTATTTTCAATCTCTACAGAAGTTAACATTGTATTTTTTTGAAAATCAATAATTGATGGAAGAAAGTAGAAAAACAAAATAATAAAAAAACTTGAAAATGATGTATAGTACAAGTTTTTAAAATTTTTATTAAAAAATTTAATTTGATTTTTTTTTAAGTTAGTTGATCCCTTTCTATTAAAAAATTTATATATAATTTCTTTTGTAAGAATTTTTTTTTTAATCATTTTTAAACGGCCTCAACTACTTTTACCTCTGGAACGTAATGTTTCAGCAAGTTTTCTACACCTTGTTTTAAAGTCATAGTAGAACTTGGACATCCTGAACAACTTCCTTGTAACTCCACTGTTACTACCCCTTCTTTAAATTCTTTGAATTTTATATCTCCTCCATCTCTTGCAACTGCAGGTCTGATTTTTGAATCTAATACTTTAATTATTTGTTTTTCGATTTCTTTAAATTCTTTTTTATCTTTACTTTCAATATTTTCATCATAAATAAAATCTTTACCCTCAGAGTAAAATTCTCCAATCAAAGATTTAGCTATATGTTTTATATCTTCCCAATCAATACTCTCCTCCTTATTAATTGATAAAAAATCTTTTCCTAAAAAAACCCCAGTCACACCATTTATCGATAATAAATTTTTAACTAAATCATTATTAATTTGATTTTTTTTAGTAACTTCGATTTGTCCGCTATTAGAGACTATTTTCCCAGGAATGAACTTTAATGAGTTTGGATTTGGCGTAGTTTCGGTTTGTACAAACATTTTTTTAATATAGTAATTTATTCTCAAAATCCCATAATTTTTTTCATTTCTTTAATTTTTTTTGATGCAAATTCATTGGCTTTTTCAGAACCTTCATGCAAAATACCATCTAAATGTTTTTGATCGTTTAATAATTTATTGATTTCTTTTGAAATTGGCTCAATTTTTTCTATTAACAAGTTAGCAAGTTTTTCCTTAAAAATAGAAAAATTTTTTCCACTAAATTCATTTATAGATTTTTCAATACTTTGATTTGATAAGCTTGAAAAAATAACTAATAAATTCAATACTTCGGTTCTATTTTTTAAATCTTCATTCTCATTTGGCATCGGCAACGTATCTGTTTTAGCTTTTTTAATTTTATTTATTATTTTATCCTTATTGTCCATAAGATTTATTCTACTAAAATCTGATGGGTCTGATTTACTCATTTTTTTTGTACCGTCCTTGAGACTCATAATTCTAGAAAAATTTTTTTGGATAAGTGGTTCAGGAACTTTCAAAAAATTTGAAATCCCAAAATCATTATTAAATCTCTGAGCAATATCTCTACATAGCTCTAGATGCTGTTTTTGATCATCTCCTACTGGCACATGCGTAGTGTCATAAAGTAATATGTCGGCGGCCATTAGGACTGGATAAGCATAAAGACCAATGCTTGCTTTTTCTTTATCCTTGCCTGCTTTTTCCTTAAATTGTGTCATTCTATTCAGCCACCCCATTCTTGCAATGCAACTTAAAATCCAAGCACCTTCAGAATGAGCTGACACAGCTGATTGGTTAAAAATAATACTTTTTTTTGAATCCAATCCACTTGCAATAAATGCAGCCAAAGTTTCTCTTATACTTTTTTTAAGTTCTTTAGGATCTTGTTTAACTGTTATCGCATGCAAATCAACAATGCAGTAAATACAATCAGTATTTTTTCCATTTTGGAGTTCAACAAAGTTTTTTATAGCACCTAAATAATTTCCAAGATGCAAATTACCAGATGGTTGAACACCAGAAAAAATTTTTTTTGACATCAAATTAGTACCTTAAATTAATATCACTAATTTTGAAAGCCTTGATAAAAAACGCAATTAATAAATAAGAAATAAGTCCAGCTATCACAATTCCAACAAGGAATATTGATTTAAAACTTTCATTATATGAAAGATTCGTTTCAAAATAAAAGAGTAAATAATAAACTATAATACTCATAATAATTGATGAAAATAATATTTTTAAAAACTTAGCAAAGAATGTTAAATCAAAATTAAAAAATTTGTCTTTTTTTAAAAAAATAAAAAGTAGTATACAATTAAACCAAGAGGATATACTTGTTGCAATAGGTATAATTATAAATCCAATTTTATTAAAAAAAGTAATACTTATCAAAATATTCAGAAAAACTGAAGTTAATGAGATATAAAATGGTAATTTTGTATTTTGTCTCGCAAAATAAAAACTTGAAAAAACTTTTATTAGTGAAAATGCTGGAAGCCCAAATGCAAAATAAAAAAGTGCTTTTGACGAATTTTTAACCGATAACTCATCAAATGTTCCATATCCAAATAGAGCGGATATAATTTCCTCAGATGCAATTAATAAAGCTATAAATGCCGGTAGGCTCAAAAATAAACTAAATTCTAATGCTTTATTTTGTAACAATTTAATTTTTTCATTCTCATTACTATTAACATGTCTAGAAAGTTGAGGAAGAATTACCGTACCTATTGCAATACCAGCAATTGCAAGATTTATTTGGTAGATTCTATCTGCATAATATAAATAAGAAACAGCTCCAGCTTGAAAAGAAGCTATAATTGTTCCAACCAAAATGTTTATTTGAGCTACGCCAGATGAAAAAATACTTGGAAGTAATTTAGAAAAAAAACTTTTAATTTTTTCGTCAATTGTAAATTTGAAATTTAATTTTGGTTTATAAAATTTTTTTACATAAAAGTATAGATAAATAAATTGGGCAATCCCAGCTAAAGTTACTGCGTAGGATAAATAGTAAACAAGTTTATCACCTAAATAATTTCCATAGAATAGTACAGATATTAAGAAAAAGTTAAGAATTATTGGAGCTGCTGCAGCAACTGCAAATCTATTATGTGAATTCATTATTGCTGAAAAAAAAGATGACAAGCTTATGAAAAATAAAAAAGGAAAAGTAATTCTAGTTAAATCTATAGCTAAATCCATTTTTTCTTGGCTTCCGCTAAATCCTGGTGCAATAAGAAAAACAAAATACGGCATGAAAATTTCAATAATTAAAACAAGAAAAAATAGAACTAAAATTAATAAACTAAAAACTTTTGTTGTAAATTTTTCAGAAAAATCTTTTCCATTCGATAACTCAGATGTGTAACTGGGCACAAATGCTGCATTAAAGGTTCCTTCGGAAAATAGTCTTCGAAATGTATTTGGAATTCTAAAAGCAACAAAAAATGCATCCGCTAAAGGTCCAGCTCCAAGAAATATCGCTATCAAAATATCTCTTAAATATCCAAGTATTCTACTAACTATAGTAAAAAAACTAAATGTGCCTGTTGACTTAATAAGGTTCATAAATCATATTAGTCTTAAAATTGCTTTATTTGTATATCTAATTATCGTAAATGAAAAAAACAAAAATTGATCATTACACAGATAAAGAAGCTTTAGACTTTCATAATAGCAATAAATCAGGCAAGATTGAAATTGTTTCCTCTAAACCCATGACAACAAAAAGAGACTTAGCTCTAGCATATTCTCCGGGTGTTGCAGCGCCAGTGAGGGAAATTTCAAAAAATCCTGATGCAGCTTATGATTATACAACTAAAGGGAATTTGGTAGCTGTTATAAGTAATGGATCTGCTGTACTTGGTATGGGAAACCTGGGTGCATTAGCTTCGAAACCTGTAATGGAGGGAAAAGCTGTGCTATTTAAAAGATTTGCAGATATTAACTCAATTGATATTGAAATTGACTCTACTAATACAGACGAAATAATTAAAAGTATCAAAAGTATTGCGAATAGTTTTGGTGGAATAAACTTAGAGGATATAGCTGCACCAGATTGTTTCATTATTGAGAAAAAGTTGAAGGAAATCTTAGATATACCGGTATTTCATGATGATCAACATGGTACAGCAATAATAACAACCGCAGCATTAATTAATGCTCTAGATATATTTAAAAAATCTATAAAAAAAATTAAAGTAGTTGTAAATGGAGCTGGAGCATCTGCTATAGCATGCACAAATCTATTAAAAAAAACTGGCGTTCCTAATAAAAATATAACAATGCTAGATAGTAAAGGCGTATTGTACAAAGGGAGAGATAATTTAAATCAATGGAAGTCTGAACATGCAATTGAAACAAAAGATAGAACTTTAGATGATGCAATAAAAGATACTGATGTTTTTTTAGGATTATCCTCAAAAAGCATTCTGTCAAAAAAAATGGTAAAAAAAATGGCAAAAAATCCAATTATATTTGCTTGTGCAAACCCAGATCCAGAAATTACTCCTGAAGAAGTTGAAGAGGTTCGAGATGATGCAATAGTAGCTACTGGAAGATCAGATTATCCAAATCAAGTAAATAATTTAATTGGATTTCCATATATTTTTAGAGGAGCTTTAGATGTAAGAGCTAAAACAATTAACGAAGATATGAAAATAGCAGCAGCCAAAGCAATTGCGGAACTTGCGAGAGAGGATGTGCCAGACGAAGTGGTAGCTGCGATGGGAGGTGAAAGACCAAAGTATGGAAGAGAGTATATTATTCCTTCAACTTTTGATCCAAGGTTAATTTGTGAAATACCTGTGGCTGTTGCAAAGGCAGCTATTAAAAGTGGTGTCGCAAGGAAAAAAATAGATGATTTTGAAATTTACAAAGAACAACTTAAACAAAGACTTGATCCATCAGTAACAATTATGCAGGGTATAAACAACCAAATAAAAAAAAATCAAAAAAAAATAGTTTTTGCAGATGGTGAAGATGAAAATACCTTAAAAGCTGCAATTGCTTTTAAAAATAGTAAATTTGGGATACCTATACTTGTTGGAAAAAAAGATAAAATAAAAGAACAACTTAAAAATATTGGATATAGTGAAAATTTAGATATCGAAATAGTTAATTCAACTGACAGACAAAAAAGAGAAAAATACGCAAATTATTTATTTAAAAAACTACAGAGAAAAGAGGGTTTGTTAGAAAGGGACTGCGATAGAATGATAAGAAATGATAGGGTTATATGGACTTCTTGTATGGTTTCGTGTGGCGACGCTGACGGAGCAGTAACAGGAAATACTCGAAAATATGCTACTTCATTAGAAAAGATAAACAAAGTAATTGATGCAAGACCAGGTGAAATAATGTTTGGTTTAAATATGATAGTAAATAGGGGAAAAACAGTTTTTGTTGGGGATACAAGCGTTCATGAATATCCTACCTCTGTTCAACTTGCAGAAATAGCTATTTCATCTGCAAGAGTTGTGAGGTTATTTGGATTTGATCCTAAAGTTGCTTTTGTTTCTCACTCCACATTTGGACAACCTGCAACAAGTAGAACAAAACATATAAGAGATGCAGTGGAAATTTTACAAGAAAAAAAAGTTGATTTTCAATTTGATGGAGATATGCAGCCTGACGTTGCTTTGAATGAAGAATATAAAGAACTTTATTCTTTTTCAGGCATTGTTGGAAATGCAAATATATTGATTATGCCTGGACAACATAGTGCAGCAATATCTTACAAAATGATGAAAGAATTAGGAGGAGCTAAAGTTATAGGGCCACTGTTAATTGGACTAGGACAACCAATAGAAATTGCACCACTAAGATCCTCTACATCAGATATACTAAATTTAGCATCTGTTGCTGCATACTCTGCGGGAGTAATCAATTATGGGAAAAAAAATTAGTTTTTCTGAATTCTTAAATCCTCAACTAAAAAAATACTAGCTACAACTTTTTCTACATCTAAAATACTTTTTGCCTCATCTATAACCTCTTGCCTTTCTTCATCATTCAATGCAATTCCATAAATAAAAATTTTTTTCTTATATGTATCAATATTATAATTTGTTGCTTTAATATTTTTACTTAAAATCATAGCAGTTCTCAATTGTGACGTTATCAATAAATCTTTAGCTGATTGTTTAAAATTGAATTCGTCTTTTATCTTAATATCGTTTCTTACAGATCTTGCGCCTTCAGTTTCCCATGCAATTTTAGTGATTTGAAGTTTTTCCTCAGGATCATCAACTTTTCCAGTTAAAAAAATTCTCCCATCTAAAACTTTAGTATTTATTGATAAAATATAATTTTTGTTCATCATGATCAATCGAGCAGCTACATTTTTTTGCATTATAGAATCATCTATTTGCGTGCCTAAAGATCGTGGATCTAAAGCTACACTGACTCCTGTACCAAAAACTCCTCTTGAGCCAGTACCTACACAAGAACTGAAAGTAAAAAATATTAAAAATATTAATATTAAGTTATTTTTCATTTTTTAATTTTAAACAGTAATTATAAATTTCTTTCTTTGAAATATCAGTATTCAAGCTTATTAAGTTTGTTATATCTTTTATCGATGAGGTTTTTATCATTTTTTTAATATATTTTTTATCAGATTCGCTTAACTTATTCGAAGTGTTTTTATTCTTATATTTTTCTGAAATAACAACCGTTAATTCTCCTTTTAATTCTTTTTCAAATGATTCTAGCCCTTCAACTTTTGTTCTTATAAATTCCTCAAAAAACTTTGAAATTTCTCTAGCAATAACTATTTCTCTATCACTGAAGAATACCTTTAAGGATTTTATTATTTTGTTAAATTTTTTTGATGATATAAAAAATACAATTGAACAATTTAAATTAGAAATTATTTTAAGTTGATTAAGAATTTCTTTTTGTTTTTCAGGAAAAAAGCCAAGAAAATAATATCGATCAGAAAAACCACTAATTGAAACTGCAGAAGTAACAGCGGAAGCACCTGGGATTGGAAAAATTTCAATGCCTTTTTTAATACATTCTTTAATCAAAACTCTCCCTGGGTCAGATATGGTTGGGGTCCCAGCATCTGAAATTATAGAAACAATTTTATTTAATTTTAAAATTTGAATTATTTTTTTTAAATTTTTTGTCTCATTAAATTTGTGGTAGGGAATCAAATTTGAACTAATTTTATACTTATTTAGCAATCTTTTTGAAATTCTTGTATCTTCACAAAGAATATAATCAGAATTTTTAAGTACTTCTATTGCTCTAAAAGTAATATCTGCTAAATTTCCTATAGGTGTTGAAACTAAGTACAAACCATTTTTTAAACTTTTTGAATTTGTATCGTTTTGAGGAATCATTAAACTATAAATAATATAATAAAAATATAAAAATGAAAATCTTTGTTAAATTTATCTTTATTTCAGTTATATTCTTTTATTCTACCTGTACTTCTTTGTTAGCTCAAAACAAAATAAAATTAGGTTTATTAGTTCCAATGAGTGGAGAATTTAGTGAAATAGGACAATCAATAATTAAATCAACTTTGCTAGCGATTAATAAGATAGATAATCCATTAATTGAAATAATTCCAAAAGATACAGAGTCAAATCCAGATAGTACATTGAGAAAAGCGAAAGAACTTAGGGAACTTGGTGTTGAGATAGTTATTGGGCCAGTTTTCAACAAAAATTTAAGTAAGCTAGAAGAATTAGATGATATGATTTTTTTGTCTTTAACCAATAAAATTATAGATAATCCAAAAAATATAATAAGTACTGGGATTAATGCAGGTTCACAACTAAACACAATATCAAAATTTCAAAAAGATAAAGAGATTAAAAAAACAATTTTTTTAATTCCAAATAAAAGCTACAAAAATGAGATAGAAAAAGCGATTAAAAGATCAAAACTAAAAACTTTTAAAGTCCATTATTATGATTCCGATCCAACTAAACTTACTAAGCAAATAGAAAAAATTACAAAATATTCTCAAAGAAAACAAAATATAAAAGATGAAATTAGCAGGCTAGAAAATTCTGATGATCCAAATAAAGAAAAAAAAATCAAGATTTTGGAGAAAAGAGATACATTAGGAAAAATTGGATTTGACTCTGTAATAATTGCTGATTTTGATGAAAGCTTAAAAAGCATAACAACATCATTAATTTATACAGATGTTAAGCCTGTAGATACTTATTTCATAACTTTAAATCAATGGTTCGATGAATCACTGTTGAAAGAAACAAGCTACCAACCAATATATTATCCTTCTGTTAATAAAAAAAACTACGATGAATTTGTAGAATTATATTTTAAAGAATTTAATCATTATCCAAATCAATTATCATTTCTCAGTTATGATTTAGTCGGTCTAGTTTATTATTTAATTTTGGAAAATAATTGGAATATAGACGAAAAAATTTTTTTAAAAAAAAATAAATTTAAAGGAAAAGTAGGAATTTTTGAGATTAAAGATAAAAAAATTAACCATGTTTTAAACTTTTATAAAATTGAAAATAGTAATATTAAAAAAATTTTTTAATTTTTTTATAGGCATTATATCTATGATCAATCTTATACTTTTTAATTGGTTTCATTTGACCAAAAGTAATCTTACTTTTTTTTGGCATAAAAATGGGATCATACCCAAATCCATTTTTTCCTTTTTTTTCATTTGATATGAAGCCCTCAACTTTTCCTAATGATTTTATTTTTTTTCCATTAGGCCAATAAATTGTCAAAGCACATACAAACCTGGCTTTAATTTTTTTAGCTTTCCATTTTTTATCTTTTTTATAAAGTTCTCTAAAAACTCTTAATATCGCTTTATTAAAGTTTTGATTTTTTCCACCCCATCTTGAAGAAAAAATTCCAGGTTTTTTTTTTAATAAATCAATTTCAAGTCCAGAGTCATCTGCCAAACAAATCATATTAGTTTTTTTTGAAAAAAATTTAGCCTTAATGAGTGAATTTTGTAAAAAAGTTTTTCCATTTTCTCTAGGACTCTTTAATTTAAAATATTTAGTTGAAAAAATTTTCGTTCTTTTTGGCAATAAATCCTTAATTTCTCTGAGTTTTCCACTATTATTAGTACCAATTAGTAATTTATTTATTTTTTTATTATACATCTAGCAATTTTTAAATTTCATACCATATAAGTCTTAATGGAAAAAGATCAAAACACTGAAACTGAGGATAAAGTTAATAAAGAGGATAATCAAATTAAAAGCTCAGAAAATATTCACAAAAAAAAACTAGATAAAGAATTATCTCCCGAGGAAAAAGTAAAAGAATTGGAAGATAAACTTACTAGAACTTTTGCTGAAATGGAAAATCAAAGAAGGAGATATGAAAAAGAAAAGGATGAGGCCTTTGATTATGGAGGTTTTTCATTTGCAAGAGAAACGTTAAATCTTGTAGATAATATTGAAAGGGCTAAACAATCACTAAAGAATGACGAAAGTTTAAGTAATACTAAAAATTTAGACAAAACTCTTGAACATTTAGAAATACTAAACAAAGATATATTATCTATTTTTAAAAAAAATAATATTGAACCTATTTCCTCAATAAATAAAAAACTTGACCCAAACTACCATCAAGCAATGATTGAAATAGAAAATAACGAAAAAGAACCAGGTACAATAGTTCAGGAAATTCAAAAAGGGTTTACAATGAAAGATAGATTGCTAAGGCCTGCATTAGTTGGAGTTTCAAAAAAAGAGGAGAAAAAAGAAAATAAGAACGAAGAAGCCAAAAAAGATGGGGAAAACAAGGAAAAAAGCTACAAAAATGACAAGTAAATTAGCTTGTAGATTAAAAATTAACACTTATATGAGTTTGGATATTTAATAAATATGAGCAAAGTAATAGGAATAGATTTAGGGACTACAAATTCATGTGTCGCCATAATGGAAGGGACACAAGCAAAAGTCTTAGAAAATGCAGAGGGTGCAAGAACAACTCCTTCGGTAGTTGCTTTCACAGAGAGTGATGAAAAATTAATTGGACAGCCTGCAAAAAGACAAGCAGTGACCAATCCTCAAAACACAATTTTTGCAGTAAAAAGATTAATTGGAAGAAATTTTGAAGATCCATCTGTAAAAAAAGATGTGGATTCTGCTCCTTTCAAAATAGTTAATTCTGAAAAAGGTGATGCATGGATAGAAGCTAAAGGCCAAAAATATTCACCATCACAAATATCAGCTTTTATTTTACAAAAAATGAAAGAAACAGCTGAAAAATATTTAGGGCAAGAAGTTACAAAGGCGGTAATTACTGTACCTGCATATTTTAACGACGCACAGAGACAAGCTACAAAAGATGCAGGTAAAATTGCAGGATTAGAAGTATTAAGAATTATAAATGAGCCAACTGCAGCCTCTTTGGCTTATGGTTTAGATAAAAAAGCAAGCAAAAAAATAGCAGTATATGACTTGGGCGGAGGTACTTTTGATGTTTCTATACTTGAGTTAGGAGACGGTGTATTTGAAGTAAAGTCTACAAATGGTGATACCTTTTTAGGAGGTGAAGATTTTGATAATACCATTGTGGATTATTTAGTTGCAGAGTTTAAAAAAGATAATGGTATAGATTTAAAATCAGATAAATTAGCTCTTCAAAGATTAAAAGAAGCAGCTGAAAAAGCTAAAATTGAACTATCGTCTGCAGAGCAAACAGATATAAATTTACCATTTATAACAGCTGACAAAACTGGTCCAAAACATATAAATTTAAAAATGACAAGAGCAAAATTGGAAGCTCTAGTAGAAGACTTGATTAGCAAAACTCTTCAACCATGTAAAACTGCCCTAAAAGATGCTGGTTTAACTGCAAATGATATAAATGAAATTGTAATGGTTGGTGGAATGACAAGGATGCCAAAAGTTGTTGAAACTGTAAAAAACTTTTTCGGTAAAGACCCTAATAAAAGTGTTAATCCAGATGAAGTAGTTGCAATGGGTGCAGCTATACAGGCAGGAGTTTTGCAGGGAGATGTAAAAGATGTTCTTCTTCTTGATGTTACACCTCTTTCTTTAGGTATTGAAACTTTAGGGGGTGTATCTACAAAATTAATCGATAAAAACACCACAATCCCAACTAAAAAAAGTCAAGTTTTCTCAACGGCTGAAGATAACCAGCCTGCAGTATCAATAAGAGTTTTGCAGGGTGAAAGAGAAATGGCAGCAGATAATAAAATTTTAGGAAATTTTGAGCTTGTAGGAATAGCTCCAGCTCCAAGAGGTGTTCCTCAAATCGAAGTAACTTTTGATATTGATGCAAATGGTATTGTTAATGTTTCCGCTAAAGACAAAGGAACTGGCAAAGAACAAAAAATTCAAATTCAAGCTTCTGGTGGATTAAGCGAAGAAGAAATTAATAAAATGGTTAAAGAGGCCGAGTCTAATAAAGAAGCAGATAAGAAAAAAAGAGAGGCTGTCGATGCAAGGAATCAAGCCGATACTCTTTTACACTCAACTGAGAAGAATTTAAAGGAGCATGGGGCTAAAGTTTCAGAAGCTGACAAAAAAGCTATTGAAACAGCATCAGCAAATTTGCGAAACTCTCTTAAGGGAACTGATATTGAAGATATTAAAAAGAAAACTCAAGATTTAGTACAAGCTTCAATGAAATTGGGCGAAGCAATTTATAAATCTCAACAAAGTGCGAAGCCAGGTGATGCACCAAAAGACAAAAACCAAGAAGGAAAAAAAGACGATAACGTTGTTGATGCAGACTTTGAAGAAGTAAAAGACGAGAATAAAGAAAAAAGCGCCTAGACTATCAACTAGTTGTCTATAATTAGTTATGGCAAAAAGAGATTACTATGACGTCTTAGGTGTGGATAAAGGTTCTTCGGCAGATCAAATTAAATCAGCTTATAGAAAATTAGCCGTTAAATATCATCCTGATAAAAA
This sequence comes from uncultured Pelagibacteraceae bacterium, assembly GCA_902567765.1. GTDB lineage: Bacteria > Pseudomonadota > Alphaproteobacteria > Pelagibacterales > Pelagibacteraceae > Pelagibacter. The sequence continues at coordinate 15,574 of CACFNI010000010.1, read as the reverse complement.
TAAAGGCGATAAGGCAGCTGAGGAGAAGTTTAAAGAAGCTTCCGAGGCTTACCATGTCCTATCTAATACCGAAAGAAAACAAAACTACGATAATTTTGGTCACGCAGCTTTTGATAATGGTGGTGCTAGTAGAGGAGGATTTGGTAACTTTGATTTTTCCAGTCACTTTTCTGATATTTTTGAAGATTTCTTTAGTGATGGTTTTGGTGGAGGAAGAAGAAGTAGAAGATCAAATAATAGAGGTTCAGATCTTAGATATGATCTTTCAATAACTTTAGAGGAGGCTTACACCGGAAAAAAACAAGATATAAAATTTTCAACCTCAGAAAAATGTGAAACTTGTAAAGGAAGTGGTTCAAAACCCGGGCACAATGTTGGATCTTGTTCAATGTGTGGAGGGCATGGACAGGTTAGATCAAATCAAGGTTTTTTTACTGTTCAACAAACTTGTCCTCAGTGTTCAGGTAGTGGTGAAGAAATTACAAATCCATGTTCCAGTTGCAGTGGTCAAGGAAAAAAACAAACTTCCAAAAGATTATCTGTCACAATACCAAAAGGTGTCGACGATGGCACTAGAATTAGATTAACAGGAAAAGGTGAAGCTGGATCAAGAGGTGGTAGTAACGGCGACCTTTACTTATTCATAAACGTTTATTCTCACGAACTATTTAAAAGATCAGATGAAAATTTATTTTTTGAATGTCCAATATCAATTGCAGACGCAGCTTTAGGAACTTCAATAGAAATCCCAACAATTGATGGTGGAAAAGCAAAAATTAAAATTCCAGCTGGCACCCAAAGTGGTAAACAGTTTAGATTAAAAGCTAAAGGTATGCCTTATATGAGAGGTAGTGGAAATGGAGATTTATATATACAAGTTAGCACTGAAGTTCCAGTTTCCCTTAATAGAGAACAGAAAGAATTGCTCGAAAAATTCAGAAAAATTGAGAACGAAAAATCAAATCCAAGTATAAAAAAATTTTTTCAGAAAGCTAAAAGTTTTTGGAAAAGTTAGAAATATCTATGGAAGAAATAGTCCCTGCGATATCTCTCATAGCTATTTTGATTTTAGTTCTGCCAGCTTTCTTAAATACTAACTCTAAATTAAAAATATTTTTAACAAATTTTTCTGTATGGTTGGTCATTATTTTAATAATTACTGCAATTTCATATGTTTTGTTTTAAAAAATAATAACAAAATGAAACAAATAATGATAAAATAAAAACTGAAATAATTTGTTTTTTATCAATCATTATAATATTTTTTAAATTATATTAATTATATGATTTAATCATTAAAAATGAAAAAGATTAATTTAGCTATTACAGGATGCATGGGTAGGATGGGTCAACAGATAATAAAATCTGCAAGATCAGATAAAAATTTTAAATTAGTAGCTCTTACCGAGAATAGAAAAATAAGTAAAAAAATTAATGGCATTAAACCAAGTCTCAATACTGAAAAAGCTTTTAAAAATGCAGATTTAATAATTGATTTTACAGTTCCAAAATGCACTTTTGAAGTTCTTAAAATTGCATCTAAGCTTAAAAAAAGAGTAGTTATTGGGACAACTGGATTTACAAAAAAACAAGAAAATTTGATCAAAACGTTTTCTAGAAAAATACCAATTCTTAAAGCAGGTAATATGAGTTTAGGTATTAACTTATTAATGTATTTGACTGAAATTACCTCAAAATCATTAGGAAATAGTTTTTTAAGCAAGGTGTTTGAAATTCATCATAAACATAAAAAAGATCATCCTTCAGGAACTGCATTGATGCTTGGCAAGGGAATTGCCGTCGGTAAAAATAAAAATTTTTACAAATTAATTGGTAAAAAATTTTTAAATAAAAAATCATTTCCTTATGGAAAAAAAATAAATTTTAATTCATTAAGAAAAGGTGAAGTTATAGGCGAACATGAAGTAACTTTCTCAAGTGGAAAGGAAATAATTACACTTAATCATGAAGCTTTTGATAGGGCCCTTTATTCTGAAGGTGCTTTTACTGCAGCAAAATGGTTACTAAAAAAAAAACCAGGACTTTATTCTATGAGAGATGTTTTAAATTTTAAATAATTTGTTAATGAATGAAAATCAAAGGGCAAAAATTGTTCTAAAAATTCTTAATAAAACATATCCCAGAACTCCAATTCCTCTAAAGCATAAAAACATATTTACACTATTAATATCAGTTCTCCTATCTGCACAATGTACAGACTTAAATGTAAATAATGTTACAAAAAATATTTATCCAAAATATTATAAACCTATACATTTCGTAAAATTGGGAAGAAAAAAAATAGAAAAGTTAATAAGAAGTATTGGAATATTTAGGATTAAATCCAAAAGTGTTTATAACTTGTCAAAAACTCTTGTTGAAAAATATAAAGGCAAGGTTCCAAAAACATTTGAGGAGTTAGAAGAGTTACCAGGGGTTGGTCATAAGACAGCGAGCGTAGTTATGTCTCAAGGTTTTGGTCTCCCAGCTTTTCCAGTAGATACACATATACACAGACTTGCTCAAAGATGGGGTTTAACCAATGGAAAAAATGTCGTTCAAACAGAAAAGGATTTAAAACGATTATTTCCAAAAAAATATTGGAATAAACTACATCTTCAAATAATTTATTATGGAAGAGAATATTGTAAAGCTCGAGAATGTTACGGAATTACTTGTAAAATTTGTACTAGTTGTTATCCTAATAGAAAAAAACCATTTAAAACTAAAAAAGCTTAATATGAAAATTTTAGGAATAGGAAATGCAATTGTTGATGTAATTTGTAAAGTTGAAGACAAATTTATAGCGGATAATGAACTTACAAAAAGTACAATGAAATTAATTTTTGATGAAAATGAGTTTAAAAAATTATTATCTAATCTTAAAATAGAAAAAACTGTATCAGGAGGATCTGTTGCAAACTCTATAGTTGGTCTATCACAGCTTGGAAATAAAGTAGGATTTATTGGAAAGGTGTGTGATGATGATTTAGGAAGTAAATATGAAGAAGGTTTAAAAAACGAAAATGTAGAATATTTCTACACTAAAAAGAAGGAGGAACTACCAACTGGTACTTGTTTAATATTAGTAACTCCAGACTCTGAAAGAACAATGTGTACCTTTTTGGGAACAGCAGGAAAAATTAATCAAAATGACGTGAGTGCAGACGTAATTAAAAAAAGTGAAATAATTCTTTTAGAGGGATATTTATGGGATGAAGGTGATCCAAAAAAGGCTTTTGAAAAAGCGATAAATAATGCAAATAAAGTAGCTATGTCACTATCTGATCAGTTTTGTGTTGATAGACATAAACCTCATTTTTTAGAGTTAGTAAAAAATAAATTAGATATCACTTTTGCGAACGAGCAAGAAATAATGTCACTTATTGATGTAAAAAATTTTGATGAGGTTGTAAGTTTTGCTAAGAGCCTTGGAAAAATTTTGGTTATAACAAGAGGCGAGAAGGGAGCCATTGCGATAAATGGTAATGATATTGCAGAGTGTGGAATAAAAGAAAATCTTAAAATTGTTGACCTAACTGGTGCAGGAGATTTATTTGCTGCTGGGTTTTTACATGGACATGTAAATAAGAGTGGATTGAGCGAATGTCTTCAAAAAGGCACAGAAATGTCATCTAAGGTTATTCAGCAAATTGGGGCAAGGCTGTAAGGCTATTTCTTCTTTCTTTTAAAGCTACCTTTTCCTTTTTTTGGTTTAACTACTCTTATTCTATACTTTTGAGATCTTAACTCCCTTGCAACTACATTTTTCTTTTTCATTTTATTGAATAACCATCTTGAGAACTCAAAATAAAATTTTGATCGTTAAACTGGTCTTTAATTTTTTTTCTTAATCTATAAATATGGGTTTCAACAGTATGCGTTTCAAGATCTGAAGAATAATGCCATATTTCTTTCTGCAAAATATCAACTGTCTTTGGTTCAGTTTGATTCTTCAGAAAAAGTATTATATCTATTTCCCTTTCTGTTAGCTTTAACTCATTATCATTTTTTGAAATTATCCTTGAGTTAAAATTTAAATTATAATCTTTAATTTTTATTTTTGATTGATGATCATATTTTTGTTTAATTAAATGAATATTTATTTTATCAATCAATTTATTTAATTGAATTGGAAAGTTATCAAAAACTAAAATATTTCTTTTATCAATATTTATATTTGCAGTTTTAAATCTTACATTTGAATTGGTTATTATAGTAGATTTACTTAAACTATTATTTTTATTTAAGTCTTTTAAAAAATCGTCCTCTGTAGGATAATTTTGTATATCAAATGATAATAGATTTTTAATTTCATTTAAAATATTATGTAATACTGTAAGTTGTACAAAATTAACAACATGTTTACTCATAAATAAAACTTTATGCTAATAAAATTAAAAAATAAAGATACATTAGTAATTGATGACTTCAAATTTAAATGTTCTGTAGGTAAAAATGGCATTAAAAAGAATAAAATTGAAGGTGATAAATCAACTCCTAAAGGTCTTTTTTCCTTAGGTAAGATTTACTACAGATCAGACAGAGTCAATAAACCAAAAACAAAATTAAAATTAATTCCAATTAAAAAGAATATGATTTGGTGTAACAATTCAAAGAGCAAACATTACAACTCTGAAACAAAAATAAACAAAATGTGTAGATATGAAAAGTTATTTAGAAATGATTATAAATATAATTTCATGTTAGTTATAAATTATAATAAAAAAAAAATTCCTTATAAAGGTAGTGCAATTTTTTTACACTTAACCAAAAATTATAATCCAACAGCTGGTTGTATTGCATTAAAAGAAAAGGATTTTTTAATTTTAATTAGGTTGATTAACAAGAAAACAAAAATAAAAATATATTAGACTCTTTCGCCAAAAATCTTTGATCCTATTCTTATAAAAGTTGCTTCATAATTTAAGGCTTCGATATAATCATTTGTCATACCCATACTCAAATCATTTAAATTCAATTTATTTTTTAAAATTTGCATTTGTGAAAAATATTCATTTGGACTTTTTTCATTTGGTGGCAAACACATTAGGCCAATTACATTTAAATCAAAATTTTTTTTACATTCTGAATAAAATTGTTCAAGCTTTTCAACTTCAACTCCATTTTTTTGTGTTTCTTTTCCTATATTTACTTGAATAAAAATTTTAGGTTTAAAATTCTTTTTTTGTTGTTCATTAGCAATTTTCTCAGCTAATTTTATGTTGTCTAAGGAGTGAATATAGTCAAAAAGCGGTAATGCATATTTAACTTTGTTTGTTTGAAGTTTTCCAACAAAATGGAGTTTAATATTATTAAAGTCTTTTTTAATATCAGTCCATTTTTCCATTGCTTCTTGAACTTTATTTTCGCCAAAATTTACATGCCCAAAATTAATTAAAGGTAATATTTTATTGATAGGAAAGGTTTTCGAAATTGCCACTATTTCAGCTTTACTATTATTTAACTGTATTTCTTTTTTAATTGATACTAATCTATCAACAATATCATGCATAACTTTTTAAAAATTTACTACTTTATTGATGAATTTAATAGTGAAGAAATTAAAAAATTAAATAAAAATATTGCTTTGATATATAGAAATTATAAAGAAAATTATGATGTAAACTCAATCAAAAAACTTAAGAATTTTTGTAAAAAAAATAAAAGAGAGTTATTTATATCTAATAATTTAAAAATCGCACTTAAACTTGATCTAGACGGTATTTATATCCCGGCATTCAATAAATTACGCAATTATAAGAATCTTAACACTAAGAAAAAATTTAAAATCATAGGTTCTGCTCATAATCTGCCAGAAATTAAAGATAAAGAAAATCAAGGATGTTCAAGTATTTTTATAGCCCCATTATTCAAAACAAAAAAATCAAACTTCTTTTTAGAAATTGCTAAATTTAATCTGTTAGCTAAATACACTAAAAAAGTTATTATAGCTTTGGGTGGAATAAACAATTCAAACGTAAAAAAAATAAATTTAACAAATTCTAAGGGTTTTGCTTCTATATCTTGGATAAAAAAAAACCGGCCTAAATAATTAGGCCGGTTTAAAATAATTTAGTGTACTAAATTAAAATGCGAAAGATACAGAAAGTTCTGTTTCTTCGTATTTACCAGTTACACCTTCTGGATTATCTGTTTCGTACATAGATATTCCTAAAGTCATAGCACCCATTGTGTAAGTACCTTGAATTGCAGACATTTCAACTTCTTTTAATGCAGCAACTGTACCAGCAGCTTTAGTTTGCTCATTTACTTCAGTATAAGATACTGAGAAATTATCCTGAGCAATAGCTATACCAAAACCATCACCTTCTATGTCGGCACCTGCGCCAGCTGCAGCTGTAGCAAAACCTACATCGTTATAGAACTCTTGATATCCAATTGTTACTGGACCATTAGAGTATTGCGCATAACCTGTAGCACGTCTTGTTTTTTGTGCAGTTGTTGCTGATGCAGCAGTGTTCATCTCTTCAGTACCGCCACCAAGTGTAAAGCCCATTCCTGAAATTTTAGCAGTGAATGCCTCACCTGATTGAGAGTTACCACCTACACCACCAGCAGAAGCAGGACCTGCTCCAGCATTAGGGTCGTAAGTATAAGAACCAGATATATCGAATCCCATTAATGAAAACGCAGGAGTTCTGTAATCTACTGAACCTGATTGAGTTGATGAACCGAACGAGTGGTTAGATGCAGTGTGAGTTGTACCATCCCATACTTCTTCGTAAGCTTTTGGAAGAACGTCGTCGATTGCATTTGCAGCTGAACCAGAAACGTCGTTAAACTGAACTGTACCTAGTGATCCCATTCCGATAGTCATTTGTGCAGATGAGTTTAATCCACCAGATGTTGCAGTGTTAGCTTGTTCCATGTCCATAGCAGTAAATACAGAAACAGTGAAACCGTTATCTAATTCGCCACTTGCTGTGAAATATAAGTCAGTGTCAACACCGTATCCTTTACCGTTTGATCCTGCAGCACCGTTCTCGTTACCTTCAGCAGATGAGAACACAACTTGAGTATCTCCTGTTACAGAGTACTCAGATGCATTAGCAGAAACAACAGCAAGAGAACCAGCTAGTGCTGATAAACCAACTTTTGTTAATTTATTCATAATTTCTCCTTTATTATTGTTATTCATATGAATGGCGATTTTTTAGCACTTTTAATCATCTTAAATTGAAATTTAGTAAGAAAAATAGCATTTTTTCTGAATTTGTTGCAAAAATATCACACTAATTAGTCTTTTGAATTAGCCATTTATTAAGCTAAACCATCAATTGTGATGAATTTTATAAAATTTCTAAAATTTCTATTAATAATAACGTTTGTTTTCTCAACTATTAGCGGATGTAAAAAATTTGATTGGGAAGGCGATTTTGAGCCAGATGGAAAAAAACGAGCTAGAAAAAACGTTAAAGAGGGAAAAGGTATAACTGGACCTGGTGGACTCTTTGGAAGTGGTAATAAAAGTAAAGGAGGAAGTTTTGAATTTGCTTCATCAAATGAACTCTGGAGAGCGAGCTTAGACACTTTAGATTTTATGTCATTTTCAAACGTTGACTATTCAGGTGGATTAATAATAACAGATTGGTATTCAGAAAGTAAAAATAATCAATCTATTAAAATTACAGTCAGATTTTTAAGCAATGAAATAAGAGCAGATGGACTAAAGGTAACTCTTCATCAAAGAATTTGTGGTGCTAATAATTCATGTGCAATAAAAGAAGTTAGAAGTACTTTAAATGAAGAGATAAAAATAAAAATCTTAAGAAAAGCTGCATTAATGAAAAAAGAAAAAGATGATAAAGATCCAATTAAAAATTATAAGAACAAAGAGACTGGTGAAATTGATTGGTGCGGAGACGGTAGAACGATTTGTTAAGATCAAAATGTAGTTATTAAAATACTTTGAAGTGGAAAGATATAATTTTAAAATCATTGAAAGAAAGTGGCAAACATTCTGGGAGAAAAATAAAACTTTTAAATCTAAATTAGACAGGAGTAAGAAAAAATTTTATTGTCTTGAAATGTTTCCTTATCCATCTGGAAAAATTCACATGGGCCATGTAAGAAATTATACAATTGGTGACGTTCTAGCTAGGTACAAGATTATGCAAAATTTTAACGTTTTGCATCCAATGGGATGGGATTCTTTTGGGATGCCGGCAGAAAATGCAGCAAAACAAAATAATTTAGATCCTAAAGATTGGACAAATGAGAATATTTCAATCATGAAATCCCAACTTAAAAAACTAGGTTTATCTATAGATTGGGACAGAGAAATTTCTACATGCTCTCCAGATTATTATAAACATCAGCAACTATTTTTCTTAGAACTTTTTGATAAAGGTTTAGTTTATAGGAAAGAAAACTATGTTAACTGGGATCCAGTCGAAGAGACTGTTTTGGCAAATGAGCAAGTAATTGATGGAAAGGGTTGGCGTTCTGGTGCAGTAGTTGAGAGAAAAAAATTATACCAATGGTTTTTTAATATCTCAAAATTTTCTGAAGATTTATTGAACGGTCTTAATGAATTAAATGAATGGCCAAAAAAAGTGAAAACTATGCAAAAAAATTGGATTGGAAAATCCTTTGGGTGCGAAATTGATTTTAAAATTCAAGGTAATAAATCTATAGATAAAATAAAATGCTTTACAACTCGTCCTGATACATTGTTTGGTTTCTCCTTTTTGGCAGTTTCAATTGATCATCCAATTTCCAAATTCTATGAAACAAATAAAGACTTTATAAGATTTAAAGAAGAATGTTCAAAAACAGGTACAACAGAGGAATCTATAGCACAGGCTGAAAAGATTGGATTTAAAACTGAGCTAATTGCAGTTAATCCTTTAGATGAAAATATAAAAGTTCCAGTCTATTTTGCAAATTTCGTTCTTATGGATTATGGCTTTGGAGCTGTTTTTGGTTGTCCTGCACATGATCAACGTGATTTAGATTTTGCAAATAAATATAATCTAAAAATAACGCCAGTAGTTAAACCAGTTAATTTTGATGGAAACTTTGAAATAACTAATAAAGCATACACAGATCCAGGAATAATTTTTAACTCTGACTTTTTAAATGGATTAAAAGTTCCTGATGAATCGATTATTAAAACAATTGAAACACTTGAAGAAAGAAAACTTGGTAAAAAAAAAATAAATTTTAGATTAAAAGATTGGGGAGTTTCAAGACAAAGATATTGGGGATGTCCTATTCCTATTGCATATGATGAAAATGATAAAATAGTTAAAGTACCAAGAGATAGTTTGCCTATTAATTTACCTGAAAAAATTAAACTAAATACTAAAGGAAATCCTCTAGATCATCAAAAGGATTGGAAAGAAGTTATAATTGATGGAAAAAAGTGTACTAGAGAAACAGACACATTGGACACCTTTGTGGATTCTTCTTGGTATTTTTTAAGATTTTGTTCTCCTTCTAATAAAGATTATGGATTTAACAAAGATGAAATAAATTATTGGATGCCAGTTGATCAGTATATAGGTGGTGTAGAACACGCCATATTACACCTTCTATATTCAAGATTTTTTATGCACGCTATAAATTATCAAAATGAAAGTTTTAAATATAAAGAACCTTTTAAAGGTCTTTTTACACAAGGAATGGTATGTCATGAAACATATAAAGATGAGAAAAATAATTGGTTAAATCCAGATGATGTTTTTTCAGATGATGGTAAGAACTATTTTAAAAAGCAAGATAAAAGACAAAGAATAAAAGTTGGTCCAAGTGAGTCTATGTCAAAATCAAAAAAAAATACTATCGATCCAGAAAATATAATTAATAGTTATGGAGCAGATGCTGTCAGACTTTTTATTCTTTCTGACAGTCCTCCTGAAAAAGATGTTCAATGGTCTGAACAAGGTATGGTAGCGTCTTACAAATTTTTACAAAAATTTTGGATGCTTCATCAAAATATTAAAGATATTTCAGAAAAAAAAATAAACAATAAAGATATAAGTTCGTTAGAATTTAATCGTTTTACAAATGAAATAATACAAAAAGTTACTCAAAACTTAGAAAAATTTCACTATAATGTAATTGTAGCAAATTTATATGAAACCTATAATTTTTTAATTAAATTTGTTAAGAAGCCAATTGATAAAAATAATCTTATTAAAAATTATATTGAGATTTTAAAAATAATGTCCCCTATTGTTCCGCATTTTGCGAACGAATGTCTTGAGGATTTAGGTCAAAAAGGTGAAATAAGTTGGCCTAAAGTTAATGAAAAATATCTTATAAAGGAAGATGTTAAAATTGTTTTACAAATTAACGGGAAAAAAAGGGGAGTAATGGTCAGCAAAAAAAATTCAAATGAAGAAACCTTAATAAATGATATTAAAAATAATAAATTATATAATAAATATTTTGAAAATAAGAAAATTTTAAGAAGTATTTATGTTAAAGATAAGCTAATTAATTTAATTTTAGAATGAGGAAGATTTTATTATTGTTATGTTTTTTATTCGTTTTTGGGTGCGGATATCAACCTATATTTTCTAGCAAAGATGCCAACTTTATAATTGGTAAAATAGATTTTGATAAAAGCGATAAAATTAGTTTGAAAATCAGTAACGGACTAAACTATTTAAAACAAAACGAAAATTATTCAAAGATTTTAAAAGTTCAACTGAATTCAAAAAAAACGATAAATATCTCGAGTAAAGATGCAAAAGGAAATCCTTCTGTTTTTCAAATGATAATTAATACCAATATTCAAATTTATTCTGATGACAAAATGTTAAAACAAAAAAATATCTCAAAAAGTTTTAGTTACAAAAATACTGAAAAGAAATTTGATTTAACACAATATGAAAAAACAATCGAAGATAATCTTATTAATTCTATAAAAGAGGATATTATTTTAATATTATATAATTAAAAATGATAATTAAATCATTTGAATTGAAAAAAATTGCTAATTTTGAATACAAGTTATTTTTGTTGTATGGACAAAATGAAGGTCTTAAAAACGAAATAATAAAAACATATTTTATAGAAAAATTTAAAAATGATATTTTTAGATATGATGAAAAAGAAGTACTAGACAATAAATCAAATTTTTTTGATGGGATTTTCTCTAAATCTTTTTTTGAAGAAAAAAAAATATTCATTATCTCAAGAGTAACTGAAAAGTTTAATGATATTATTGAGCAAATTATTGAAAAAAAAATAAAGGATATTACAATTATTCTAAATGCACCCATTTTAGAAAAAAAATCAAAACTTAGAAAATTATTTGAAAAAGAAAAAAATATGATTTGTATTCCTGTATATGAGGATACATCTCAAACTTTAAACTTTATAGCTAAAGATTTTTTTAAAGAAAAGAAAATCTCAATTTCACAAGAGACGATAAATTTGCTGATAGAGCGGAGTAGAGGAGATAGAGGCAACTTAACTAATGAGTTAGATAAAATAGAGTCTTTTATGAAAACCCGAAAAAGTATTAGTATAGATGAGATACTTAAATTAACTGATCTTGCTGAAAACTATAATGTGTCAGAGCTTCTTGATAGTTGTCTAAATAAAAATTCAAAAAGAACAATAAATATATTAAATGAAAATAATTTTACATTAGAAGATTGTATTTTAATCATTAGATCTTTCTCAATTAAACTTAAAAGGTTACAAAAAATACATCAAGAATATCAAAAAAATAAAAACCTAGAATCAATAATATCCACATTTAAACCACCAATATTTTGGAAAGATAAAGACAATATAAAAAGACAAATAACCAATAGTCGTTTAGAGGGCATTGAAAATATGATTTTTAAGACTAATGATATAGAGCTTTTAATAAAAAAGAATTCAAACAATGCAGTAAATATTATGTCTGATTTTATTATCAGTACATCAAAATAACTTAATAATTGGATTTAATTACTTCGATAATTTTATTTAATTGATCTAAATCTTTATAATTAAATATTATACTGCCTGAATTATTTTTTTTATTTTTGATTAATACATTTAATCCTAGTTTATCTGATATTGACAACTCCAATTGAGATAAATTCGGATCTTTTTGAGAGTTTTTTCTATTTCTTTTACTTTTAAAAATTTTGACTAAGCTCTCAGCTTGCCTAACTGATAATTTTTTTTCTATTATTTTTTTTGCAATAAATAATGAATTTTCAAGACCTACTAAAACTTTAGCATGCCCTTGAGTTAGTTTATTATCTTCAATAAGTTTAATTACTTCGACCGGTAAACTTAATAAACGTAAACAATTTGCTACATGACTTCTACTTTTGCCAATAAACTTTGATACTTTTTCTTGATCATATGCGAATTCACTAATTAATTTCTGATAACCTTGGGCCTCTTCAATTGCGTTTAAATCATGACGTTGAACGTTCTCCACAATTGCAAACTCGAGTGATTTTAAATCATCGGCTTCGGTAACAACAACAGGTACCTCATGCAAGCCGGCGTTTTGTGCAGCTAACCATCTTCTTTCTCCAGCAATAATTTCGTATTTATTTTTTTGTTGTTCTGATCTTCTTACTATAATTGGCTGAATAATGCCTCTTTCTTTTATTGATGCTGTTAATTCCTCTAAACTTTCTGCATCAAAAGTTTTACGTGGTTGGTATTTATTTCTTATCAAGTCGCTTATAAGAACTTTGTTTGTGTTTTTTTCTGTTTTTGTCTCTCCGATTAAAGAGGATAAACCTCTACCCAAACCCTTTTTAATTTTAGATGTATCCATTAGGCTGCACTCTCAAATTCTTTATCTTGATTGATAAATTCATCTGTAAAACTAAAATAAGATATACTACCAGGGCAACTTTTATCATATAATAAAACTGGCACTCCATGCGATGGGGCCTCGGACAATCTTACGTTTCGTGGAATAACAGTATTGTATACTTGATTTTTAAAATAATCTCTTGCCTCCTTTTCAACCTGTGAAGAGAGTTTATTTCTTTTATCGTACATAGTGAGAAGAATGCCTCTAATTTTAAGTTCTTTATTTAAATTTGTTTTAATTCTTTCTATAGTTTTCATTAATTGAGTAAGACCTTCTAACGCAAAAAACTCAGTTTGGAGAGGGACAACTAAAGAAAAAGAAGCAACAAGAGCCATTACGGTCAATAAACTTAAAGATGGAGGACAATCAATAAAAACATAGTCATAAGTGCCTCTAGAATCATTTAAATAAGCCATTAATTGATCTTTTAAAATAAACGCCCTCTTGCTGTCTCCAGCTGTTTCTACCTCTAAACCAGAAAGATCCACATTAGATGTAATTAGATCTAGATTTTGAAAGTCAGTTTTTTTGATAACTTGATTGATTGTCTTTGTGCCGTTTAAGACTCCGTAAATTGTATCGTCTGAATTATCAATATTTGATAGTCCTAAGCCTGTTGTTGCATTACCTTGAGGATCTAAATCGATAACTAAAATTTTCTTTCCTTTCTTTGATAGACCTGCCGCTAGATTAATTACTGTTGTAGTTTTCCCTACTCCACCTTTTTGATTTATTATAGAAATAATTTGCATAGATTTAATTTTTTTTCTTAATATTTTTAATACTTAATAAAAAAGAATCATCGCTAGTAAGACTCCTTTTTTCTTTATACTCAAAATCCCAATCCTTTAAAGTTTGAGATAATATTTTTTTTCCACTTTTACCCATAAACAAAATTAAATTTTTATATTTGTTAAAATTTTTATGAACTAAATCTAAAACTATCGGCATTGGCTTAAAGGCTCTTGCCATTATTGTACCAGAGTTCATGTCTCTTATTTTAAATACGTCTTCTTGAATTATTTCTGTTTGTAAATTTAATTCCTTTGATACTTCTTTTAGAAAAGAACTTTTGTGATAACTTTTTTCAAATAAATTTATTTTAATGTTTTTTTTTAGATTTTTTGCCATAATTGCTATAACGATACCTGGCATTCCTCCCCCAGATCCTAAATCACAGGTTGTATTATCATTTAAGTCAATAAATTCAATAGCTTGCGCAGAATCAATTATGTGTCTTTGACGAATATCCCCATTTTCTGAGCTTTTTTTACTGATTATGTTAATTATTTTGTTTTTTGATTCTATCATTGATATGAACTTTTCGAAGTCTAGACACGTTTCACGTGAAACATTTAATCTATCTAATTTAGAATAATTTTTTAACGAATCATCTTCCATTAAGCTATTTGCTTAATAGACTTTCTTTTAACGTGTGACAACAAAATATATACTGCGGCCGGGGTTATTCCATCAATTCTTAGAGCTTGTCCTAGTGTTTTTGGTCGAATTTGCTTAAATTTAGACTTAACTTCATTTGATAAACCGCTGAAAATATCATAATTAATGTTTTCTGGTATTTTTAGGTCTTCGTCCTTTTTAAAGGCCATAATATCAGAATTTTGCTTCTTAAGGTATCCTTTATAATGAGAGTTTATCTCAATCTGAGAGTCGATTTCTTTAGAATAATTTTCAATTTCAGGCCAAATATCTCTAATTTTCCTCATATTAACACCTTTTTGAGATAATATTTGACTTGCTGTTCGTGAAATACCGTCTTTTGCGATATTAATACCAAATTTTGATGCTTTGGAAGGTGTTATCTTTAGATTTTCCATTTTTGAGGATAATTTTTTGATTTTAGATGCTTTGTCTCTGAAAAATTGTATTCTTTCATCACTAACGAGCCCAATACTTATTCCTTTTTCCGTTAGTCGTAAGTCTGCATTATCTGATCGTAAGGTAAGCCTGTACTCAGCCCTAGAAGTAAACATTCTATATGGCTCAGCAACACCTTTTGTAACTAGATCATCAATCATAACGCCAATATAAGCTTCTGATCTATCTAATATAAAAGGTTCATGTTTTTTAAAAGATAAAGCAGCATTAATTCCGGCGATCAAACCTTGTGCAGCTGCCTCTTCATAACCTGTGGTGCCGTTGATTTGACCAGCAAAATATAAGTTATGAATTTTCTTGGTTTCCAGGGTCAAAAAGAGCTCTGTAGGGTCGATATAGTCATATTCTATTGCATAACCTGGACGAATAATTTTAACATTCTCTAAACCATTGATTTTGTTACATATTTCTTCCTGCACTTCATACGGGAGCGATGTTGATATGCCATTAGGGTAAATAGTGTGATCATTCAAACCTTCTGGCTCTAAAAATATTTGATGTCTACCTTTTTCTGAGAATTTCACTACTTTATCTTCAATAGACGGACAATATCTAGGACCAACTCCTTTAATGCTACCAGAGTACATAGCACTTCGGTTTATATTTTTTGAGATTATTTTATGAACTTCTTCATTGGTATAAGTCATCCTACAAGAAACTTGTTTGTTATGATTTTTAGACGACATGAAAGAAAAAAAATATGGATCATCATCCGCAAATTGTTCTTCTAAATTTTCAAAGTTTATTGTTCTTGCATCTAGCCGTGGAGGTGTGCCGGTTTTAAGTCTGCCAATTCTAAAATTATATTTTTTTAATTGGTCACTGAGACCTGTTGTTGGTTTCTCATTATACCTGCCTGCTGGA
>CACFNI010000009.1 GCA_902567765.1 uncultured Pelagibacteraceae bacterium | reverse complement strand
AAGATTTTCCTTTAACAGGAAACAAAGAAGTCAGATACAGCGAGGATGAGAAAAAAGTAATATATGAACCGGTAAAGCTCGAGCAAAATTACAGAAATTTTGATTATCAGAGTCCATGGGAAGGAACTAAATATATCCAAGAACAAACAAACAAAGACAATGACAAAAAAAACTAAAACATTAAGTCTTAATTTTGGACCACAGCATCCTGCTGCTCACGGCGTTTTAAGATTAATCTTAGAACTTGATGGCGAGGTTGTAGAAAAAGTTGATCCTCATATAGGATTGCTTCATAGAGGTACTGAAAAATTAATCGAAAACAAAACATATATGCAAGCAGTTCCTTATTTTGACAGACTTGATTATGTTGCTCCAATGAACCAAGAACACGCATTTGCTCTAGCTATTGAAAAAATTTTAAAAATTGAGGTGCCAATTCGCGCTCAATATATAAGGGTAATGTTTTGTGAAATAGGTAGAATTTTGAGTCATATATTAAATATAACAACACAAGCACTAGATGTTGGTGCTTTAACTCCATCATTATGGGGATTTGAAGAAAGAGAAACTTTGATGACTTTTTATGAAAGAGCATCGGGTTCAAGACTACATGCAAATTATTTTAGAGCAGGTGGTGTCCATCAAGATTTGCCGGGTAATCTGGATAAGGATATTGCAAAATTTTGTAGTAATTTCCCAAAAGTAATTGATGACCTTGAAACTTTACTAACTGATAACAGAATATTTAAACAAAGAAATGTAGATATTGGCATTGTTAGCAAAGAAGATGCTATTGATTACTCTTTTTCTGGAGTGATGTTAAGAGGATCAGGAGTTCCATGGGATTTAAGAAAATCACAACCGTATGAATGCTATGATCAATTAGAATTTAAAGTTCCAGTAGGAAAAAATGGAGATTGTTACGACAGATATATTTGCAGAATTGAAGAAATGAGAGAAAGTGTAAAAATAATAAATCAATGTTTGTCCAAGATGCCGAAGGGTCCAGTAAAATCACCAGATGGAAAAATAACACCTCCTCCAAAGGAAGAAATTAAAGAGTCAATGGAAGCTTTGATACATCATTTTAAATTATTTACAGAAGGTTATAGAGTCGACCAGGATGAAATATATACTGCAGTTGAAGCTCCAAAGGGAGAATTTGGAGTTTACTTAATTTCAGATGGATCTAATAAACCATATAAATGTAAAATTAGAGCCCCAGGTTTTTCACATTTACAAGCCATGGATTATTTAATAAAGGGCCATATGTTAGCAGATGTACCAGCAGTTTTGGGATCATTGGATATTGTTTTTGGAGAAATTGATAGATGAGTTTAAAAAAAATTTCCAAAGAGCAGCCAGAGCAATTTCAATATAATGAAAAGAATTATGAAATTGCAAAAAAAATTTTATCAAATTATCCAGAGGGAAAACAACAAAGTGCAGTAATGCCACTCCTCTACTTAGTCCAAGAACAAAACGAAAATTGGATACCTTTAGCTGCAATGAAATATATAGCTAAGTTTTTAAATATGCCTTATATTAAAGTTTATGAGGTAGCTACATTTTATTCTATGTATAATCTATCTCCAGTTGGAAAAAATTTTATACAAGTATGCACAACAACACCTTGTATGATTAGAGGTGCTTATAAAATCGTAGAGGCTTGTAAAGAAAAAATATCTAAAAATGAAAATGAGCTATCTGAGGATAAAACATGCTCTTGGGTAGAAGTAGAATGTCTGGGCGCTTGTGTTAATGCACCAATGATGCAAATTAATAAAGATTATTACGAGGATTTAGATAAAGAAAAAACATTAAAAATTTTAGATCAAATTTTAAAAGGTGAATTACCCAAACCTGGTTCTTACAGAGGAAGAATAAATAGCGAACCAGAAAATAATAGAAAAACTTTACTGGATATAAAAAATGCTTAAAGACGAAGATAGAATATTTAAAAATTTATATAATGATCTTGGAAATGATTTAATATCTTCCCAAAAAAGAGGTGATTGGAATAATACAAAAGAAATTTTAGAAAAAGGAAGAGATTGGATTATTAATGAAATTAAAGCGTCAGAACTAAGAGGAAGAGGTGGAGCTGGTTTTCCTACTGGTTTAAAATGGTCTTTCGCCCCAAAGGAAAAAGGATCAAGACCTCATTATCTAGTTATTAATGCAGATGAGTCAGAGCCAGGTACATGCAAAGATAGAGATATATTAAGGTTTGAACCTCATAAACTTATCGAGGGTTGTTTAATTACATCATATGCTGTTAATTCAAACAAATGTTATATTTATATAAGAGGCGAATATTTTAATGAAGGTCAACTGTTACAAAACGCAATAAATGAGGCTTATAAAAATAACTTAATAGGAAAAAATGCCTCTAGAACAGGTTGGGATTTAGACATTTATATTCACTATGGTGCCGGTGCTTACATTTGTGGAGAAGAGACAGCCTTACTTGAGAGCTTAGAGGGAAAAAAAGGCCAGCCAAGATTAAAACCACCTTTTCCTGCACTAATTGGATTATATGGGTGTCCAACAATAGTTAATAATGTTGAAACGATTTCTGTAGTTCCAACAATCTTAAGAAAAGGAGCAAAATGGTTTTCGTCTTTAGGTAAACCTAAAAATACAGGTACTAAAATTTTTTGTATATCAGGAAATGTAAACAATCCATGTAACGTTGAGGAGGAAATGAGCATTTCGTTAAAAGATTTAATCGAAACACATGCAGGCGGCGTTATAGGTGGATGGGAAAATCTGAAAGCAGTAATTCCTGGGGGCTCATCAATGCCACTTCTACCAAAAAAAATCTGTGATACGATAAAAATGGATTTTGACTCTTTAGTTGCTGAAAAAAGCGGGATGGGTACGGCTGGTATAGTTGTTATAAATAATGACCAGGATATTATAAAATGTATGGCTAGAATAGCTAGATTTTATAAACATGAAAGTTGTGGTCAATGCACTCCATGTAGAGAAGGCTCTGGATGGATGTGGAGAATGTTAGAGAGAATGGCAAAAGGTGAGGCGTCAAAAGATGAAGTAGATATGTTGATGGATGTTACCAAACAAATTGAAGGTCACACCATATGTGCTTTTGGAGAAGGTTCTGCTTGGCCGGTTCAAGGTCTTTTAAGACATTTTAAAAAAGAAATTGAAAAAAGAAACAACTTTAATCCACTTGTTAATAGAAATAAAAATATACCCTATTTAGTTGATCAACACCTGTTAGATAAAAAAAATGCTTAAATTAAAAGTAAATAATCAAGATATAGAAGTAGAAGAAGGTTTAACCGTTTTACAAGCTTGTGAGAAAGCAGGTGTAGAGATTCCGAGGTTTTGCTATCATGAAAAATTATCTATAGCTGGAAATTGCAGAATGTGTTTGGTAGAAATTGAAAAATCTCCAAAACCTGTTGCTTCATGTGCAATGCCAGCTGCAGAAGGTATGAATATAAAAACTAATACAAAGTTTGTTGAAAAAGCAAGAAAAGGTGTAATGGAATTTTTATTAGCAAATCATCCACTTGATTGTCCTGTCTGTGATCAAGGAGGTGAGTGCGATTTACAAGATCAATCAATGTTCTATGGAGTAGATAAATCTAGATACAAGGAAAATAAAAGATTTGTTCCAGAAAAATATATGGGACCTTTAATAAAAACTCAGATGACAAGATGTATACATTGTACTCGATGTATAAGATTTGCAACAGAGATAGCAGGAGTTTCAGAACTTGGAGCAATTGGTAGAGGTGAAAATATGCAAATCACAACTTATTTAGAAAAATCGATGGAATCTGAATTGTCAGCCAATGTAGTAGATTTATGTCCAGTCGGAGCGTTGACTTCAAAACCATATGTTTTTGAGGCTAGACCTTGGGAATTAAAGAAAACTGAGTCAATTGATGTTATGGATGCTGTTGGTTCTAATATAAGAGTTGATACTTATGGCTGGGAAGTAAAAAGGATTTTACCAAGAATAAACGAGGATATTAATGAGGAGTGGATATCAGATAAAACAAGATATGCTTGCGATGGATTACTAAATCAAAGGATAGACACACCTTTTATAAAATATAATAATAAATTTGATAAAGCTTCATGGAGAGAAGTGATAAATCTTATAAAAGATAGAGTAAAAGAAACAGAAAAAGATAAAATTTGCGGTTTTACTGGTGACTTAGTTAATATGGAAACTCTTTATATATTTAAAGAATTTTTTAATAAGTGTATAAATTCAAATAATTTAGATTTTAGGAATAATCACACATATTTGAACTCTGAATTAAGAGAAAATTATTTATTTAATTCTACTATTAATGGAATAGAAGATAGCGATTTTATTTTTATAATAGGATCCAATCCAAGGTTTGAGGCTACAATGCTCAATGCAAGAATTAGAAAAGCATATTTAAAAAATAAGTTAAAAATAGTTTCTTTAAATAATGTTGGTGATTTAACCTACCCATATGAAACTTTAAATGGAAAAGCTGAGGATATAAAAAATATAGTAGAGGGAAAACACTCTTTATCAAAAGACATTATAAATTCAAAAAAACCAATAATTATCTTAGGTCAGTCAATTTTATTATCTAATTCAGGAAAATATATCTTTGAGTCCATTAAGTCATTCTTAAAAAAGAACGGAAAAATTAATAGCGAGTGGAACTCTTTTAATATAATTTCAGAAAATGCTTCAACGGTTGGTAGTATAGATCTAGGTATTTTTAAAACAGTGGATGGATCAAACGAAACCTTATCTAAATTAGAAAATAACGAATTTGATATTGTCTTTTTGCTAGGACAAGACAGCTTGAATTTTAATAAAAAAAATGAATTTATAATTTATCAAGGAAGTCACGGAGATAAAGGAGCAGAAATTGCAGATATAATCTTACCAGGTGCAGCTTATACAGAACAAAATGGTTTTTTTACAAATTTAGAAGGAAAATTACAAAAAGCTTTTAAGGCATCTTATCCACCAGGTGAAGCAAAAGAAGATTGGATAATAATAAATGATTTAGCAGAGTCAATAATGGGTAAAAAGTTGTTTAAAGATAAAGAGGAATTAGATAGTGGTTTACTAAATTATTTGAATTTAGAAAATGAAAAAAAATTATCAAGGAAGGATTCAGATTTTGAGAATCTAGTTTTTAATAACGAGCAAATTAAAATAAATAATATTGACTATTATTATTCTAACGTAATCGCAAGATCATCCAAAACAATGTTTAACTGCAGAAATGAAAAATTTAAATTAAAATCTACTGGAACAGAGGGTTAGAATGGTTGAATATTTTAATATTATTTTCTTAGAAACTTATAAAATATTATTCTTACTTGTTCCAGTTTTAACAGCTGTAGCAATGATAGTGTGGTTAGATAGAAGAGTATGGGCTTTTGTTCAAAAAAGACGTGGACCGAATGTTGTAGGTCCATTCGGTTTATTTCAATCTTTAGCAGATGCATTAAAATACTTGTTTAAGGAAATTATAATTCCTGCTAGTTCAAATAAGATTATTTTTATATTAGCTCCAGTTGTTACGATGACGCTTGCTTTGATTGCTTGGGCAGTTATTCCTTTTAATGAAAATTTTGTAATTGCCGATATAAATGTTGGCATTCTTTATATTTTTGCAGTTTCTTCACTTGGAGTTTACGGAATTATAATGGGTGGATGGGCATCTAATTCAAAATATCCTTTCTTAGGCGCAATTAGATCTGCTGCACAAATGGTTTCTTATGAGGTGTCAATTGGTGTAATTATTATAAATGTTTTATTATGTGTTGGTTCTCTTAATTTAACAGACATTGTTTTGGCTCAAGAGAACCTATGGTTTGTTATCCCGTTGTTTCCAATGTTTGTTATTTTTTTTATCTCTGCTTTAGCTGAAACAAATAGACCACCTTTTGACTTGCCAGAGGCGGAAGCAGAATTAGTTGCAGGATACCAAACTGAATATTCTGGCATGATGTATGCAATGTTCTGGTTAGGAGAATACGCAAATATTTTACTTATGTGTGCACTCGGTTCAATTTTGTTTTTAGGCGGTTGGCTTCCACCTATAGATGCATTCCCTTTTAATTTTATTCCAGATTCTCTTTGGTTAATATTTAAAATGTTATTTTTGTTTATTTTATTTGCATTGGTAAAAGCAATAGTTCCAAGATATAGATACGATCAATTAATGAAATTAGGATGGAAGATTTTTCTACCATTGTCTCTTATATGGGTTGTGATAACGGCGTCTTATTTATTTTATTTTGATTTGTTGCCGGGAAATAAACTATGAAAATAACTAGATTTTTTAAAACAATACTTATGTTAGATTTTTTAAGTGGTTTCTTAATCGCTATAAAAGAAATTTTTAAAGAGAAAAAAACAATCAATTACCCTTTTGAAAAAGGAAAAATTAGCCCAAGGTTTAGAGGCGAACATGCTTTAAGAAGGTATCCAAATGGCGAGGAAAGATGTATAGCATGTAAATTATGCGAAGCAGTCTGTCCAGCACAAGCAATAACAATTGAGTCAACAGAGAGAAGCGATGGAAGTCGTAAAACTACTAGATATGATATAGATATGATGAAATGTATATATTGTGGCCTTTGTGAAGAATCATGCCCTGTAGATGCTATAGTTCAAGGGCCTAATTTCGAGTTTAGCACCGAAACTAGAGAGGAGCTTTATTATAATAAAGAAAAACTCCTTGATAATGGAGATCGTTGGGAAAGTATATTGTCTGCAAATATTAGAGCAGATAAAGCTTATAGATAATAGACATGTTAGCACATTCATTATTTTTTTATGTATTTTCATTTATAGCTATTTTTTCAGCAATAATGGTGACTGCATCAAAAAATACAGTTCACTCAGTTTTTTTTTTAATTTTAGATTTTATTAGCATTTCCTGTTTGTTTATTATGATAGGTGCAGAGTTTTTGGGAATGATAATGCTAATAGTTTATGTGGGCGCAGTAGCAGTCTTATTCCTTTTTGTTGTTATGATGCTAAATGTAGCTCAACAAAAAAAGCAATGGTTTAGCTCATTTGGAAGTTCAAAACATATACCATTAGGTGTTCTAATAAGTGTAATTATCTTTTTTGAGTTGATAATAGTTATTGGTGGGTGGAAATATAAACCTGAAGTAGTTTCTTCAATAACAAAATCACAAAATACTTTAGAGTCAAATACTCACTCTATAGGAAACGTTTTATATACAGACTATATTCATCTCTTTCAGTTAAGCGGAATGATTTTATTGGTTGCAATGATTGGTGCAATTGTACTTACATTTAGAAAAAGAGCAGGTTTAAAAAGACAAAGTTACTTCTCTCAAATTTCAAGAGAAAGATCTGATAGTGTTTATCTTGCAGATGTACCAAACAAAAAAGGGGTTGATATTGATGGTTGATATAGGATTAGGTCACTATTTAACTTTAGGAGCAATTATTTTTTCCATAGGTGTTGCAGGGATTTTTTTAAATAGAAAAAATATTATTGTTATTTTGATGAGTATTGAGCTAATTTTGCTTGCGGTAAATATAAATTTAGTTTCATTTTCAATATTTTTAAATGATATTACGGGACAAATCTTTACTTTATTTATTTTAACAGTGGCTGCTGCAGAAGCGGCTATTGGTTTAGCTATAATAGTTGTTTATTATCGAAACACATCAAATATTGATGTTGAAGATATTCATAGCTTAAAAGGTTAAAATGGAACTTTTAATTTTATTCCTTCCACTTATTGCTGCAATTATTTCAGGATTTTTTTCTAAATTAATAGGTGATAGAACTTGTGAAATTATTACAAGTTTATTTGTTTCAATATCAGCTGTTCTATCAATAATTATATTTTATAATGTAATTTTTAACGATTATCTATCAGATACAATAATTGCATCCTGGATTAATTCTGGAACATTAATTGTCAATTGGTCAATTAAAATAGATGCATTGTCAGCAGTAATGTTAGTTGTCGTTACTTTAATTTCTTCATTGGTTCATATCTATTCTATTGGCTATATGTCTCATGATCCAGATAAACCAAGGTTCATGGCCTATTTGTCTTTATTCACTTTTGCAATGCTTTCTCTAGTTACGGCTGATAATTTTTTACAATTATTTTTTGGATGGGAAGGTGTTGGTCTTTGTTCGTATTTTTTAATTGGTTTTTGGTACAAAAAAGAAACAGCAAATGCTGCAGCAATAAAGGCCTTTTTAGTTAATAGGGTTGGTGATTTTGGTTTCGCACTTGGAATTTTCTTGATATTTTATTTTTTTGGTACCGTTAATTATACAGAGGTATTTAATCAAATTCCTCAGTTAATAGATAAAAAAATAATATTTTTAGGTATTAGTTGCAATGCAGTAGATCTAATTTGTTTGCTTTTATTTATAGGAGCTATGGGAAAATCAGCCCAAATATTTTTACACACATGGTTACCTGATGCAATGGAAGGGCCTACACCTGTTTCCGCGCTAATTCATGCTGCAACAATGGTAACAGCCGGTGTTTTTCTAGTTGTTAGATGTTCACCAATTTTTGAATATTCAATATTAGCTTTAAATTTTATTACAGTTGTTGGTATGTCCACAGCATTTTTTGCTGCAACAATTGCTCTTGTTCAGACAGATATTAAAAAAATAATCGCATACTCAACATGTAGTCAATTAGGTTATATGTTTTTTGCAACAGGTGTTGGGGCTTATAACGTAGCAATGTTTCATCTATTCACTCATGCATTTTTTAAAGCTTTATTATTTTTAGGTTCTGGCTCAGTTATTCATGCCTTTAACAACGAACAAAATATAAATAAAATGGGATCGGTATGGAAAAAACTTCCATATACTTGGTTGATGATGATTATAGGAACTTTGGCATTAACTGGTTTTCCATTATTATCAGGTTTCTTTTCAAAAGATGCAATAATTGAGTTTTCTTATTTAAGAGGAAATACAACTGGTATTATAGCTGCATATGTAGGAATTTTTACAGCTTTTTTAACAGCCATTTATTCATGGAGGTTAATTTTCAAAACTTTTCATGGGCAATATAATAATGATGAAATTAAAATTGAAAAGATCCATGAGTCATCATTTTTAATGTTGATACCTTTAAGTATTCTATCAGTAGGCTCAGTTTTTGCTGGTTATGTATTTAAAGATCTTTTTATTGATCAACTAAATACTTTTAATTTTTGGAAAGATTCAATTAAATTTTTAAATCCATTAAGCCCAGGTCATCCGCCATTAATCATAATTTATATCACACCAATTTTAGTAACATTATCAATTCCTTTTTCTTACTATTTGTTTGTAAAAAATAAAAAAATATTAACAAGTATAGTTGACGCAAATAAGTCTATATATAATTTTCTTCTTAATAAATGGTATTTCGATGAATTTTATGAAATAATTTTCATTAAGCCGTCAAAAAAAATTGGAAAATTCT
Organism: uncultured Pelagibacteraceae bacterium; assembly: GCA_902567765.1. GTDB lineage: Bacteria > Pseudomonadota > Alphaproteobacteria > Pelagibacterales > Pelagibacteraceae > Pelagibacter. The sequence continues at coordinate 26,515 of CACFNI010000009.1, read as the reverse complement.
TTTGGAAATCTATTGATTTAAATACTATTGATCGTTTTGGCCCCGATAGTATTTCAAAAATAATCAAAATTTTATCTCTCAAAGCAACCAAATTTCAAAGTGGATTTATTTATCAATATGCGTTCATCATGTTACTAGGTTTTTCTGCAATTTTAACGTTCTTAATTATCAATTAATGGATTTTCCAATTTTATCCTCAATAATTTTACTCCCATCTATAGGGTCTTTATTTCTTTTTTTTATAAAAGGATCAGAAGGGAAAAGTTTACAAACTATTAAATATGTTGCTTTATTTGTAACTATAACAAATTTTTTTATATCAATTTATCTTTGGTATTTATTTGATGAAACATCATCAAATTTTCAGTTTATTGAGGATAAGGAGTGGTTAGATGGTTTTATAAATTATAAAGTTGGTATAGACGGCATATCTATACTTTTTATTATTCTTACAACCTTTATTACACCACTTTGTGTTTTGTCAGTAAATAATAGTATAAAATCTAGACTTAAGGATTTTCTCATAGCGATTTTATTAATGGAAAGTTTGATGATTGGTGTTTTTTGTTCTCTTGATTTAATTATTTTTTATTTATTTTTTGAAGGTGGGCTAATACCGATGTTTTTAATAATTGGAATTTGGGGAGGTGAAAGAAGAGTTTATTCTGCTTTTAAATTTTTTCTCTACACTCTTTTTGGTTCAGTTTTAATGCTTGTTGCTATTATTGTTATTTACTTAACATATGGAACTACAGATATAACAAAGCTTTACGAGATTGGAATAAATGCAAATTTTCAAAATTTATTATGGTTAGCATTTTTTAGTTCATTTGCCGTCAAAACTCCTATGTGGCCAGTTCATACATGGTTACCAGATGCTCATGTAGAAGCACCAACTGCAGGCTCGGTTCTTTTGGCTGCTATTTTATTAAAAATGGCAGGATATGGATTTATAAGATTTTCAATTGGATTATTTCCAATTGCATCAGAATTTTTTACACCACTTATTTACTTTTTAAGCCTAGTAGCAATAATTTATACTTCCTTTGTAGCGTTAATGCAGGAAGATATGAAAAAATTAATCGCTTATTCATCAGTCGCGCACATGGGTTATGTTACGCTTGGTATTTTTACAAATACCCAACAAGGTTTAGAAGGAAGTATAGTACAAATGATAAGTCATGGATTAGTTTCAGCTGCATTATTTTTATCTGTGGGTGTCTTGTATGACAGAACCCATTCTAGATTAATTAAAACTTATGGAGGTCTAGTTTCAGTAATGCCAAAATATTCAATTTTATTGATGATTTTTACTTTATCTGCACTTGGTTTACCTGGCACGAGTGGTTTTGTGGGAGAATTCCTAATTCTTATGGGAGCTTTTCGTGATAACTTTCTTGTGGCGACTATTGCTTGTTTTGGGGTCATATTAGGAGCTGCTTATATGCTGTGGTTATATAAGAGGGTAATTTTTGGTAAATTAAATAACAAAGATTTATTAAAAATAGATGATTTAAATAAGTCTGAAATTTTAGTTTTATCAATTATAGCTTTACCAACCTTATTTTATGGGTTTTATCCTGAACCATTATTGAATACTGTTGAAGTTTCTGTGAATAATTTAATTGATACGTATAATTATAATTTAGTAAGTTTTGGAGCAAATAATGGATAAGCTTAATTTTATTTATCCAGAGATATTCATTTCTCTTTCAATTATGTTTTTGTTAATTCTTGGTGTTTTTAAAAAAAAAAGCTCTAATCTAATTATTAGCTTATCTGTAATAACGCTTATTGGTACATTAATTTTAATTTTTGGCTATCCTATGAATACAAATTTAGATCTCTTCAATGGAAGTTACAAAATTGACTATATGTCTTCATATATGAAAATCTTAACAATTTTGTCAGGTATTTTTGTTTTAATTACATCATCTAAGTTTTTAAAAATTTATAAATTATTTAATATTGAATATCCCATCTTGATTTTATGCTCAATTCTTGGAATGATGGTCATGATAAGTTCAAACGATTTAATAGTTTTTTATATTGGTCTTGAGCTACAATCTTTATCTTTATATGTTTTGGCTGCATTTAACAGAGATCAAATTAAATCATCAGAAGCAGGTCTTAAATATTTTGTTCTGAGCGCTTTATCCTCTGGGCTTCTACTTTATGGATGTTCGCTAATTTATGGTTTTTCAGGAACAACTAATTTTGACCAAATATCTATTTTAATGAATAATGATCAGTATGGATTGACTTTTGGAATAGTTTTTATTTTAGTAGGTTTAGCTTTTAAAATTTCAGCAGTTCCTTTTCATATGTGGGCACCTGATGTTTATGAGGGTTCTCCTACATCTGTTACTTTATTTTTTGCAGTTGCCCCAAAAGTAGCTGCATTAACAGTTATTATAAGATTTTTATATGTCCCATTTGTTAACGTTATTGATCAATGGCAATTAATAATAATTTTTTTATCTATAGCATCAATGATTTTTGGTGCCGTTGCTGCAATTGGTCAAAAAAATCTCAAAAGACTTATAGCTTATAGCTCAATTGGACATATGGGATATGCTTTGGCAGGTTTATGTGTTGGAACAAATCAAGGAATTCAGAGCTCAGTTTTATACATTTCAATATATCTTGTAATGAACTTAGGATTTTTTAGTTGTTTATTTATGTTAAAAAGAAACAATACATATTTTGAGAACATAGATGATTTGTCAGGATTATCAAAGAATCATCCATTAATTTCACTTTCATTGATGATAATATTGTTCTCTTTGGCAGGTATTCCACCTTTAGCTGGATTTTTTGCAAAGTTTTACATATTCAAAGCCGTGCTAGATCAATCAATGTATTACCTGGCTATAATAGGACTCTTAACGACCGTTATTGCAGCATTTTATTATTTAAGAATAATAAAAATTATGTATTTTGATTTAGAAAAAGAAAAATATGATAAAGACTATAATTTAGGATTAAAATTAACTTTAACTTTATCGACAACACTAATCTTGTTTTACTTTATATATCCAAGCAAATTATTAAATATAGTATCGCAAATTAATATAATTTAATGAAATTGAAGAAATTTAATTATAAAACGGTAAATAGCACAAATGATTTAGCTATCAAAATAATTAAAACATCTAACAATAACTCCGGAATGGTAATTGCAGATTATCAAAAAAAAGGAAGAGGAAGGTACGGAAGAAAATGGATTTCCTATAAAGGAAATTTATTTGTTACAATATTTTTTAACATAAGAAGAAAAAATATTTGTATAAAAAAATTAACATATACGAACTGTAAATTAATTAAAAAGCTTTTATCACGTTATTATAAAAAAGAGATTAAAATAAAACATCCTAATGATTTATTTATAAACAAAAGTAAAATATCAGGAATACTTCAGGAAATAATTCAAAAAGGTGAAAAGAAATTTTTATTGATAGGTGTTGGAATTAATTTAGTTAAAAATCCAGATATAAAAGATTATCCCTCAACCAATTTGGAAAATGTTTTAAAAAAGAAAATAAATAAAAAACAAATAATTGATAGATTAAGAAAAATGTATGAAACGTTTATTATAAGATTTAATTCACGTTCCCCAAGTAAAATTATATGATTATTGTAGGTGATATAGGAAATACTGAAACTAAAATTTGTTTTGTAAATTCAAAAAAAAAAATTTTTAAAAAAATAAATATTAAAACAAAAAATATTAATTTTAATACTTTGAAAAAATCTATAAAAATAAGTAATTCAAATAAAGATAAATTTAAAAAATGTTTATTTTCTAGTGTAGTTCCAAAATCATTTAAATTTATTAAAATTTTTTTTAAAAATGTATATAAAATAAATTGTTATGAACTTAAAAAACTTCCATTAAAATCTCTAGTTACAATAAGGGTCAATAAAAAACAAATTGGCTCCGATAGATTAGCTAATGCTATAAGCCTTTCGAACAGTAGATTAAATTATATTATTTTAGATTTTGGAACTGCAACTACTTTTGATGTGCTTGTTAAAAACGTTTATCATGGTGGTGTAATAGCCCCAGGTGTTAATTTGTCTTTGAAAACTTTAATCGATAAAGCTACGCTAATCCCAAATCTTAATTTAAAAAAAACAAATAAAGTAATTGGAAAAAATACGATTTTTGCTGTTAGATCAGGATTTTTTTGGGGGTACACAGGTCTAATTGACAATATTATAGGTTTAATTAAAAAAGAAACAAAAAAAACATTTAAAATAGTTCTTACTGGAGGTTACGCTCATTTGTTTAAAAATGCATTAAATACAAAGGTTGTAGTAAATAAAGATATAACTATAAATGGACTAATTAAAGCCACTAAACTAATCAAGAATAAATGAAAGAAGAATTTTTATTTTGTCCATTAGGAGGCTCAGGCGAAATTGGTATGAATATGAACCTTTTTGCCTACGGAAAACCTTCAGAGCATAAATGGATAATAGTAGATATAGGTGTTACATTTGCAGATGATAGTCTACCTGGTATTGATCTAATTTACGCTGATCCTGGTTTTATTGTTGATAGAAAGGATAGCCTTTTAGGAATTGTACTTACTCATGCTCACGAAGATCATATTGGTGCAATTGCACATTTATGGCCTAAACTTAAATGTAAAATTTTTGCAACACCATTTACATCATTACTAATAAAAGAAAAGTTTAAAGAAAAAAATATTGATATAACAGATAAATTGAACATTGTTGATCTAAATGGGACAGTTAATTTAGATCCATTTGAAATAGAATATATTACTTTAACTCACTCAATTTTAGAACCAAATGGTTTAAGAATAAAAACTCCAGGAGGAACGGTATTACATACCGGTGATTGGAAGGTAGATCCAAATCCTCTTATAGGTGGAAAAATTAATTCAGAAAGACTTAAGGAAATTGGCAAAGAAGGAGTTTTAGCAATGATATGTGACTCCACAAATGTTTTTAGCGAAGGAAGATCAGGTTCGGAGCAAGATGTGAGAAAAAGCTTGTATAACATAATGAGTAGGCTTAAAAAAAGAATTGTAGTAACTTCATTTGCATCAAATGTAGCCCGTATGGAAACAGTTTTTTATTGTGCAGAAAAAACTGGAAGACAAATATCACTAGTAGGTAGATCGATGCATAGAATTTATAAAGCAGCAAGACAGTGTGGTTATTTAAAAAATATAATTGAACCTATAGATCCAAGAGACGCAAAAAGTTTTTCAAGAGAAAAAATTGTTTATTTGTGTACAGGCAGCCAAGGCGAACCTATGGGGGCAATGTCAAGAATTTCGGCATCGACCCATCCTGATATTTTTCTTGAAAAAGGCGATGCTGTTATATTTTCATCAAAAATAATTCCAGGAAACGAAAAAAAATTATACAAATTACATAATCAGTTAGTAAAAGATGAAATTGAAGTTATTTCAGAAGATAGTGAATTTGTTCACGTTTCAGGACATCCAAATAGAGAAGATTTAAAAGATATGTACAACTGGGTCAAACCAAAATGTATAATTCCTGTTCATGGAGAACATAGACATATGATAGAGCATGTAAATTTTGCTAAAGAGATGCAGGTACCATATCCAATACAAGTAGAAAATGGAGACATAGTAAAATTATCACCAGGCAAAACACCTGAAATTTACGATAAGGCTCCGAGCGGAAGGCTTTATCTTGATGGAAGTGTTAGTGTTGACGAAAGTTCTCAATCAATAAAAGATAGAAAAAATTTAAGTAATAACGGATATATAGAATTAACTATATTAGTAACACCAAAAGGAAATATTCATCAAAGACCAATTTTAACTTTTAGAGGTTTGCCAATAAGTCAAAAAGATGAGTTTGTAAATGGTCTAGAAGATCAAATTGAGAGCACTACAAAAACCTTTTCATTGAGCAATAAAAAACAAGAAACGAATCTTATTGATGCTCTTAAAATAGTATGTAGAAAATATTCCAAAGAAAAAACGGGTAAAAAACCTTTTACCAACATAAACTTAGTGAGAATTTAATTGAATATTCTAATTTAAGAAACATAATAACTTAAATGTACATATCCAAAGCTTTTATACCAATTTTAAAAAATAACCCTACAGAAGCAAAAATAAAGTCACATAAGTTAATGCTTAGAGTAGGAATGATAAAACAGTCATCAGCAGGCATATATTCATGGTTACCAATTGGATTTAAAGTTATGAAAAAAATTGAGAAAATTGTTCGTGAGGAACAGAATAAAATTGGTGCCCAGGAAATTTTAATGCCGACAATTCAATCAAGTGAAATTTGGAAAGAAAGTGGCCGTTATGATGATTATGGAGATGAAATGTTAAGAATTAAAGATCGTCAAAATAGAGAAATGTTATACGGTCCAACTAACGAGGAATTAATAACTGATATATTTAGGTCCAACATAAAATCTTATAAATCTCTTCCACAGCTATTGTATCACATTCAATGGAAATTTAGAGATGAACTAAGACCAAGATTTGGAATTATGCGTTGTAGAGAGTTTTATATGAAAGATGCTTACTCATTTGATATAAATGATAATGAGGCACTATATTCATACAATAAATTTTTCTTATCTTATTTGCGAACTTTTAAACGATTAGATTTAACAGCAATACCAATGGCTGCTGATACAGGACCTATTGGTGGAAATCTTTCTCATGAGTTCATCATTTTAGCTGAAACTGGTGAAAGTAAGATTTTTTCTGACAAAAGAATTTTCGAAGTAAATTATGACAATACAACTTTAGAAAAAGATTCTTTAGATGATTTAAGAAAAAGGTATGAAGCTTTTTATTCAGTGACTGACGAGAAATTTGATAAAAAAGAATTTGAAGATAAAGTCACCTTAGAAAATAGATTAATAACCAAAGGAATAGAGGTTGGTCATATTTTTTATTTTGGAGACAAATATTCTAAACCATTAAATGCATCAGTAGATCTTCCAGGTGGAAAAAAAGATTTTGTTAAAATGGGATCTTATGGAGTTGGAGTTTCAAGATTAGTTGGCGCGATTATCGAGGCTAAATATGATGAAAAAGGGGAAATAATGAAATGGCCATTCTGTGTTGCTCCTTATGAACTAGCAATAATACCAATGATAACGAAAAATGACACTTCAAATTTAGATAAGGCAGAAAAAGTATTTAAATTGTTTGAGAGTAAAAAAATTGACACAATTATTGATGATACTGATGAAAATATTTCATCTAAAATGAAAAAATTTAATTTAATTGGCGTTCCTTATCAAATAATTATTGGCAAGAAATCTGAGGGAGACAGTTTTGAGTTTAAAGAGATCGGTAAAGATGCCCAGATTTTATCAATTAGCCAAATATCAGAATTAATAACTAAACAAAAAGAAAAAATTTGATTTCTGTATTAGAAAAAGAAATTACTTTTAGATATTTAAAAACCAGAAAAAAAGATGGTTTTTTAAATGTTATATCTATTTTTTCATTTATTGGAATAAGTTTGGGTGTTGCAGTTTTGATTATTGTAATGTCAGTAATGAACGGTTTCAGAACTGAGTTGATAAATAAAATAATAGGTTTTAACGCACATATTGTAGTTGACCCATTTGCAAACCAAATAGATAAAAAAAAAATTAATGACGACAAATTAAAATTTATTTCTAAAGATTTAATTTTTAGTAATGATGGTGAGGCTATACTGATGAATAAAGACTTCACAAAAGGTATAGTTTTAAGAGGATATGAAAGGGAAGATTTTCCAAAATTGCAAATTATTAAAAAAGAAAACTTTGTTGGAAAAAAAACTGATTTAACAAAAAATAATATTTCTATAGGTAAAGAGCTTAGTTTTGCCCTTAATCTCAAAATTGGAGATAAAGTTTCAATAATGTCTTCTGCTGGAATCGAAACAATAATTGGCAACCTTCCTAAACAACAAACTTTTACAATAAATTCATTATTTGAAAGCGGACTCGCTGAATTTGATCAAAGTGTTGCATTTGTAAATCTGAATAACTTAGAAGATTTTTTTGATTTAAATTCTAGTTCTAGAAAATTAGAAATATATTTAAAAGATCCGTCAGACATAGAAAAAAATAAGACAATAGTTCAGTCTATTTTTGAGGATGAATTTGTTTATTCTTGGTCAGATATGAATAAATCATTATTTTTGGCTCTAAAAGTCGAACGTAATGTAATGTTTATAATATTATCCCTAATTATTATTGTTGCTGCATTTAATATTATCTCCGGTTTGACTATTTTAGTAAAAAATAAAACACGTGAAGTTGCGATTTTAAAGTCTATTGGTGTTTTGAATAAATCAATAACTAAAATATTTTTTTTAATAGGTGTTATTATAGGTACATCCGCAACATTATTTGGAATATTTTTAGGTATTTTATTTTCTATTTATATAGAAAAAGTTAGAGTTTTTTTAAGTACAATATTTAATATTAGTTTGTTTCCAGAAGAAATTTATTTCTTGAGTACAATGCCATCAGAAATTAATTTTTATTCAATTTTCATAATATCAATTTGTTCAATACTAATAACAATTTTAGTATCTATTTTTCCTGCCATAAAAGCTTCAAAACTTGATCCAGTAAAATCCTTGAAATATGAATAATTTAATTACACTTAATAAAATATCTAAATCTTTCATAACAAGTAAAAAGATTAATGTTCTTAAAAAAATTAGCTTTAAATTTAGTTTAGGAAATATGTATTCGATAGTTGGTCCTTCTGGTTCAGGAAAATCTACATTATTAAATATACTATCTTTAATTGACAAACCTAGTTCAGGATTTATCTCATTTAATGGAAACAATGTAAATTTTTTAAACTCTTCAACGAATGACAGAATTAGAGCTGAAAAAATAGGGATTGTTTATCAACAGAATAATTTACTTCCAGACTTTACAGCTCTAGAAAATATTTATCTCGCTAAATTATCTTTAATAAATAACAAAAAAAAAGCAGTCGAAGCTGCAAAGAACATTATTAAAAAAATGGGTCTAATTGATAGAATAAATCATTATCCCTCAGAATTATCAGGCGGTGAAACTCAAAGAGTTGCAATTGCAAGAGCTTTAATTAATAAGCCACAAATAATACTTGCAGATGAACCAACAGGTAGTTTGGACCAAACTACTGCAAAGGAAGTATTTAATGTTTTATATAAACTCAAAAATTCAAACAGAATAATTATTTATGCAACTCATAATAGATATTTTGCTAATAAGGCAGATTGCAAACTAGAAATGGTTGATGGTAATATTAAGACCATCAATGCAAGAATCAAGTAATCAAAAATTCAATCATTTAAAAATTCACACACAATATTCAATATGTGAGGGAGCTATAAAAATTGATGCTTTAAAAGACTTTTGTAAAGAAAATAAAATTAATTCAATTGGTTTATCTGATACTTCAAATTTATGTGGATCTTTAGAATTTTCTGAAAATATTTCAAAAGCTGGAACTCAACCAATAATTGGAACTCAAATTAATTTCACTTACGAGAATACGACAGGACTTCTTCCACTTATAGCTCTAAATAGATCTGGTTATAAAAGAATTTTAGAATTATCTTCTAAATCTTATTTGCAAAATTCCGCAATATCTGATCCTGAATTAAATATTTCTGAACTATTAGAAAATGGAAAAGATATAATAGTTTTTTCAGGTTCTATCTCGGGTTTATTTGGAAAACTATTCGATAAAGGAAAGTTTGAAGATATCAAAAAATTATATAAAAAATTATCTACAATTTTAAGTGATAGATTTTACCTCGAAATACAGAGACACGGTGATAAAAATGAAATTGAATTTGAAAAATATAATCTCAAAATTTCCACCGAGCTTAAAATTCCAATTATTGCAACAAACGAGGTATTTTATATTCATAAAGATATGTATGATGCACATGATGCATTGATATGCATTGGAAACAAAACATATATAAATGATAAAAATCGACTTAAGTATTCAAATCAACATTATTTTAAATCACATGATGAAATGTCTGAATTATTTTCTGATTTGCCAGAGGCATTGCAAAATAATTATAATTTACCTTACAGATGTAGTTTTAGACCTGAGGAATCCGATCCAGTTTTACCTAATATTAGCTCTAATAAAGAGGGCGATGCTGATCAAATTTTATTAAAGGAGTCAGCAGAAGGATTACAAGCTAAATTTTTAAAATATTTTAAAGTTCAAAAAATAGATCTCTCTAAAAATGATAAGTTTAATGAATATAAAGAAAGACTTGATCATGAATTAAAAATTATAACTGAAATGAAATATGCAAGTTATTTTTTAATTGTTTCAGATTATATTAAATGGGCCAAAAAAAATGATATACCTGTTGGTCCGGGAAGAGGATCAGGGGCTGGATCTTTGGTTGCTTGGTGTCTTTCAATTACAGATGTAGATCCAATTAAATTTAATCTAATTTTTGAAAGATTTTTAAATCCGGACAGGATATCAATGCCAGATTTTGACATAGATTTTTGTGAAGAAAAAAGAGATTTAGTTTTTAAATATCTTAACTCTAAGTACAAAAATGGAGTAGCTCATATTATAACTTTTGGAAAATTAAAGGCTCGTATGGTTATTAGAGATGTGGGAAGAGTTATTGGTTTACCTTATGGTTTTGTAGATAGTATTTCTAAAATGATACCTTTTGATCCTTCAAGACCTCAAAATTTAACTCAATGCATCAACAATGAACCTAGATTACAAAAATTAATCAAAGAAGATGTAAGAGTTAAAAAATTAACTGATCTCTCTTTAAAATTAGAAGGATTAAATAGAAATGTTGCTACTCATGCAGCTGGGGTTGTGATAGCTGACAAAAATTTAACAGAAGAAGTGCCTTTATATAAAGACTCTTCTTCAAATTTATTATTACCCTCTACTCAATTTGACATGTACTCCGCTGAAAAAGCTGGATTGATTAAATTCGATTTTCTTGGATTAAAAACTTTAACTGTAATTAACAAAACACAAAAATTAGTTAATAAAAAGGATAAAAATTTCAAGATAGAAAATATTAAGTATGATGACCAAAAAGTTTATGACTTGCTATCAAATGGTAATACAGTTGGAATATTTCAACTTGAAAGTGCTGGAATGAGAGAGGCATTAATTAAAATGCAGCCAAATCATTTGGAGGATATTATTGCCTTAGTAGCTTTATACAGACCCGGACCAATGAGCAATATTCCAATATATAACGATTGTAAACATGGGAAACAAAAACCTGACTATTTACATCCTTACTTAGAGGAAATTTTAAAACCAACGTATGGTGTAATTATTTATCAGGAACAAGTCATGCAAATCGCTCAAAAATTATCGGGTTTCACCGCAGGTCAGGCTGATATTTTAAGAAAAGCGATGGGAAAAAAAAAGAGAGCAGAATTAGAAAAACAAAAAGAGAAGTTTATTGATGGTGCTGTTAAAAATGGAATAAAAAAAGATGTTGCCGCAGGCATATTTTTAAAAATTGAGCCTTTCGCAGAATATGGTTTTAATAAAAGTCATGCAGCAGCTTATGGAATAATTTCTTATCAAACAGCTTATTTAAAAACACACTATCCAAATGAGTTTTTTTCTGCATCAATGTCTATGGATATATCAAGCCAGAATAAATTGAGTGAATTTTACGAAGAATTGAAAAGATTAAGCATTAAAATAATAAGACCAGATATTAATAGATGTTATGCAGATTTTAGATCTGATGATAAAAATTTTTATTATGCTTTAGGAGGAATTAAAAATGTAGGCTTTGAAGCCGTCTCAAACATTGTAAAAGAAAGAGAAAAAAATGGAGAATTTTTGTCAATTAATGATTTTATTAACAGAGTAAACCCTAAGGATATAAATAAATTACAATTAGAAGGATTAGTTAAATCTGGTGCTTTTGACTCGATTAATAATAATAGACAATCAATATTTGACTCAATTCCAAAACTTATTCAAAAATCAAAAAATATTTTTGATAACAAAATCGCTAATCAAATTGATCTTTTTAATTCTAACGGAATTAGTGAAGAAAATTTTGTTATGGCTAAAGAAGATTGGAAATTCGAAGAACGGTTAACAAAAGAATTTGAAGCAGTTGGTTTTTATATTTCTGATCATCCATTGAATCAATTTAAGGATATTTATTTAGATTATAAAATTATGAACTATAATAATTTTGGATCTAACAATGATATTAAAGAATGCAATATTGCTGCTACTATTTTAAAGCTTCAAGAGAGAAAAACCAGCAAAGGTACCCCTTATGCAGTTATAAAATTAACTGATTTTTCAGGTGTGTTTGAGCTTTTTATTTTTTCAGATTTATTAGAACTGAATAGAAATATATTAATTGAAGGAAACTCAGTTTTAATGACTTTAAATAAGAATCTAACTGAGGATGAAAATAGATTTAAAAGAACAAATGTTAAAAAAATAATTTCATTAAAAGAAATATATAACAAACCTATATCGGAAATAGAGTTTCAAATCACAAAACAGGAGCAGATGAAACAAATATCAGAATTAGTAAAAAATAAAGGCAATACTGATGTAAAAATTAAGTTTAATAATGGAAAAGAGGAATTAGTCTTTAAATTAAAAAATAAAAGGTTTGTTGATAGAAAATTGTTAAATATTATTAAAAATCAAGATATTTTAACAACTATTCAATAAAAAAGTCTTGTTTATTCTTAAAATAATTTGTAAATAACCACTTAAATTAATACGCACACAGTTTATGGTTTTATACCTCCGGTCCTTAAATGGAAATGACTGTGGTGGCATAACCGGGAAAAAATATGAAGATACCAAATATAACAATACAACAATTACTAGAAGCTGGTGTCCATTTAGGACATAAGACTTTGAGATGGAACCCGAAGATGAAAAAATACATTTTTGGAAAAAGAGACTCAATACATATAATAGATTTAACTCAAACGCTCGAATTAACAAATGTTGCTCTTGAAAAAGTATATGAGACTATAGCTAATAATGGTAAAATTTTATTTATCTCAACAAAAAAACAAGCTTCAGAAGCAATAGCAGAGCTAGCAAAAAATACTGGTCAATATTTTGTAAATTATAGATGGCTAGGTGGAATGCTAACTAACTGGGGAACAATATCGAACTCAATTAAAAAATTAGATAAAATAAATTTAGATTTAGCTTCAGAGAATCGAGGTTTTACAAAAAAAGAATTATTAAAAATGAGCGTTCTTAGAGATAAACTTCAAAGATCACTTGGTGGAATTTCAGAAATGAAAAAAATTCCAGATTTAGTTTTTGTAATCGATACAAATTATGAGTCTTTAGCAATAAAAGAATCGATTAAACTTGGTATCCCGATAATTGCAATTTTAGATACAAACTCAGATCCTGCAGGAATAGATTATCCAATACCTGGAAATGATGATGCTAGGAGATCAATTGATTTATATTGTTCATTAATTAAAGAAACAATAGAAAATGCAACAAAAGTTTCTAAAGAAAAAAATGAGGAAAAAAACGAAATAACCTCAAAAAAAAGTGAAATTAAAAAAGAAAATAAAGATTTAGAAAATAAAAGTCCAAAAAAAAATCTAAACTAATATGAGCGATATTGAAAAAGTTAAGCAATTACGTAAATCTACAGGTGCGGGCTTTAAGGATTGTAATGCAGCATTATTGGAATCAAATGGAGATTTAGATAAAGCAGTAGAAATTTTAAGAGTTAAGGGTATTTCAAAGGCATCAAAAAAAATGTCAAGAGTAGCAAATGAAGGTGTTGTTGCTCTAAGTGGTGATGAAAGTAAATTATCAGTAATTGAAGTTAACTGTGAAACTGATTTTGTTGCAAAAAATGAGGATTTTATAAACTTTGTAAAAGAATTAAGTGAACTTAATAATTCAAATAATTCTGATTTAGAAAAATTAAATAACACAAAAATGAAAAATAACAAAACTGTAAGTGATAACTTGGTTGCATTAATAGCAAAAATTGGTGAAAAAATTACTTTAGGAAGAGCGAAAACATTTAACCATAATGGTTCCAAAAATTTTAATTATTTGCATACAGTGGTAAAAGACAATCTGTCAAAGTTAGCTGTTATAGTTTCATTAGAAACTAAAGAAATGTCTGACGATTTAAAAAATTTTGGTAAGCAATTATCTATGCATATTGCAGCCTCGAATCCATTAGCACTCGACTCTGATAGTATTGACAATGAAATTTTAGAAAAAGAAAAATCTTTAATTAATGAAGAATTAAAAAATTCAGGAAAGCCAAATAATATTGTAGAAAAAATAAGTTTAGGAAAATTGAACAAATTCAAAGAGGAAAATTCTTTATTGTCTCAGCAATGGGTAATGGAACCCAAAAAAAAGGTGAAGGATATTTTAAAAGAATTAAGTATAAATGATTTAAAAATTAAAGATTTTTATCGTTTAAAAATAGGTGATTAAATGTTTGATGAAAAAAACTACAATCAAAAAATGGATAAAACTTTTGATGTATTTACAAAGGAATTAAGTTCCTTAAGAACAGGCAGAGCAAACTCAAATATGCTCGATTTAATCAAAGTTGATGTTTATGGACAAAAAATGCCTATAAACCAAATAGGAAGCATAACTACACCTGAAGCAAGAATGATTAATATACAAGTTTGGGATCAAAATAATGTTCCTTTAATAGACTCGGCTATTAGAAAATCAGATCTTGGATTAAACCCCCAAATAGATGGACAACTTATAAGATTACCAATTCCAGACCTAAGTGAAGAGAGAAGAAATGAAATGAAAAAGATGATAAAGACAATTGGTGAAAAATGTAAAATATCTATAAGAAATATTAGAAGAGAGGCCAACGATAATCTTAAAAATTTACTAAAGAATAAAGAAATAAGTGAAGATGAAGAAAAAAAATTTCAAAAACTAGTTCAAACTTTTACTGATAATCATATAAAACAGATTGATGATAAAGTAGGCGCTAAAGAAAAAGAAATTATGACAATATGAACCAAATCCAACATGTAGCCATTATAATGGATGGCAATGGTCGTTGGGGATTAAAACATAAAAAATCTAGAAATTTAGGTCATAAAGCAGGTTTGATTACAGTAGAAAAAATTCTTAAAGAAACTATTAAAAATAAAATAAAATTTCTTACCCTATTTGCTTTTTCAACAGAAAATTGGAAAAGACCACAAAAGGAAATAACTTATTTATTTAGTTTATTAGAGGAATTTCTTCTTAAAAAAATTGAGGATTTAAACAAAAATCAAATTAAACTTAGGATAATTGGGAATAAAAAAAAAATAGGTCCCAAATTAAAAAAAATTTTACAAAACTCTGAAAAAATTACAAAAAATAATAGAAGACTACAAATTAATTTAGCTCTTAACTATGGCTCAAAAGATGAATTATTAAACACTTTTACTCTTATTAAAAAAAAGAAAATTAAAATTACCTTAGAAAATATAAAAAAAAATCTTTATACTCATAACATTCCAGACCCAGATATCCTTATAAGAACAGGCAATACAAAAAGACTAAGTAATTTTATGCTTTGGCAATTAGCTTATTCAGAGCTTTATTTTGAAAAAAAATTGTGGCCCGATTTTACGGTTAAAGACTATAATAGAATTATTAAAAGTTTTAAAAAAATTAAAAGAAATTTTGGAAATATTTAATGAAAAAAGAATTTAAAAAAAGAATATTGAGTTCTCTTATAATAATTCCAACTGCATTTTTTTTTATTATAAAAGGTTCAGTATTTTTCACTTTTTTCTTAGTAGTTTTCTTTTTAGCAACTTCTTATGAATGGTTTAAAATGAACAAAAAAAATTTGTTAAAATTTTTAGGAGTCATCTATCTTTTAGTGGTAACTTTTTGTGCATATTTTTTGAGAGAAAATTTTGGTATAAATACTTTTATTTTTATAATTATAATTTGTATATTTACAGATATTGGAGGCTACTTTTTTGGCAAAATGTTTAAAGGACCTAAACTTATAAAAATCAGTCCTAATAAAACGTACTCAGGAATGATTGGAAGTTTTATATCATCAGTAATTGCGGGATCAGTTTACACACAATACCAATCATCATTCACATTATTTGAAGTAACAATATTTTTAAAAAATGAATTGTTATACATTTTATTAATTTTATTAATTTCTGCTGTAAGCCAAATTGGAGATCTGATAATTTCTTATTTTAAAAGATTGGCAAAAGTTAAAGATACTGGAAAAATTATACCTGGTCATGGCGGCTTACTAGATAGAGTTGATGGAATAATTTTTGCTATTCCTGTTTCATATATATTATTTAAATTTTTAATTTGATGAAAAAAAAAATAGCAATTCTTGGATCTACTGGTTCGATTGGCAAAACAACAGTTGATATAATTAAAAGTGATAAAAAAAGCTTTGAAATTGTATTGCTTACTTCAAACGATAATTTAAATGAATTAACAAAACAAATAAGAGAATTAAAACCAAAAAATTTAATTATTAATAATAAAAATAATTATTTAAAACTAAAAAAAAAATACAATAAAATAAATATATTTAATAATTTTGATATTTTCTTAAAAAAAAATAAAAAAAAAATAGACTATACGATATCAGGTATTTCTGGCCTATCAGGTTTACAACCTACTCTAGATATTATCAAGCATACAAAAACAATCGCTATAGCTAACAAAGAGTCTATTATTTGTGCTTGGAATTTAATTGAAAAAAAACTTAAGGCTAATAATACAAAGTTTATTCCTGTTGACTCAGAGCACTTTTCTATTTGGCATTTATTAAAAAACAAGAAAATACAAAGTGTAGAAGAAATTATCATAACAGCTTCAGGTGGACCTTTTCTTAATTGGAAATTAAGCAAAATTAAAATAGCTTCTCCGAATATTGCAATCAAACACCCAAACTGGTCTATGGGAAAAAAAATATCTATAGATTCAGCTACAATGATGAATAAAGTTTTCGAACTAATTGAAGCACAAAGAATATTTAATTTAGATAGAACAAAATTTAAAATTTTAATTCATCCACAATCACTAGTTCACGCAATAGTAAAATTTGATAACGGTTTAACAAAACTTTTAATTCACGATACAGATATGATGATACCTATTTTTAATTCTATATACGAAAATACAAATAAAAAAATAAATAATAAAAAAATTAACTATTCAAATCTAAATAAATTAACATTTAAATCAATTGATTTAATAAAATTTCCTTCAATCAAAATTTTAAAAAAAATACCAAAGAAAATATCTCTTTTTGAAACTATTCTTGTAAGTATTAATGATGAATTGGTAGATCTTTTTTTGAAAAAAAAGTTAAAATTTTGGGAAATATATCTAAATTTAAACAAGTTATTAAATATGAAAGAATTTATAAAATATAAAAGAATAAAGCCAAAAAATGCTAGACAAATTTACAAATTAAGTGAATATGTTAGATTGAAAACTAGAGCATTAAGTATAAGATCTTCAAAATGATTAGAACAACTTTTTATTTCTTTATAATTTTTTTGTTATTTATAGGAAATGTATTTTCTGAAATAGTAAAAGATTTTAAAATTGAAGGAAATCAAAGAGTATCAGAGTCAACTATTATAAATTTTAGTGAAGTTAAACTTAATACAGATTTAAATCCAAATCAGTTTAATAAAGTTTTAAAAAATATTTATTCAACAAATTTTTTTGAAAATGTTTCACTTAGTCTAGAAAATGGTATCTTAAATATTAGAGTTGAAGAATATCCAATCGTTCAATCTATAATTATTAATGGAGTGAAGGCAAAAAAATTTAAAGAACAGATTTATGAAAAAATAACTTTAAAAGAAAAAAATCCTTATAATAAGCTTTTACTTAAAAATGATTTAAATAATATTAAAAACAGTTTTAAAAGATCAGGATATTATTTTGTAGAAATTAAACTTGAAGAAAAAATAAATAAAAATAATACAGTAGATCTGATCTATAATATTAATATGGGTGAAAAAGCCTTAATACAAAAAATAAACTTTATAGGCGATAAAAAATATAAAGATAGAAAATTACATAGTATCATCACTTCAGAAGAAGCTAAATTTTGGAAGTTTATTTCTAAAGGTAAATATCTTGATGAAGAAAGAATTAATTTAGATAAGAGATTGCTTAAAAACTTTTATTTAAATAAAGGATTTTACAATGCTAAAATTGAAAATGCTTTTTCTCAACTAGTCGATGATAAGTATTTTTCTTTAACTTATAATATTAATGCAGGTAAAAAATTTATATTTAATGAATTAAATCTAATTATTGCTGAAGATTTTGAAAGAAAAAAATTTTCGAAGCTAGATAAAGTTTTTTTAAAATTAAAAAATGAAAATTATTCTTTAAGAAAAGTGGAAAAATTACTAGATACAATTGATCAAATTGCACTGCTT
Organism: uncultured Pelagibacteraceae bacterium; assembly: GCA_902567765.1. Lineage (GTDB taxonomy): Bacteria > Pseudomonadota > Alphaproteobacteria > Pelagibacterales > Pelagibacteraceae > Pelagibacter. The sequence continues at coordinate 8,049 of CACFNI010000009.1, read as the reverse complement.
GAAAACTACGATTTTATTGATGCAACAGTTAATGAGCAAATAATAGATGACAACAAACTTAATATAACATTTAAAATTGAAGAGTCGGAAAAATTTTATGTGGAAAGAATTAATATTTTAGGAAACCATATAACAACTGAACAGTTTATACGTAATCAACTGATTGTAGATGAGGGAGACCCATTTAATAACATATTACATAATAAGTCTATCAATGCTTTAAAAGGTAAGGGCATCTTTGGATCTGTTACCTCAGAGTTAAAAGAAGGCACTAATGACAATCAAAAGATAATCGATATTTCAATAACTGAAAAAGCGACCGGTGAAATATCTGCTGGAGCTGGTTATGGATCTGAAGGTAGTACTTTTGGATTTGCAGTAGCTGAAAATAATTTTAGAGGAAAAGGAATAAATTTAAATGCAAGTTTATCTATGAGTGAAGATAAAATTAAGGGTTTATTTAGCTACACTCACCCAAATTTTAATTACTCTGATAGAGCTTTAACTTCTTCTATACAAAGTACAGTAACTGATAAACTTGGAGATTTTGGTTACAAATCATCTCTAAATTCAATCGCTTTAGGTACTAGTTATGAGCAGTATGAAGATGTATTTTTTAGCCCAACAATTTCAGTAGGTAACGAAAAGTTAGAAACAACTAGTAGTGCATCAGACGCTCTTAAAAAACAAGAAGGTAGTTATTTTGACTCATCAGTTAGATATACGGTCTCTTACGATCAAAGAAATCAAACTTTTAAACCAACTTCTGGATACTTAAGTAGATTTGTTCAAAGTATACCTATAGTTTCAGATGGGGCACCAATATTAAATGGGTATGAGCTAAATACTTACAAAGAAATAACTGATGAAATGATTTTTAGTTTTTCATTGTATGGTAGGGCCATAAATTCATTAACAGATGATGATGTAAGAGTTTCAAAAAGATTATTTTTGCCTAGCTCAAAATTACGTGGATTTGAAGCTGGAAAAATTGGACCAAAAGATTCCGAGGATTTTATTGGTGGAAACTACGCAACAGCGATAAATGCAGCAACAACTGTACCTTATATATTTCAAACTTTAGAAACAATGGATATGGTAATGTTTTTAGATGCAGCGAATGTTTGGGGTGTTGATTATTCAGATACCATTGATGATTCAGACAAGATAAGGTCTTCATTTGGAGTAGCCATTGATTGGTTTACAGTTATAGGGCCTGTTAATTTTTCACTTTCTCAACCAATCACCAAGGCAAGTACTGATAAAACAGAAAGTTTTAGATTTCAAATAGGAACAACTTTTTAATGAAGTTTTTTAAATTTTTTATTATATTTTTAATATTACAATCTTTTTCAATTAAACTATATGCAGAAAATAATGTTGCATTTATTGATATGCAATTAATTATGGATAAATCACTCGCAGGACAGTCATTAAAAAAACAACTAGAAAATCTTCATAAAAAAAACCTAGAAAGTTTTAAAAAAAAAGAAGATATATTAAAAAAAAAAGAACAAGATGTATTGGTAAAAAAAAATTTACTATCCAAGGAAGAGTTTCAAAAAGAAATATCAAATCTAAGAACTGAAGTTAAAAATTATAACAATGAGCGAAACGAAAAAATAAACTCTTTGACAAAAAAGAGATTGGAATCTATGGAAATAATACTTAAAACTTTAAGTCCAATTCTTACTGAATACTCTAAAAATAATAATATCTCTTTAATTATGGATAAAAAAAATATAATTATTGGAAAAACTGAACTAAATATTACTAAAGAAATTTTAATCCTTTTAGATGAAAAAATTAAAAAAATTAAATTAAATTAAATGTCAGAAACTCTTAACAAAGATCAAATTAAAAATTTATTACCACACAGAGAACCAATGCTATTAGTTGATGAATTGATTAATATTAAAAAATTATCTTCAGCTACAGCGATTCTAAATGTTAAAAAAGATAGTTTTTATGTACAGGGTCATTTCCCAGGCGAACCAGTAATGCCAGGTGTTTTAATTGTTGAAGCATTTGGTCAATCAGCGGCAGCACTTACAGCTCATGGACTTGATAAATCTACATATGAAAATAAATTAGTTTTTCTAATGAGTGTCGAAAAAGCACGTTTTAGGAGTCCAGTTATTCCTGACTGTCGTTTAGAGCTTAACATCGAAGCCATAAGATCTCATGGTAGAGTTTGGAAGTATAAAGGTGAAGCTTTCGTTGAAGGAAAAAAAATGGCTGATGCTCAATGGTCTGCTACAATTGTTGACAGGAAATAATTAGCAATAAATCTTGATAAGCTTTTAATTTTAGTTTTGATATTTAAATATATCAATGGTTAATCCTTTTTTTAAAAATAATGGTCCTTTTGAAATTAATAAATTGTTAAATTCTATAAATGTTACAATTACACAAAATTTTAAAAAGAATAAAATACATGATATTAAAGATTTAGTTAATTCTACGAACAAAGATATATCTTTTTTTCATTCCAAGAAATATGAAAAACAAGCGATTAATACCAAGGCATCTTTTTGTATTACAACAGAAAAACTTAAAAATCTCTTACCAGCCAGTTGTCATAAAATTGTTGTTGATAATGTATTATTGACAACAGCTAAAATTACCAAAATTTTTTATCCTGACTCCATTAATGATAATTTTGACTCAACAGTTAAAGAAATAACAAAAACACTTTTAAAAAAAAAAGTAAAATATGGTAAAAATGTTTTGGTTGGAAAAAATGTTAAAATTGGAAAAAATTGTTTAATTGGTCATAATTCTATAATTGAGAAAAATGTTATAATTGGAGATAATTGCTCTATTGGTTCTAATGTAATTCTGAGAAATACAATTTTAAAAAATAATATAAATATTTTAGACGGTTGCGTGATAGGAAAAAAGGGTTTTGGTTTTTTTCCAAATAATAAAAAAAACTATCGGTACCCACAAATTGGTGTTGTCATAATTGAGGATAACTCAGAAATTGGATGTGGTTCCACTATTGATAGAGGATCTATTTCAAATACAATAATTGGAAAAAATACATATCTAGACAATCAAATTCATATTGCCCATAACGTTAAAATTGGGGACAATTGTATAATTGCTGGACAAGTTGGTTTTGCTGGAAGTTCAACTATTGGAAATAATGTTATGATTGGAGGACAAGCAGGAATTTCAGGTCATTTAAAAATAGGCAATAACATACAAATAGGCGGTGGAAGTGGTGTAATAAGAAACATTGATGATAACAATAAAGTAATGGGTTACCCAGCCAAGAATTTAAAAAAATTTATAAAAGAAATTAATTAAGATGATACATAAAACTGCAATAATTGACAAAAAAGCAAAAATCTCTGAGTCTGCAATCGTCGGCCCATATTCTGTAGTTGGTCCAAACGTTCAAATTGATGAAAATACGATAGTTGAATCCCATGTTAGCTTAAGTGGAAATACTAAAATTGGAAAAAATAATAAAATTTATCCATTTGCTTCAATTGGAAGTAATCCACAAGATTTAAAATTCAAAGGAGAAAAAACAGAGTTAGTTATTGGAAATAATAATGTTATTCGAGAGTATGTTACTGCTAATCCTGGCACAGCTGGAGGTGGGGGTATAACAAAAATTGGTGACAATAATTTATTAATGATTGGTGTTCATATAGCTCACGATTGTATTATAGGAAATAATATTGTTATAGCAAATAGCGCTGCCATTGCTGGTCATGCTGAAATTGAAGATGATGTGATAATCGGTGGAAATTGTGGCGTGCAACAGTTTTCAAGAATAGGAAAAATGGCAATGATTGGTGGTATGACAGGTATTTCAAGAGACGTAATTCCATATGGTGTTTCTTATGGAAATAGGAATTACCTTAATGGGATAAACCTAATTGGACTTAGAAGAAAAAATATTCCAAACAAGGATATTTTAACTTTAACAGAGGCTTATAAGGAGATTTTTAAAACGGAGCAATTACATGATAATCTTAAAAATCTGAATGGAAAGTTTAAAGAGAATAATTATGTTAAAGAAATAGTTAATTTCATAAATAAAGATAAAAAAAGACCAATTTGCACACCATTTAGTAAATAAAATGATAGGTTTATTTTTTGGAGAAACAATATTTCCAAAGTTAATATTAAAAAATATCAAAAAAAAAAAATTAAAATATTTAATCATAGATCTATCAAAGAAAAATATATTTAAAAAAAATTTAAATTCATACCGTATAAGCATCGGACAATTTGGTAAAATTTTAAAGATTCTTAATCAAAATAAATGCAAAAAAGTTATTTTTGCTGGCAAAATAGAAAAACCTAAATTTTCAGAATTAAAATTAGATGCTACAGGAATTTATTATATACCTAGAATTATTAAAGCTGCCAAAAAGGGTGATGCAGCAATATTAAAAGAATTAATAAAAATCCTATCTCTAAAAAAAATAAATATAATAAGTTCAGTTTATTTTAACCCAGAATTATCATTAAAAAGCGGTCATTATACAAAGCTAAGGCCCAATAAACAGGATTTAACCGATATTACAAAAGGTATTAGGACACTTCAAAAATCAAATGCTTATGATCACGTTCAGGCAGCAATAATAAAAAATAATTTAGTTTTAAAAGAAACATCAAAAGGAACTAAAAAATTACTTCATTCAATTAAAAAAGATATTAATAAAAGTGGTGTTTTAATTAAATTTCCAAAAAAAAAACAAGATCTTAGAGCAGATCTACCAACAGTTGGCATGGACACTTTTAAAGATTGTAAAAGAGCAGGCCTTAAAGGAATTGTTTTAAAAAGTAAAAAAAATATATTTTTAGAAAAAGAAAAGTGTATAAATTTTGCCAATAAAAATAAGATGTTTATCTTAGTAAAATGAAAAAAATTTTCATATTAACTGGCGAACCTTCAGGTGATAAATTAGCATCAACTGTAATTTCTAAACTTATGCAACAAAATCCTGAAATTGAGTACCTATCAGTAGGCGGTTCAAATCTTGCTAATCTTGGAATAAAATCTATTTTTGATCTTAAAGAGATAACCTTTATGGGATTTACAAGCGTTTTAATGAATATATTTAAAATTAAAAGTAAAATAAATCAATCTGTAGAACAAATTATAAAATTTAAACCTGATATATTGTTTAGCGTCGATAGCCCTGACTTTACATTAAGGGTGGCTGAAAAAGTAAAAAAAATTAATCCAAATATTAAAACTATACACTATGTTGCTCCACAGGTTTGGATATGGAGAGAGGGTAGAGTTAAAAAATTTAAAAAATTTGTTGATCATTTTTTATTATTATTTAACTTTGAAAAAAAATACTTTGATAAAGAGGATATTTTAAATACTTTTGTAGGTCATCCATTGTTAGAAAAAAATAATTCAAAAATTGATATATCTAATATATCAAAAGGCAAAAAAATTATATCTATCTTCCCAGGCAGCCGTTCATCTGAAACAAGTGTCCTTTTACCTATTTTATTTGACTTTATTAAATTAATGAATAAAAAATTTAATGAATTTCTCTTTGTCATACATGCAACAGAGGATAATAAGGATGAAATTAATGAAAAGTTAAAACCCCATAATTTTAATAATGTAGAAATTATATCTGAAAAAAATATCAAATCTGTAGTTTTATTAAATTCATTATTTGCTGTTGCGAAATCTGGCACTGTTTCTTTGGAAATTTGTAATGCTAAAGTACCTTCAATTATTATATATAAAATTAATTTTATTAATTATTTAATTATGAAGTCTCTTGTTAAGGTAAAATTTGCAAATATTATAAACATTATTAACAATAAAGAGATTATTCCTGAACTTTTACAAAAAGAATGTAATTCAAAAGAAATTTTTAAGTCTGTTATTTATTTTTTAAAAAATCCTGACTATTCAAAGCAACAAATTCAAGTTTGTGAAAAAACTTTAGATCAGATTAGATCAAAAAGTTCGTCAGGAGAGGAGGCAGCAAATATATTAAGCAAATATCTTATTTCCTAATCTTTTTATAACCTCATCTTTGCCAAGAGAAACTATTATATCATATATTCCAGGTCCAAATTTAGATCCCGTCAAAACAATTCTGAGTGGCTGACCTACGCCTTTAAAATTTGTATTATTTGACTTAATTAAATCATTTATAATAGGTTCTAATGTCTCTCTGTTAAACTTATTTAATTCAGAAATTTTACCATGAAATTCTGATATGATTTTTTTAGAGGTTTTGTCAATCAATTTTAGATCATCATCATTAAAATTTACCTTATCTGAAATTATATATTGTGAATTTCTATAAATATCTTCTAAGGTTTTTGCTTTATTTTTAAGGAAAGATAGTGAATTTTTTATTTTTTGTGCTTTATCTGCTGTTATTTCTATTTTATATCCGGCGCAATATTCATTTAATAAATTATAAAGATTAATCTCATCAATATTTTTTATATAGTGTTCATTCATTGACAAAATACGACTCATGTCTAGTTTTGACGGAGATTTTCCAATGCCCTCTAAATTGAAATATTTAATACTTTCATCTAAATTAAAAATTTCTTTATCTTTAAATGACCAGCCTAATCTAAGAAGATAATTTCTTAGAGCATCTGATATAATTCCAATTTTTGAATAATCATCTAAAGTTGAAGCCTTATCTCGTTTTGATAATTTTTTACCATCAACTGTATGAATTAATGGAATATGTGCAAACGATGGAAGTTCCCATTTCATCGCTAAATATATTTGCATTTGCTTAAAGGTATTAATTTTATGATCATCACCTCTAATTATATGCGTTATATTCATTATATGATCATCAACTGATGCTGACAAATTATAGGTTGGTGTTCCATCATTTCTTAGAATTACAAAATCTTCAATGGTATTATTTTCAATTTGAACATCTCCTTGAACTAAATCTTTTAAAACTGTTGATCCATCAATTTTGCTTTTAAATCTAATAACTGGCTTGATATTTTTAGGGGCTTCAGAGTCAGTTTTATCACGCCATTTTCTGTCATAAATATATGGAATTTTTTTTTGTTTTGCTCTTTTTTTTTGTTCTTCTATTTCTTCGTTTGAGCAATAACACTTATAAGCATTTCCATTTCTTAATAATTCATTTACGATCTCAACATGTTTCTCTTTTTTACTTGACTGAATATATTCACTACCATCATAATCAATACCTATCCATTTGAGTGATTTAATAATTTGATCCTTATATTCATCTTTAGATCTTTCTTTATCTGTGTCCTCTATTCTTAAATGAAAACTTCCTTTGTTGTGCTTAGCAAATAACCAATTGAATAACGCAGTTCTAACTCCACCTATGTGTAAAGGACCAGTTGGTGATGGAGCAAATCTTGTTGCTACTTTTTTCATTAAAAATGTTTAGACTATTTTATTAAAAGTTTCTATATAAAGATACCAAGACACCTTGTACTTTAACACGATCTGGGCCAAATATTTTGGTCTCATAGTTCTTATTAGCACTCTCAAGAGCTATTGTTTTGCCTTTTCTTCGAATTCTTTTTAGCATTGCTTCATGATCATCAATTAATGCAACTACAATTTTTCCATTATCGGCTGTATTTGTTTTTTTTACAATTACAGTGTCACCCTCATTAATTCCCGCATCAATCATTGAGTCTCCCTGAACTTTTAATCCAAAATACTCTCCATTTTTTTCCAAATTATTTGGTAGCGGAATTCTCGAAACTTCATTCTGTATGGCCTCTACAGGCGTACCAGCAGCTATTTTACCTAAAACAGGTAGTTCCATATCGTTATTTTTTTGATTTTCTTCATCTAAACCGCCTTTAATAACGCTAGGTGAAAAGCTGTTGTAAATATCATTGGCAGATGCAGTTTCTGGTAATTTAATTACTTCTAAAGCCCTTGCTTTATGAGCAAGTCTTTTAATGAATCCTCTTTCTTCTAAAGCACTAATTAATCGATGAATTCCAGATTTTGATTTGAGATTTAACGACTCTTTCATTTCTTCATATGAAGGGGATACACCTGAACTTCTCAACTTC
>CACFNI010000008.1 GCA_902567765.1 uncultured Pelagibacteraceae bacterium | reverse complement strand
TTACTAAAGATGCACGTTGAGCTTCCCCGGCACTTACTTGATGTGGAAACTTGTTTAATATGTGAGAAATATCAAGTAAATCGATTAATTCCTTTAAATTAATTTTTTTTTCTTTATTATTTTTATTTCTCTCAGCACCCAATAATATATTTTTTTCAATGGTATAGTGAGGAAATAAACTGTTTTCTTGAAATGCAAGGGAAATATTTCTATTTTCAGGATCTACATTTATATTTTTTGAGGATAAAATTTTATTATTTAATTCAATTGTACCATTTTTAATTTTTTCTAAACCCGCTATAGATCTTAATACTGTAGTTTTTCCAATACCGGATGGACCTAAAAGACATACAACATCACCTTCATTTTTTATTGAGAAAGAAGCGTTTATAACTTTGGTTTTACCACTTACACTAAAATCTACATTTTTAACTTCAAAAAAATTTTTAGTCATTAGTAATTTTTAAAATATATTTTGACGTTATTATAATGAAGAAACTTGCAATTAAAATTAAAAATAGAGACGGAACAGCTGCAGCCTCTAATAAATCTTCCGATGCCGAGATATAGGCAGTAGTTGCAAATGTTTCAAAATTAAAAGGTCTCAAAATAAGAGTTATGGGTAATTCTCTTATAATTTCTAATGATATTAAAATGATTATAAATAAAAGTGAGTTTCTTAAAAAAGGAATATGAATATTCATAAAAGTCTTTCTTTTAGAGAAACCAAGTAAATAAGCACTCTCGTCAACTGAAATATTGATTTTTTCGTATCCAGATTTTATTCCATTAAAAGCTAAAGAATAAAATCTTACAAAATAAACTAAAACTAATCCAAGAACTGAACCAATAAACAACTTTTTTATAGATAAAAAACCAAATGATTTTATTATATTTTCGTCAAACCAAGCGATAAATGTAATGAATGCAATAGCTAAAATAATTCCTGGAATTGCATAACCAGAAATTGATAAAGTTGATAAAATATTTAAAGTTTTATTATTGGAAACTCTATTTCCATAATTAGAAATTAAAGAAAATATAATTAAAACCAAACTAGATAGAATAACAAGATAAAGTGTATTTAATAAAAGATCAAATATTTGTAGATCAAATAAGTTTTCTGGAAATTTTATAGTCCAGTACAACATTTGACTTAAAGGAAATAAAAAACTTAAAAAAAATATAAAAAAACAAAACGCAAAAGCAAAAAAAGATTTACTGCCAGAAAGTTGGAATTTTTCTTTTTGTTTTAATCCTTCTCTAGTATTAAAGTGATATTTTGCTTTTCGTCTCGATAGTTTTTCTAATACAAATAACAAAAATATAAACAATAATAAAAAAAAGGATATTTGATTAGCGAAAGCTAAATCGTCAAAAGCTATCCATGAGTTATAAATTCCTGTTGTTAAAGTATTAATTGAAAAAAAATCAACCGCACCAAATTCTGCTAAAGTTTCCATCGCTACCAATGATAAGCCTGCTACAATTGCAGGTCGAGCAGCCGGCAATATTACTTTATAAAAAGATTTTAGCTTTGAAAAACCAAGATTTTTTCCCAAATCAATTAAATTTTGAGATTGATACAAAAATGATGCTCTAGCTAAAATATAAACATATGCATACAGTGAAAAAGAAATTGATAATATTGCTCCGATCATACCATCAAATTTGGGAATATTTTTGTTATAATTTGCTTCACCAAAAATAAAGGACAATACAGTAAAAGCTGTGCCATAATTTTCAAAAAAAGCCGTAAGCGAATAGGCATAAATATAAGGAGGTACAGCAAAAGATAATATTAATGCCCACTTAAAAAAATCACTACCTGGAAATTTATAAAAAGAAACTAAATAAGCTGATCCAGTACCTAAAAGAAATGTTAATGTTAAAACTGATATTAATAGGGTAATTGAATTTAAAATGTATTCTTTTAAAAAAGTGTTTTTTAAAACTTCATAGTAGTTAGAGGTATTTTCAAAAAAACTTGAGAATACAGTAAAAATTGGGATTAGTACGATAAAAGAAATTAATAGAGATAAAAAAAACCAAATATTTATATTTTTATAGAACATTTATAAGTGCTCATAACATATTAGATGGGGTAAATCACCTAATTGGGAAGGTTATGAGCACCATATCGGAGTTAAAACTACTCTTTAACATTAAAAGGGGAAAGGATGTGTGGTACCTCTTCAGCTTTTAATTCAGATAATTTTCTCCCATTTATTTTTTTATCGATTTTTTCACACTCCGAAGCGCACGGATCACATGCTTTCTTGAGTGACCCGTAATCAACTTCGGAAGAATTATTATGACCGACATCAAATAAATTCTTTTTCACTAGTCTTCCTTATTTCCAACCAGCAGCTGTCATAACTTCTACTGCAGCGGCTTGATTTTTTCCATAAGAAGCTAACTTAGTTTTCATATCTTGTTTGAAATCTAATCCTAAGTTATTCACTACTAATGGACTTGGTGAAACACCATCAATCATTGGAAACTCAAAAGTATTATTTGTAAAGTGCTCTTGAGACTCTGGAGTTAATAAAAACTCTACAAGTTTAACAGCATTATCTTTATTAGGCGCACCTTTAACAAGAGCAGCACAACTAACATTCATATGTGTTCCTCTATCATTTTGGTTAGGGAAAAAAGCTTTAACTTTCTTAGCAGCTTCTTGTTGTTCTGCACCTTTTTTACCAGATAACATAAGAGCTAAATAATATGTATTAGCTACTGCAATATCAGCCTCACCAGCTGCTACTGCCATTATCTGCGCTCTGTCATTACCTGTAGGTGTTCTTGCCATATTAGCAACAACGCCTTCAGCCCATGCAGCTGTTGCAGCTTTTCCATTATTTTTAATTAATGATGCTACAAGAGATTTATTATAAATGTTGCTAGATTTTCTTATTACAAGTCTACCTTTCCATTTAGGATCAGCTAAACCTTCATAAGTCATTCCAGATAATTCAGCACCTGTAACTCTTTCTGGTGAATAATAAATTATTCTCGCTCTTTTTGCGATTCCAACCCACTTACTTGTTCTAAAGTTTTTTGGAACAGCAGCTTTTATAGCTTTAGATGTTAAACCACCTTGAAGTGTACCTTTAGAATCCATGGCACCACATCTTCCAGCATCAGCTGTGATGTAAAGATCTGCTGTAGCATCAGCTCCCTCTTCGATAATTCTTTTCTCTAAAGCGCCTGATTTTCCATTTATTAGATTAACTTTTATTCCAGTTTTGTTTGTAAACTTACCGTAAAGCTCTGCGTCTGCTTTATAGTGTCTAGCATTAAACACGTTAACTTCCATGCTATGACCATCAGCAAATACATAGTTTGCAAAAACTGAAAAAAAGGAAACTAATATTGTTATTATTCCCATTTTTTTCATTATTATCCTTCTTTTATTTTATATATTTAATGAGAATGAGAATTATTCTCAGTGATAATGATTATCAATCGCACAGATTGACGCAGTCTAAAATTTCCACTCAGATATCTTGCTATATAAAAAATTCCTAAAAGCTTGCACTCTAGCTACATTTTTTAAAGATTCTGGGTAAACGAAGTGAGCCTCAGTAACTGGGCCCTCCACCTTAGGTACAACTTTAATTAAGTTTCTTGATTGAAATACTAGATAATCTGGTAAAGCAGCTAATCCAACTCCACTCTCAACTGCTAACAAAAGACCCATAACACTGTTTACTTTCATAATAGATTTCCTCTTTTTATTATCCTTCATTCCTATTTTTAAAGCCCAATCAGGATTGTAAACTGGAGATGGTGCGCCCTTCCCAAAAGATATAAATCTATGACTATTAAGATCATTTATAGTTTTTGGTAGACCATTTTTTTCTAAGTATTTGCTTGAACCATATATATGATAATTGATATCCATTAGTTTTTTTTGAATATAATTTAGTTTTTTAGGTCGTCTCATAAAAATACCTATATCTGCTTGTCTTGTACTTAGATCCAACTCTTTATCATCAAATATAAGTTCTACCTCAACTTCAGGATTTATCTGCATAAATTCTTGAATTCTCGGTGTAAGCCAATGTGTTCCAAAACTTCTAACTGTGGTTATAGTAATTTTACCTGACGGTTTGTTTTTTTGATCACCTAATGAAGTTTCTACTTCTTTTAGCTTAGAAATTACTTCATGTGCTGTTTTATAAACATATTCTCCGTTTTGAGTCAACGTAAGTCCTCTTGCATGTCTTTCAAATAATTTCACTTTTAAATCTTCTTCTAAAGATTGAATCTGTCTGCTTATTGCTGACTGACTTAAATTAAGATTAACTGTTGCACTTGTAAAACTTCCTGCTTCAGCAACCGCATGAAATATTTTTAATTTATCCCAATCCATTACTTATTAACGTTAATAATATATCTGCCTGAAGTTTTTCCAGCTAACATATTTGGGTAAACATCAATTAACTCATTAAGGCTAATTTCTTTAATAGATTTTTCAAGTTTATCAAAATCAATTAATTTTGCTGCCTCTCCCCAAATAAATTCTCTTCTTTTTATAGAAGTATTAACAGAGTCAATTCCCCATAATTTTACACCTCTAATTATAAAAGGCATAACAGTTGTATTTAATTTAATACTTGAAGCATTTCCACAAGCTGCAACGATACCACTTTGTTTTATGTGAGAAAGAACTTTTGAAAGAACGTTTCCTCCAACTGTATCTACGGCTCCATCATAAAGACCTTTATCTAAAGGTCTAGCTTCCGAATCAAGCTCGCTTGTTTTAATTACATTATTTGCTCCAAGTGATTTTAAATATTCAAAATTACTTTCTTTACCTGTCACTGCAGTGACATTACATCCTAATTTACTCAAAATCATTACAGCTATACTTCCAACTCCACCAGAAGCACCTGTAACAATAACATCATTTACTTTTTCTCCTAAAAGTAAAATTTCTCTTGTTTGTTTTGTTGTAAAAGAACATTGTAAAGCCGTAAATCCAGCAGTTCCAAGAACCATTGCCTGCCTTGTAGAAATTGATTCTGGTTTTTTAATCATAAAATCGCTTTTTACTTTTGCGTATTGAGAAAAGCCTCCATAAAATGCTTCTCCTACTCTCATGCCGGTACAAATAATTTCGTCTCCCTCTTTAAAATTAGGGCTGTCACTCTCTACAACTTTTCCAGAAAAATCTACTCCAGGTATATGTGGAAACTCTTTTACTAGTCGTGCACCATTCTTTAAAATTAACGCATCTTTAAAATTTAAAGATGAATAATCAACTTTAATCAAAACATTACCATGTTTTAAAAAATTTTTTTCTAAAGATTTTACTTCTCTAGTAAAATTATCACCTTCTTGGTTTATAACTAAAGCTTTGAATTTTTCTGACATTTTTTATTTTAATGAGATTAATGTACTTTTATGTAATTTGTCTAATTAAATTTAAAAAATCATTATTAAATTTAACAGTATCGAAGAGTGGAGATTTTAACGCAATACTCCTCAAATTATTTCTTAATTTTGAAAGTTCATCAATTTTTGAAGTAATATTTAAAGCTTTATTTAAAAGGTCCTCATTATTTTTAGCAATAAATTCGTTCAGGTTAAGATTTTTATTTATGCTATATCCATACCTAGAAGTGAATGAATTGCCAATCGTAGTTAAAACAGGTACTCCCATCCAAATTGATTCAAAGCTTGTGGTTGCTCCATTATAAGGAATTGTATCAAGAGCAATATCAATTTTATTATAACATTGTAAATGTTTTTCATAAGTTTCGGATCTTTTTAAAAATTCAATTTTTTTTAAATCAACTCCATAATTTTCAAACTTTTTTAAAAGAGTTCTTTTGGCAGACTCATGAACACTGGATGAGGATTTCAACAATAATTTAGCCTCAATTTTTTTTAAAATCTGACTCCAAAGAATAATAGTATCATCTGAAATTTTAGCGAAGCTATTAAAAGATCCAAAAGTTATAAAACCATTTTTTTTAAATGGTAATTCATTAACTTTTATTTGTTCTTTTAAAGGTGAATGACAACTCCAAATATTTGGAAGTCTTAAGATTTTTTCTGTGTAATGTTCATCACTATTTAATACATTGGGATCGGCTATTATATAATCCATTTCATTTATACCGGTCGAATTAGTGTAACCGATCCACGAAATTTGGGTTGGTGCGGATCTATATTTAAAAAGCTCCAACCTACCTCCTCCTGAATAACCAACAAGATCGAATAATATATTTATTTTATTTTTTCTTATCAAATTAACAGCTGCTATATCGTCTAAATCATGTATATCATTCCAACTTGAAAAGTTTTGTTTTAATTCTTTAGTAACATCATCTTGAAATCTTGGATTTGTGAAGTTAAAAGCAAATGTTTCGAAATTTTTATTTAAAAACTTAATAGTTGGCATAAAAAATTTCATTACTGCATGATCTCTAAAATTTGTTGAGAAAAAACCTATTTTAATTTTTTTTTGCTCTTTTTCTTTTTCAAGTTTTAGAAGTTTGCTTTCATCAATTTTTTTAATTGAATCCACATATTTTTTACAATAATCGCTATATTTTTTTTGTGAATATTTGCTTGAGTAATTGTAGATATATGGCTGATTAACAAAAATAAATTTTGTTGCATTTTTTTTTTCAATTATTTTATCATAATAGTTTATTGTTTTTTCTGTTTCTCCTAGATGGAAATAAATTCTAGCTAAAAAGAATACAGTTTTAAAATCATAACCAACTTTTTCCAAATGTTTTTGTAAAAAAATTAATACATCGTCAAATTCAACAGTTTTAAGACTTATTTCGGCTAAGTTATATAAAGCATCTGTAAAATTTTTATCTTTCTCGTATGCTTTTTTAAAAAGCGCTCTAGATTTTTTTGCCTCTTCTTTGGCAATTTCAAACTTAGACACTTTTTTCGAAATTTTGCAAACACCTAATAAATTTAAAAAAAATGGTTTTTCTTTAAGTTCTTTATTGAGAGTATTTATAAATTCTTCTATACCAATATAATCATTTGCTCTAACTAATTTTTCTAATTCTTTTTTTTCTTCTATTGGCAATTCATTAATCATAAGTTCTAAATATGATTAAATTTACCATTTAAATCTATTATTAATAGAATAAAAAATAGAGATAACTTTGTGATCTATTTGCTTATAAATCTTAAATATCTATTTTGATAACTTAGATCTTCTTTGAATACACCAAGATAATAATTTGTAACAGTCGTTGCTTGTTCTTTCCTTACTCCTCTCATTGTCATACACATATGATTAGAATCAATTGTAACAGCTACACCCTTTGCGTCTAAAGCTTCCATTACGGTCTTAGCGATTTGCATAGTTAATCGTTCTTGAGTTTGTAATCTTTTAGAAAAAGCTTCAACAACTCTCGCTAATTTGCTTAAACCAACAACTCTTTGATTTGGTATGTATGCTACGTGGGCTATGCCAATTATTGGTGCCATATGATGTTCGCAATGACTTTGAACTGATATATTTTTTTGTATAACAATATCGTTATAGCCTTCTACATCGCCAAATGTTTTTGATAAATATTTATAAGGGTCTTCATGATAACCGCTAAAATACTCTTTAAATGCTTTTCTGACTCTTTTTGGTGTTTCTAACAATCCTTCTCTAGATGGATCTTCACCAATATATTTTAATATTTTTATAAAAGCTTCTTCGGCCTCTTTGTCAGATATTTCTTTATTATTAATAGGTTTGTTTAAATCTTTAACTAATTTCATCGGTTTTCTTATACATATAAATGCTAATTTTTAAAATATTTAATATATCTATGAATGTGTTACATAATATCAATATATGTTTAAAAAAAGAGAAAATGTTAAAGAAATAGAGGAAGGAAAGCTATTATCGCCTAAATTTGATAATAATGGATTAATTCCAGTTGTGACAGTTTGTTCCAGCACCAAAGATGTATTGATGCTTGGATATATGAATGTTGAAGCCTTAAAAAAAACCATAGAAACAAAAGAAGCTCATTACTGGAGTAGATCAAGAAAAAAAATATGGCACAAAGGAAAACATAGTGGTTTTGTTCAAAAAGTAATTGAATTAAGAATAGACGATGACCAAGACGCAATTTGGTTAACTGTTGATATTGGTAACGGCTCAAGTTGTCATGTTGGATATAGATCATGTTTTTACAGATCTGTTCCACTTGGTAAAATTGATAATGCAAGAAAGATTGAAATGAATTTTGAGGAAAAAGAAAAATCCTTTGATCCAAATGAAGTTTATAAAAATCAGGCTAACCCAACAAAAATCTAAATATGGATCTTACAGAGGAAATGAATGTTACCAAACCATTTGGGCCTACAATAGGTGAGATACAAGTTATTCCTGAATTTGTTAAAAACCTTAACGATTACAGTGATGAGATAATAAAAGATAAAGAAAAATCAAAAAATTTAGATGCTGGAGATACTTTGGTGGGCGCAGTTACACAAGAAATATCTTTAGAAAAGGAATTTTTTGTTTCAAAAATAAGTCCATATCTAAGCAATATGATTGCTGCTTATATGTATAAATCTCGTACAGATCTTGAAATAGATTCAATTGATAATTTTAAAAAAAAACTTCTTATTAACTTTAGACAAGCTTGGATCGTAAGACAATTTGAAAATGAATATAACCCTTTACATTTTCACACAGGAAATATTTCTGGTGTTTGTTATACAATGCTGCCAAAAGATTTTGGTAAACCTCCTCAAAATAAGAAAGGGGTAAATCATAACGGACATATTCAGTTAGCTCATGGCGCTAATATATTTAATTGTAAAGCTCTAGAATTGATAAAACCAGAGGTCGGAAAATTTATTTTATTCCCAAATTATATGCTACATACGGTATATCCATTTTATGGACCAGGAGAGAGAAGATCTTTTTCTTTCAATGCTGACATAGCAATCAAAAAATAAATGAGCGATAAACAAAAAAATGTTTTGGGTGGTGACCTTGAGGAATGTTCCTTGGATCCATTAACAGGTTGGTTTAGAGATGGTTGTTGTAATACTGATGAAAATGATCACGGACTTCACACTGTATGTGTAAAAGTAAATGACGAATTTCTAAATTGGTGTAAAGAAGCAGGTAACGATTTAATTACTCCTCATCCTGAATTTGGTTTTCCAGGATTAAAAGATGGAGATAAATGGTGTGTTTGCGCTAGTTGGGTTGCAAGAGCAATTGAAGCTGGTAAAGGATGTTCAATTTACTTAAAAAGAACTCACGAAAACACTCTTAGAATTGTTCCAATTGAAAAATTAAAAAAGTTTGCAATAGATCTTTCTTAACTACATATTGCCATATTTAGGTCCACCACCACCTTCTGGTGTTACCCAGTTTATGTTTTGAGATGGTTCTTTAATATCGCAAGTTTTACAATGAATACAGTTTTGAGAGTTTATAACAAATTTTTTTACATTATTTTCTGTTTGAACTTCATAAACTCCAACCGGACAATATCTCTGTGCAGGTTCATCAAATTTATCAAGAGTAAAACTTATTGGTAAATCTGGGTTTTTTAACTTTAAATGAACTGGCTGGTTATCGGTGTGATTAGTTCCAGTTAAATAAACTGAGCTTGTTTTATCAAATGTAATTACATTGTCAGGTTTTGGATATTCAATTTTAGGCATATCTTTAGCAAGTTTTAAAGTTTCGTGATCAGCATGTTTATGTTTTAAAGTGAAAGGCAACTTTCCTCTAAAAAGTATTTGATCTATCCCAGTGAATAAAATTCCTAAAATTAATCCCCAGCTAAAACTAGGTTTTACATTCCTTGCTGCATGAAGCTCTTTATATACCCAGCTTTTATTAAATTTTTCTTCGTAAACAGATAAATCTTTCTGTTGTTCCAAATGTTCAAATATAGTTTCAGCAGCAATCATTCCACTTTTCATTGCGGTATGTGAGCCTTTAATTTTTGGCATATTTAATGTTCCCGCGTCACATCCAACAAGCAGTGCACCTGGCATAAACATTTTTGGTAAACTTTGTAAACCACCTTCAATTAAAGCTCTTGCTCCATAAGAAATTCTTTTTCCACCTTCAATTATTTTTTTTATAGCTGGATGTGTTTTAAATCTTTGAAACTCATCAAATGGAGAAAGGTGAGGATTTTGATAATCTAAACCAATTACATATCCTAAAAAAATTTGTTTATTTTCTGCATGATACAAAAAACTTCCACCATATGTTTTGCTATCTAATGGCCAACCAGCTGTATGCATTACCAAACCCTCTTCATGATTTTTTTCATTTATCTCCCAAATTTCTTTAAATCCAATTCCATATTGTTGAGGATTTTTTCCTTTATCTAATTCGAATTTTTTTATTAATTGTTTTCCTAGGTGTCCTCTGCATCCTTCTGCTAAAACAGTAACTTTTGCATGTAGTTCCATTCCAGACTCAAAACTATCTTTTTTGTTTCCTTCTTTATCCAAACCCATATCTTGGGTAGCAATTCCTTTTACCGATCCATCGTCATTGTATAAAATTTCACTCGCAGGAAAACCTGGAAAAATTTCTACGCCTAAAGATTCTGCTTGCTCAGCTAACCATCTACATAGATTTGCAAGACTTATAATATAATTATTTTTATTATGTTGAACCTTAGGTAAAAGCCATGTTGGCCAGCTCAATGAATTTTTTTTTCCTAAAAATAAAAATTTTTCCTTTGAGACTTTTGTTTTAATCGGGCTATTTAATTCTTTCCAATTTGGTAATAACTCATCTAATGCTCTCGTTTCAAAAACGTTACCTGACAAAATGTGTGCACCAATTTCAGATGCTTTTTCTAATAAACATACATTTAAATCTGATTTTAATTGTTTTAGTTTTATAGCAGTCGATAATCCGGATGGCCCACCACCCACAATTACAACATCATATTCCATTACTTCCCTATTGGACATAATGTTATTTTTTTACAGTATTTGTTATTTTTGTATAGTGTTTAATTTGTTCAACTCTTCAAGAAATTGTGGAAGAGCTTCAAAAAGATCTGCTTCTAAACCATAATCTGCAACACTAAAAATTGGAGCTTCTCCGTCTTTATTGATTGCGACAATAACTTTGCTCTCTTTCATGCCTGCCAAGTGTTGAATAGCTCCGGATATACCCACTGCAATATACAAATCTGGAACAACCACTTTTCCTGTCTGTCCAACCTGATGATCATTAGTAATGTATCCAGCATCAACTGCTGCTCTAGAGGCTCCAATGGCTGCATTTAATTTATCTGCAATAGCAGTGATTAATTTAAAGTTATCGCCACTTTGCATTCCTCTTCCTCCAGAGATTACCACTCTTGCAGTGCCTAGTTCTGGTCTATCAGATTTAACTTCTTCTCTCTTTACAAATTTAGTAAGTGTTGTTGCGTCACTTGCTTCTGCTTTTACAATTTCAGCTGACCCTCCAGAGGTAGCCGCTGGATCAAATGAAGTTGGTCTTATTGTAATACATTTTTTTTTATCTGTGCTTTTAACAGTTGCAAATGCATTGCCAGCGTAAATTGGTCGTAAAAAAGTATCTGGTGAAATTACTTTAATAATGTCGCTTACTTGAGAAGTATCTAATAATGCTGCCACTCTTGGCATTAAGTTTTTACCAAATGTATTAGCAGAACAAACAATATGAGAATAATTTTCAGCTTGTGTAATTATTACTGGTGAAAAATTTTCAGGTAAATAATTTTCATAGATTTCATGATCTATTTGTATAACTTTTTTAACATTGGGTACTTGTGCGATTGATTTTGAAACTTCATCTGCTTTATTTCCTATAACTAGTACGTGCAGATCTTGATCGATCTGAGATCCTGCAGTAATTGCATTTAAAGTAAAAGGCTTAACTTCTTTATTATTATGTTCTGCTATTAACAATACTGACATTATATTACTTTAGCCTCATTTTTTAATTTTTGAACTAATTCTTCTACATTAGCAACTTTAATTCCTGCTTTTCTTTTTGGAGGTTCTTCAACTTTAATCTGTTCTATTCTTTTTTTGGTATCAACACCTAGATCAGATGCATTTATTTGTTCGATAGGTTTTTTTTTTGCTTTCATTATATTAGGAAGCGAAGCATATCTAGGCTCATTTAATCTTAAATCACAAGTGACTATTGCTGGAATATTTACTTCAATAGTCTCTAGCCCTTCATCTACTTCTCTTGTAACTTCTAAGCTTTTATCTTTAACTTCAATTTTAGATGCAAAAGTTGCTTGAGGCCAGTTTAGTAATGCTGCTAGCATTTGTCCTGTTTGATTACAATCGTCATCAATTGCTTGTTTGCCCATAAATACTAAATCTGGTTTTTCTTTATCAACAATTTTTTGCAAAACTTTTGAGACAGCTAAAGGTTCAATTATTCCTTCAACTTTTACATGAATGCCTCTGTCAGCTCCAACAGCTAATGCTTTTCTGACTGTTTCTTGAGCTTTATCTTCGCCTACTGTAACTGCAACGATCTCTTTGGCCTTGCCAGACTCTTTAATTTTTACAGCTTCCTCAACTGCATTATCGTCTGGAGGATTTGTAGACATCTTAACATTGTCTGTAACTACACCTGTGCCGTCCTCTTTAACTCTTATTTGAACGTTGTAATCGATAACTCTTTTAACTGCGACCAATATTTTCATTATGCTCTTAACAATTTATTTTCTGAATCGTATGGACTTTCGTCCAAAATTGTAGCGTCGTGCATTTTACCTAAAATATCAATTTTTAATTTCTGACCAGTTGTCGCAATCTCCGGATTGACCATTCCAAGTGCAATAGATTTATTTAATCTAAAACCAAAATCTCCCCCTGTTGCTCTTCCAACAACTTTTCCATTCTCATAAATAGGATTATTTCCCAGTACATCAGCATCACTTACATTGTGTACCTCCATTGTAACCAACTTATTTTTAAAGCCTTTTTCTCTCCACTTATTTAATGCATCTAATCCTATAAAATTTCCTTTATTGGGGTGTATAAATCTATCTAGTCCAGACTCATAAGGTGAATATTCAATTGATAATTCTGTACCAACAAGCTTGTAAGATTTTTCTACTCTTAAGCTGTTCATCGCTCTGATGCCAAATGGTTTTAGGCCAAGCTCTTTTCCATGTTCCATCAACTTATCAAATATATGATTTTGATATTCAAGAGGGTGATGAAGTTCCCATCCAAGTTCTCCTACAAAGTTCACTCTTATAGCGGTACATGGTGCATAGCCAATATCAACCTTTTTAGAACTTAACCATTTAAAATTTTCATTAGAAAAATCATCTTTAGAAACTTTTTGCATTAATTCTCTTGCTTTCGGTCCAGCCACAACTAATACGCCAACTGAATTAGTTATATTTTCAAATTGTACCGAACCATCTTTTGGCATCCATTTTTTTATCCAATCATGATCCAGTCTTTGAAAAGCTCCAGCAGAAACTAAATAAAAACTATCTTCTGCTTCTTTCATTATGGTAAATTCGGAGTGAACACCTCCTTTTGTATTAAGAGCATGACACAAATTAACTCTACCTATTTTTTTTGGAAGTTTGTTTGCAACTAGATAGTCTAAAAATTCTTCAGCTTTTGGTCCTTTAATTCTACATTTTGCAAATGCAGTCATATCTAAAACACCAACATTTTCTTTAACATTTTTACATTCTTTTTTAACTGCTTCAAACCACTTAGATCTTCTAAAGGACCAGTCATCTTTTTGCTCCATACCATCAGTTGCAAAAAAATTAGCTCTTTCCCAGCCAAACTTTTGTCCGAATACTGCTCCTAATTTTTTAAGTCTATCATAACAAGGGGCTTGTCTTAATGGTCTTGCGGCCTCTCTTTCTTCATCTGGATAGTGAATAATAAAAACATTTCTATAAGCCTCTTCATTTTTTTCTTTTAAATATGATTTAGAACAATAGTCTCCATATCTTCTTGGCTCGACACCAAGCATATCTACAGTTGGTTCTCCATCTATAATCCATTCTGCTAATTGCCATCCAGCTCCCCCAGCAGCGGTAATTCCAAAACTATGACCTTCGTTTATCCAAAAGTTTTTTAAACCCCACGCAGGTCCAACTATAGGATTTCCATCTGGAGTATAACAAATTGCTCCATTGTAAACTTTTTTTACCCCAACTTCTCCAAAAGCAGGAACACGATGTATTGCACCTTCAATATGGGGCGCAAGTCTTTCTAAATCTTCTTGGAATAATTCATATTCTGAATCTTTTGAAGGTCCATCTACATAACAACAAGGCGCACCATCTTCATAAGGTCCAAGTATTAAACCACCAGCTTCTTCCCTCATGTACCAACGACTATCACTATCTCTTAATACTCCCATTTCTGGAAGACCTTCTTTTTTTCTTTTTTGAATTTCAGGATGAGGCTCAGTTACAATGTATTGATGCTCAACTGGTATAACAGGTATTTCAAGTCCAACCATTTTTCCTGTTTGCCTTGCAAAGTTACCTGAGCAAGACACAACGTGTTCACATTCTATTGTTCCTTTATCAGTTTCAACAACCCAGCCGTTTTTTGTTTGTTTAATTCCAACTACTGTTGTGTTTCTATAAATTTCTGCGCCCCTGTTCCTAGCGCCAGTTGCAAGTGCTTGCGTTAAATCTGCTGGCTGAATATAACCGTCCTCTGGATGTTGAATAGCACCAATTAAATCTGAAGTATTGCATAAAGGCCAAATCTCTTTTACCTGATCTGGTGTCAAAAATTTATATTTGACACCTATAGTTTGAGCTACACCAGCATACTGATGATACTCATCCATTCTATCTTTTGTGCTTGCTAGCCTAATATTTGATACAACGCTAAAACCAACATTTTTTCCAGTTTCTTCCTCTAAGGTTTTATAAAAATTCACTGCATATTGATGAAGTTGTCCTACAGAATAACTCATATTAAATAATGGAAGTAATCCAGCAGCATGCCAAGTTGAACCTGAAGTTAATTCTTTTCTCTCAACTAGAACAACATCTGACCAGCCTTTTTTAGCTAAGTGGTAAAGCATACTCACTCCAACTACTCCACCGCCAACAACAACAACTTTTGCTTTAGATTTCATGAAGAAGATTCCTACTAGATTTTATAAATAATTAAACATTAATTTTATCCTTATTAAATAGACGAGCCTAGCGGTATTGGTTGCGAAACCATTGTTGTTAGCCAACAATCTTTAAGTTCACCATCTAATGTATATTTTTCTACCCTCCAATTGAATTTATAGTACTTTTTTTCAATATCTAATACTGTAACTTCATAATCAGCAATTTCATCAGTCATCTTAACAGCAACTATCTTGTGTTCTAAATGATTTAAAAGCATTTTATATGAGTCACCTTTAAGCATAATTTTAAACCTATCTAATGGACCTGTAACTCTTTGATTGTTTGGATGTGCAAATTCCCACGTTTGTTTAATACCACTATCCTCATCAGGATAATTATTTTTCATAAGACTTGTTAATTGAATTTTAACTACTTTATAAGACTCAATATTTTTATTTGGTTTTATTAATTCAGCTTTAACTTCAGCAATAACAAATATAGGTAACATTAAAATAAATATAAATAAATATTTTTTCATAAACGTAAAAAGCTAGTTTCGGTTGCCATTATATGTTTTTTTTTATTATTTTCTTGAAACAAAATGTCCTGTGATATTTCAGACAAATTCCAGCTTCCTTTATCAATTTCTCCTTCTAATTGTCCCACAGTCCATGCAGATACACCCAAAATTATTAAACTATTTTTAGGTCCTTTTTTTTCTGCAATATCTGCTAAAGTTTTAAAGTCGCTGGTAAATGAAAAATTTTTGTAAACTTTTGTATTTTCGTTTTTATAATCTTTTGAATGAATTATTAAAATTTTATTTAAGTCTAGTGGTCCACCCGAATAGACTAAAGTTTCAAAATCTTTAAGTTTCTTTTTAACAGCATCTTTAATATTCGTGTTTTTTAGCAAAGATAACATCTTAACTTTTCCTAATGGTTTATTTATAACTACTCCGATCGCTCCTTTTTTATCGTGTTCAAGCATTACAACTACTGTATTTTTAAATCTTGGATCCTTTTTTGTTTGAGAAGCAACTAAAAAGAAACCCTTTGTAGTTTCCTGAAATTCACCCTTAAAATAGTTTTCTGGAAACTGATAGTATTTTGGTAAGTCTATGGAATGAGCACTATAATTAAAGTTAATAATAAATATTAACATTACTAAAAATCTTTTCATACATTTAGTGCAGTTTTTTTAACAATCTCTAAAAACTTTTGTCTTTTTTCTTGGCTGACAAATGGAACTGCAAAAAATCTTTTATAAACAACGTCAGTTATTCCACATATATTAAAAACTCCTCTCCTTAATCTTTTAGTTGGCATATTTAAAAAGAAAGTTCTAATTGCAAATTGTGGTGATCCATATGTACAAAAAACTACTGCTTTTTTACCTTTTAGATTTCCAATTGGAAAACCATAATTTCCAAATAGTTTTTTAAATCTAAATGCCCAAGGCGGTGCGAGAACTTTATCAATCCATCCTTCGACAATTGCTGGCATTCTAAAATTCCAGATCGGTGCAATTAGAACAATTACATTAGACTCTTCAATTCTTTTTCTATGATCTAAAACTTCTTTACCAGGTTTTTCTCCAGAAAATACAGGATTAAAATTTTCTTTGTATAGATCCAAACAATCAATTTTATGTCCTTTTTCTTCAGCTGTTTTAATAAATGTGTCTTTAATAGCAGCATTAAAAGATTGGTCATTATAATGACCATACACAATAAAAATTTTTTTCATTAATTTCTTAAAACAGGGAAAACCGGATTAGATTTTTTAAAAATTTTTTGGTATTCCTGTTTTATACATTTATCTGATATATATTGCATTTTAGAATTTTCAGATATTTTTTCAGCTTCATCACTGTGAAGTCCGTACTGTAACCACAAAACTTTAGAACCAATCTTTGCGGCCTTTACTGCAATAACTGGTGCTTCTTTTGACGGACGGAATACGTCTACTATATCGATTGGAACTTTAATTTCTTCTAAATCCTTAATTACAACTTCTCCATTTATAATCTCTCCTGCTGCAAAGGGATTGACTGGTATTACTTTGTAACCAAAATCTTGCATATATTTCATAACAACATTAGCAGGTTTTCTTTTTAAATTTTTTGGATCCTCTCCTTTTTTCTCAGAACTAACTCCAACCATAGCTATAGTTTTTGAATTTTCTAAAATTTTTTTTATTTCATTATTACTCATTTATTTTTCCATTTCGGTTTTCTTTTTTCTAAAAAGGCTGATATTCCTTCATGAGCATCTCTTGCCATCATATTTAAAGTCATCATCTTACTTGTATATAAATAAGCTTTTCTTAATGGCATTTCTAGTTGTTTATAAAATGCTTGTTTTCCAATTTTTATAGTTAAATTTGATTTAGAAGCAATTGTTTTTGCTATCTTTAAAACTTCACTGTTCAATTTTGATTTTGAATAACAATCATTAATTAAACCTATTTCTTTTGCGAAGTTAGCTTTTATAGGTTCTCCGGTTAAAAGCATTTTCATCATTCTTTTTCTATGTATTTTTCTACTGACGGCAACCATGGGTGTACTGCAAAATAATCCTATATTAACACCTGGTGTTGCAAACATTGCGTCCTTTGTACTGTAGGCTAAATCACAACTAGCTGCCAATTGACATCCAGCAGCATAAGCTGCTCCATGTACTTTTGCTATAACTGGTTTTCTTCCTTCAACTATTTGAATCATCACTTTTGAGCAAAGGTTAAATAATTTTAAATATTTTGATCTTACTTTTAAAGATCTTACTTCTTTCAAGTTATGGCCAGCACTAAAGCCCTTTCCAGCTCCTTCTAAAATTATTACTTTAGTATTGTTATCTTTATCAAGTTTTTTAAATGTATTTAAAAGAGATTTGAGAGTTGAAAAAGACAATGAGTTATAAGTCTTTGGATCGTTTATTGTTATATTTTTTACTCCGTTACCTAAATTTTTGATCAAGATACTCATAATATTTTATTACTATCATTTTCTTATCTTGTCTTCATATTTTTTTCTTAACTTCTGAAGTTTAACCAAATATTCATCTCTTATTTTTGATAATTTTTCTACTGATTTGCCTTTTGCTTGATTTCTAGTGCCAATAATAACTCTAGACGAAAGTTTTTTTGAAAGCTTAGGAGCTTTTAATTTTGTCCAAGGCAATTTTAATGCTGGTCCAAATTGCTCCAACATATGCTTCATGCCAGCCTTGCCGCCTGCTAAATGGAATGTTAAGAAAGTTCCCATTAACGACCATCTTAAACCGGGACCATCCTCAATTGCTCTATCTAAATCTTTTGTAGTTGCATACCCCTCATTTACTATATGTAATGCTTCTCTCCAAAGAGCTTCTTGGAGTCTGTCTGATAGATATCCTGGTAATTCTTTTTTAACCATGATTGGATTCATTGAGATAGATTTGTAAAATTTATTAGCCTTATTTAAAATATTTTTTTTTGTTTTTTTTCCAGGTACTAGCTCTACCCCCGGTATCATGTAAACAGGGTTAAACGGATGAGCTATAATAGTTCGTGAAGGATTTTTGCATTTTGAATAAATTTTTGATGGAAGTAAACCCGATGAACTTGAAGAAATAATTGCATTAGATTTTGAGTATTTTCCTATCATTTTCATCAATTTGATTTTTAATATATAATTTTCTGGCGCACATTCTTGAACAAAATCTGCATCTTTTAAAGCTTCTTTTAAAGAAGTTACATATTTGAAGTTTTTAAGGTTAAGTTTTTTTTTGTTAAAAAGTTTTTTAACATAAGGCCATGTTCTTTTAATCTCTAAAATGATTTTTTTTTTTAATCTTATATCTTTATCAAAGGCTATAACTTTTTTATCATGAGCTAAAAATCTAATTATCCATCCTGAACCTATTACACCAGTTCCAATAACAGCTATTTTTTTTATCATTTAATCTGCTAAACCATCTGTTCTAGCTACATTTCTTTCCAGATGAATTGGCAATACTTTGCCATAAATTGCTTTCGAATGTTCAGGAGTATTTACTCTCCAAGGATCTAATACATAAGCAGGGATACACATGTATCTAGATTTTTGACCTTCTACTTTTGTAACTCTATGTAAAGTAAATCTACCTTTAAATATTTGTAGATCGCCTGGTTCTAATTTTAATTGTTTAACTCTAGCTCTGTCGCCATTTAAAACTTTTTTCACTTCTTCAAAATTTTCTTCTCCTGGTTTTCTTATATTTGGACAATATTCAAATACTCCACCCTTTTCAGGTTTTTGTATCATTAAGCTTAATGTAAATTCGCAACTATCAAAATGCCAAGGAAGAATTCCTTCTGGTTCCATTACATTATAAGCATGACAAGCTAACGGGTCTGCCCATCTGTAAATTGGAGAAACTCCTAAACATGCAGATACAAATTTTAAAAGTTCATCAGTTTCATAAAGATATTTCATCTCTGAATTTTTTGGAAAACAATCTGAATTTAAATATCCATTATATCTATTCATAAAAGTTCTTTTTGGATGATCCTTAGGTAATTTTGGATTATCTTCAGCATATAAATAAGGATTTATACTTTCCTTAGACATATAAACCTCATCTAATTGCTTTTCTAATTCTGAATTCATTATTTCTAATGATTTTGGTAAAATAAAATTAGGAATAGTTGAGCAACTAAATTGATCTAGTTCTTCATTGCATCTTTTAATTAAATTTTTAATTGTTGGAGAATTTAAGTCATAGATTGGATATTTTTTTAAATCTACTATTGACTTAAGTCTTTCGTTCACTTTAGATCTCCATCCTCTCGCATTTTAGCTCTAATTTTTGTTGCTGAAATTTTTTGTATTTCTTCAGGCATAACTATTTCTTCAATTTTATAACCTACTCCTCTTCCGTAGCAGATATTGGTAATATTAGGCACTAGGATAACTTTAAATCTTCCCTCAAATTCTGGATTTAATCTTTCTTCTATTTTTTTCTTTACTGTTTCAAAATCAAATGGATTGTCATCCACTCCTTGCACATCTCTAATTTGAATACAAACTTGCCCAGTTTTTTTTATAATCTCTTTAAATAAAGCGTAATGACCGTCATGGAATGGTTGCCATCTTCCAAGCATTTGTGCAGTTGGTTTTTTGTTATCCCATTTGTAGCTCATAAGAATTTTAGTTTATTATTTATAAAGAAAATTAAAAGACTTTATTTAGGTTTATACTAGCTTCCTTACTATCACCTAAATTAGTAAAATCATCACTAATATTGAAACTTAAATCATATCCGTTCATACTTTTTTTTATTTCTACTTTTGACATCAAATTTTCAGATCCATTTAATGAAAATGCATACTCTGTATCCTCATAAGGTAGATAACCTAAGGCTATATATAAATTGTCCGTATATCCTGTGCTGAAAGCATGGTTTCTTTCGTAGATAATAAAAACACTGTAGTGCTCTGGAAAAATTATATCTATACCAATCTCACCGTTAAGATTATGTAAAGCTCCAGTGTGCAATGTATCATTAAACTTAACGCTAGGATCTCCAACATAAGTATATTTAAAGTTTGACGATCGATCTAATTCGGCCAAATACTCCAATTTCCCGTGTCTTTTTAAAGTGTATTTATCACTTGATAAATCCTCAACAACTGCCATCGTAGCCCTTAAATTTTTTGTTCGAACATGTTGGTCTTCAACTTCAATAGCTCCATTTCCAGCTTCTATATATTCATTAAGTATTGTATGGCCAAAATCAAATTGTATTGAGGGTATAAGAGTTAATTTATTTCTTTTATGCTCATCTTTTATTTTAAACGTACCATAAATTTGATTTCCAGTTCTATCCGCGGTTAAGCTTTTACCATCAATAACAGTAGTTATATCTGATCTTATTTTTCCTATTCCAAGGATTTTATCTAAGTATTTAGTGTCATCTTTAATAGGCGAAGTACTATAATAAGTAATATTATATGTATTGGAGCCTAAATTGCTACCAGCGCTACCAACATCAACGTCATCACTACCAAACCTAAATGCAAACCCTTCTAGACCATAATCATCTGTAAATTTATCAAGACCAAAGGTTAAAGCGTTTGTATTAACCTCTTTTGTTGATGCAATACTAGTATCTCCTACTCTGCCAAGAGAAATACTACCTTCACTCCAATAAAAATAGTTTTTATTTGAGTCGTTATTATTTTTAGTCGCAGAGATTTTTTTAATAGATGAAATCGGTACAGCTTTTAAAGATGATAGTAAACTATTTGAAAAGTTTAGTTTAATATTCTGGTTTGATAAATTTTGTTTATCTTTATTTCTTCTAATCCACTTCAATCTATTTAAAGCTGAGTTTGTTGAGAAATTAATTGTTCTTTTTGCTAGTTCTACTTGAGCTTCTGCCATTCCAGTTCTATCGCTGTTTTCTGTAATTGAAGGACATTTTCCTGAAATAATATTGAAAGGACAAACTAAATCATATTCAAATATATCTTCTGTACTAAAGTTACTCACATAAAGTTTTAAACCCGCACCATTAAATCCAAGTGCACCTAAATTAAAACTATTTCCAGATGAATTGAGTGGTGTAGCAGATCCATCCAAAACAGCTCCCACTAAACTGTAAGCAGTTGGAAGGGAATATTGAACAACACGTTGACCAGACTTATAAGCTAAAAATAATCTTTTACCATTATTACTAAAGGACATGCCTTCTGGGTTATCTGATACATGAAGTTGAATTGCCGTTGTCTCCAGCGTCATTGTAGATAGATCGAATGCTGTTGAAAGAGTATATTCTTTTATAGAGTCTTTATCTTTATCATCTCCTGATGCATCATTAAAATTTAAAAATATTTTTGTACCATCAGGTTTAATTGCAATACCACTCAAATAATGTTTATTCGCAACTGCTCTATCGCCAGCAGTAGTTCCAACTTGAAGAGGATCTGTATCAACATATTTTACACTGTCATAAGAACAAGTTGAAACATCATAAGCAGTCGTTAAAGTAAATTTTAATACAAAGTCAGTGGCTGCACCAGAAAGACCTCTATTTGTGGTTAACATTATCAAACCATCACTGCTAAATGCCATATCGCCACCTTGCTCGGCTCCTTGGGTGCCAGCTACATCAGTATTTGCATCATCAGGTGCATCAAGCAAACATCTTTCACTGTCTCCCGCATAACTTCTTGTTGAAATATCATAAGGTGTAGAAAGAGTATATTCAGAAACAAAGTCTTCACCACTACCATCTGAAGTTATGATAAATATCTTGGTTCCATCATCATTAAAGGTTAAACCATTGATATTATCTTGCCCGTCATCAAAAAAAGTTTCTGTTTGGTTAAAGGTTATACTTCCAAAGGAATTAGAAATAGGAAATAAAAATAATAAAAGTATGATAATTTTTTTTAGAAAGTTCATAAAAAAATATTTAATATCTTATTTTTTTAGATCTTCATATATTTTAGGTGCCCAGGTTTGTGCATCTTGAGAAGTTACATGAAAGTCATATTTTTCGGGCTTTATAAACATTTGATTGGTATCCTCAAATCTTCCTTCTTTAATTGTATCCACCCAAATAACATAATCTGCGGGAAATAATTTTCTAGCTTCTGGTGTTGGGCATATAAAATCAGCAACTACATAATTACCTTCATTTTTTAATTTCAGAGCAAATTCTGCCATTCTCTTTGCTTGTCTTGTTCTTCCCTCTGCAGAAAAATCCCAATCGTTTGCAGCCTTCCTAACTTCATCTGCATTAAGTCTTTTAGCATTGATCATTGGTGCTAATGCTTCAGCAAGAGTTGTTTTGCCTGCACCAGGCAGTCCCATTATCAAAATAATTTTCATTATATTTTTTCTAGAGGGTGATGAGACATTAACTCTAATCCGTTTTGTCCTACTAAATACTGTTGCTCTAATTTAACACCTTCTTTACCACCAACTTTACCAATGTAACTTTCAAGCGTTATTGTCATATTTTTTTCGAAACTACCGCCTTGTTCTCCACCATCAGTTGGATATTTAATTTGAGGCCATTCATCACAAAGACCAATTCCATGAACCATACATGAGTAACGATTACCATAATAATCTTCAGGTAAAACCCAAGACTTTGAAACAAATTCTTTAAAAGACATTCCAGGTTTTATTAATCTTGCGTTATGATCTATTTGATCTGTAGCCATTGAATATAGTTTTTTTTGCTCATCATTAAACTGATGACCAACCACATAAGCTCTCGAAATATCCGCACAATATCCGTATGGACCAACCATATCAGTATCGAAAGCTACCATTTCTCCAGTTTGCATTACTTTATTACTACTTTCTTGCATCCATGGATTTGTTCTTTCTCCAGAGGAAAGTATTCTGCATTCAATCCACTCTCCTCCATGTTCGATATTTGTTTTATGTAAAATTGACCAAAGCTCATCCTCAGTCATACCTGCTTTAAGTTCTTCTCGCATTTTTGCAACACCTATATCAGCAACCTCTAGTGCAGCTTTCATACATGTAAGTTCTTCGGGAGATTTAATAACTCTAGCTTGTTCTAAAATTAATTTGGCATCAACAACTTCAATTCCAGCTTTATTTAAAGCGGTTACTGCAGGTCCATTAATAACATCAATAGCTACTTTTTTATTTTTGAAATAATTACTTGATAAATCTTTTATTTCATTTACCCATTTTTTTAATTGTGAACTTGCTTGATCGCCGTTACTGAAATAGTCCCATGTTATTGATGGTCTAATTTCATCTATTAAATCCAAATGCTTAGATAAAATTTCACAATTGAAATATTCATATAAAATTGTTGGTCCATCAACTGGCACAAAACAATATCTCGTTAAATTATGCATATTATAAACACTCATATTCACAGTATCTAAAGCATACCTAACGTTTACTGGATCAAATAAAATACAAGCTTCTAAATTATTTTTTAACAATTCTTTTTTTACTCTATCAAGCCTATAAGATCTTAATTTATCAAAATTAATTTCATCTTCTCTAATTCTTTTTTTAGTTATAAATTTTGGAGAAAATTTTGTATCTGGAGAAATTTTTCTTTTAAATCTCATTTAAATTAAATTTTGTGCAACCCACTTATGAAAATGATGAGTTGGGTTATCCATAACTGGTGAAAAATTTCCACCATTATAAACTGGAGAATTTCTTCCTATTTGCATTCCTTGAATTATATCAACATCCTCTTTTTGAATATCTTCCCATTGCTTATGATTTTGTTCTCTCAAAGATTTAAATTTATTTGAGTTAGCAGCTTCTTCTCCAACATAATATATTTCCATATGTTCTAAAGTATACTCATGGTTTATGGGTTCTAACCAATAAGCATAGTAATGGTCTTTATGTATTCCCAACATCACATTAGGAAATAAAGCAATATATTCTGCTACATTTTCTTTATCTTTTGGCCAGTTTGGAAAACACGGAAACTTTTCATTTCCCTCAAATCTTGGATTATAAACAACGGTACCTTGACCTGCAAAACGATTTGGTAAACCTTGAATATGATAATGATCTTCAATTTTTGAGTATGAGTTTAATCCAGGGTGCACCCAAGGTAAATGATAACTTTCACAATAATTTTCAATTGCAAATTTCCAATTGCATTTTGCATTTAATTTAAAATATCCATAGTCGTTAGAATGATTAATTAGATCTCTATCTTTTACTGGCCAAAATTTTTCCCACCTATCACTTAAAGGTTTTATATATTCTTCGAAAGAGATTTCGTTATTATTAATGTTTATCATAATAAGATCTAACCAAATATAAGATCTTATTTCTTTTAAATTACTTTTTGATTTTTCAAATTTTGGAGTTTCGTGAATATCCATGCCTCCAATATGAGGTGTAGCCATTAGTTCGCCCTCTAAATTATATGACCAAGAATGATAAGGGCATCTAATTACATTTTTAATTTTACCTGGTTTACTCACTAGTTTTAAACCTCTGTGGCTACAAACGTTGTGAAAAACTTTGATTTGATTAGTTTTTGTTCTTACAATTAAAATAGGAATTCCGAGTAGGTCAATTGGTTTTGCGTCACCAATTTCAGGTAATGAACTTGCGGCACCAATTACTATCCACTTATCTTCAAACAATTTTTTTCTTTCAATTAAAGTGTATTCTTTACTTGTGTAGCATTCATTAGGTAAACCATGAGCTTCATGAATTGGCTTACTGACAATATCTAGCTTTTTTTTGTCTATAATATTGTAAATATCTGACATACGTTATTTTACCACTTCGTATAAACCAAGCCAAGCATTTACATCTTTACTTGCAATATAGTCTGACTTAAAAAATTCAAGTTCTTTCCATTTATTATGATTTTTTAACTCCTCTATTTTCTTATCAAAACCATATTCCTCATGTATTCCTTCATTAATAGTAAAGCAGATCAAACCTTTGTTTCTTGTGATTCTTATAAATTCATCCAAAGCAGGAGGTTTCACATGTCCAAATGTAAATGTTCCCACACACATGACTGAATCATAGACATTGTCTTCTATTTCTATTTGTTTATTTAAATCTACCTTTTCTAATTTTTTATAAAGACCTTTTGGAACCAAATCCAAAAGTTTTTGAGAAAGATCTGCTCCATAAAAATTTGAAAAACCATATTTCTTTAATTCAACACCAACTAGACCTGTGCCACAACCTGCGTCATATATTTTGGCATTCTTATTTTTTTCATATTTAATAAAAACTTCGGTTGTTTCTTTAGGACCGGTATAATTCCAATCGACCATGTCTTTGTCATATTTATTACCTTCGCCCCAATCATCATAATATTTCATGACCTCATCAGTTTTTTTTAATTTATAAATTGGAACTTTGTTTCCTACGTCTTTTTGCGACATTTTAATTTCTCATTTTGTTCCACGTGAATTAATAAATTCACAATTTTGGATTGTACTAATTTTTAATTTTCTCAACCTGCAGTTCATTTTTAACTTCTCATTTTTTGTCCACTTGGATCATAAAGTGGTTCTTTTATAATTGAGCAATTGAACATATCACCATTAATTTCAACTTGAATACCTTTTCCAGAATTTAATTCTTTTGTATCTAAATAAGAGAAAGCAACACTCTTGTTTACAAAATGAGCAAACCCTCCTGAAGTTATATAGCCGATGCTTTTTTCGTCCTTCATCACAGCTTCATTATAAGTTACATCAATCTCATTAGTTTCTACTATTAACGGAATGATTTTGTTCTTACTTTCATCTTTTTGAGCAGAGTTTTTGCCAATAAAATCTTTGTCCCAATTAATAAATGCATCTAAACCTGTCTCTTTTGGAGTAAAATCAGGTCTATAATCCAGGGTCCAAGCTCCCCAATTTTTTTCTAATCTCATCGACATTAATGCTCTTGATCCAAATGGTTTGATATTAAATTCCTTTCCTGCTTCCATTAACTCTTCATACAATTTAATTTGATAATGTGGTGCAACATAAATTTCGTACCCTAACTCACCAGTAAAAGATAACCTATTAATTATAGCTGGTACCCCGGCTACATACATTCTTCTTGAGTCTCTAAATTTTAATTTACTATTCGATACGTCTTCTCTTACAATTTTTTGAAGTAAATCTCTTGATTTTGGACCTGAGATACTAAGACCATGAAAATCATCAGATCGATTTTTGTAACTTAAATTAAATTTACCTATGTGACTCTCAAACCATCGTCTATGCATTTCTTGTGCTGCACCTGATCCAAAAATCATGAATTCATTTTCATCTGTACATGCAACGGTTAAATCTCCATAAAGTTTTCCTTTTTTTGTTAACATAGGGTTTAGTGAAATTCTTCCTGGTTTGGGAATTCTTCCAGCCATAACATAATCTAAAAATTTTCTAGCATCAGGTCCTTTAAACTCGTGCTTTGAGAAGTTCGCAACTTCAGTAACACCTACATTTTCTCTTACATTTATAACTTCTTTTGAAACATAGTTGTGTGATCTAGATCTTTTTATAGTTGGTTCTTCGTGTGCGTCTTCTTTGTTGTTTGCAAACCATAAAACATTTTCTAAACCAAAACTATCGCCCATAACAGCTCCTTGATTTATAAAACGATCATAAAGAGCAGTTGTTTTTTGTTTTCTACCTTTAGGTAGAGTTTCGTTAGGAAATGTCATTATAAATCTTCTCTCATAGTTTTCAGATGACTTTATTGTTCCATATTGTGGAGAAGCATAATCTCCAAATCTTGCAACATCCATTGCCCAAACATCTATTGAAGGTTCGCCATCAATAATCCATTCTGCAATACATTTTCCAACACCGCCTCCTTGGCAAAATCCTGCCATAACACCTACAGCTACCCAATAATTTTTCATTCCAGGCACAGGTCCAATAAGAGGACTTCCATCAGGACCAAAAGTGAATGGTCCATTTACAATATTTTTAATACCTGCTTTTTCTAAGGCTGGCATTCTCTCAAAACCAATAGCCAATCTATCTTGAATGTTATCAAGCTTAGGTTCTAAAAGTTCGTGACCAAAATTCATTGGAGTTCCTTCTACTTTCCAAGGAGTAGATTTTTGTTCATACGTTCCAAGCAACATTCCTTTTCCTTCTTGTCTAAAATAAATATTTCCCTCAAAGTCTGTTCCTATCGGCAATCTTTGATCACCCATTGCTTCTATTTCCGGAATAGCTTCTGTAATTAAATAGTGATGTTCCATAGGTTGAACAGGTAAATCTAATCCTGCTAAATTTCCAACTTCTCTTGCCCATAGCCCTCCAGCATTAATTACAATTTCGGTATTTATGTTACCTTTGTCAGTTACAACATCCCAAGAGCCATCTTTTTTTTGTTTAGTGTCTTTTACCACTGTATGAGTGTAATATTTTCCTCCATGAACTTTTGCCGCTTTTGCAAAAGCGTACGTTACGCCAGAGGGATCTACTTCTCCATCAATCGGATCCCACAACGCAAGTAAATATCTAGAAGGATCGATAAGTGGGTTTTTCTTTTTAACTTCATCAAGAGATATAAATTCTTGATCTAAGCCCATATATCTAGCTTTTGATCTTTCTCTTTTAAGATACTCAGCCCAAACATCATTTGAAGCCAAATAAAATCCACCGCTGGGTTTAAATCCACAGGAGTGCCCAGATTCTTTCTCTATTTCTTTGTAAAGACCAATTGTATAGGCCATCATTCTAGAAATATTAGGATCGGATGAAATTACATGAACATTACCAGCTGCATGCCAAGATGAACCAGAGGTTAATTCATTTCTTTCTAAAAGAATACAATCCTTCATTCCAAATTTTGATAGATGATAGAGTATAGAACATCCAACTACACCTCCTCCTATAACTACAACTTTGGCATGCTTTTCCATTTTAATACTTTATTTCTTTATTAACTTTTTTTAGTGAATTATCTGTGCCATGATGAAAATGTTTGCTCATATCCGGCATATATTTCATTGAAATTGGTTTTTTTCCCACTGCAACTGCCATTTCTCTAACATGATGAGGTTCGGCCCCACAACAAATTCCAATTAAATTAATTTTTTCTTTTACACACTCTTTTGCAAACTCTGCCATTTCAAACCTGTTGCAATATAAATTATCTAAAGCCACAGGAAATGCGTTACCACCAGGTATACAATCGCAACCATGATCTGTTTGATTTAAAAATCCAGGCTCTTCTTCGGTTGTTCTATAAGGAACTGGAAGTCCTGCAACATGACAAGAAACTTTTTTTCTTACCTCTTTTAAAAGTTTCATGGTCATTTTAGGTCCCCTGTAACAGTTCAAACCTACTACATCTGCCCCCAAATCTTCTACTATCTTACATGCATCCTCTGCAGTATGGCCATCTCTAGTTAAGTCTCCCCTTGGAATGGCATAATTCGCAACTGCAATTAATCCTTCGTCCTTAATTGCTTTTAATGCAATTTTCATTTCATCAACCCAATTGATTGTTTCTGCAACTACAAAATCAACACCTGCTTCTTTAGCCCACAAAACTTGTTCCTCATACATTTTTTGACATTCTTTAAATGAAGATTTATCATTTGGATCAAAAATATTAGTGTTAGCAACATCACCACAAACCATTAAATCTAAATTTTTAAATTCTGCAGCAGAATTTTTTGCAATTTTTAATGCATTTTTTTGCATTGGTTCTAAAAGATGTTCTTTACCAATTATTCTTAACTTTTCTCTATGACCATAATAAGTGAATGCTTGAACAATATCTGATCCAGCTCTTATAAATTCTCTATGCAATTGAGAAACTACCTCGGGATGTTCCAAAACAACTTCAGGAACAAAAGCCCCAGCTGATAAATACCCTCTTCTTTCCATTGCAAATAAATATCCTTCTGCAAAAATAACAGGTCCTTCATTGAGTCTCGTGATTAAATCTTTTTTCATAATTCAGTTTTAAATCTTAATTTTAAATTAAAACCTTTGCAAAAACATTTTGCCTACAACTTGAAGTTGAGACAAACTTGCTTTTTTTATTTCATTGTGTTCTGATGTCTTACTTTAATTAATTAAGGGGAAATAATGAAAATAAAAAATATAATTGTTTCTGCTCTAGTCTTATTTGGTTTCACCTCTTTTAGTGGAATTGCTAATGCTGGATGTGGAAAGCTAGTTATCGCTGAACAAAACTGGGCTTCTGCTGAGTTGATGGCGAACGTAGATAAGGTAATCCTTGAAAAAGGATATGGATGTGAAGTTGAGTTAGTGCCAGGCTCTACTATGCCAACTTTTACTTCAATGAATGACAAAGGTCAGCCAGACATGAACCCTGAACAATGGGCAAATGCTGTTTACACACCTTTGAAAAAAGCTGTTTCAGAAAAAAGATTAATTATAGCTAACAAAGCACCGATTACTGGCCTTGGTGAAGGTTGGTGGTTAACTCCTGGATCAATAAAAAAACATCCAGAGTTAAAAGGAATGACTGCTCTTGAAATTATGGAAAGACCAGATTTATTTCCATATAAAGAAGATCCTTCAAAAGGAGCATTTGTAGGATGTCCTGCAGGATGGGGATGTCAGTTAGCTAACGCAAACCTTTTTAAGGCTTTTGAAATGGAGAAAAAAGGTTGGGTATTAGTTGACCCAGGTTCTGCTGCAGGTTTAGACGGTTCTATATCTAAAGCAGCTGACTCAGGAAATACTTGGTTCGGTTACTACTGGAACCCAACTTCAATTGTTGGAAAATATAATTTGCAACCAGTTGATTTTGGTGTGCCATTTGCAGGTAGAGATAATTGGGATAACTGTATAACTCTTGCTGAACAAGATTGTGCAAATCCGAAACCTACTGCTTGGACAAAATCAGAAGTTAATTCTATCGTTACAGCTAATTTTGCTAAGACTGGAGGAAAAGACGCTTTGTCATATGTTGAAAAACGTACTTATCCAGGTGAAGTAATGAACGGAATGCTTGTGTACATGGCTGATAACCAAGCTAAAGGTTCAGATGCAGCAATTGAATTTTTGAAAAAGCATGAAGATGTTTGGGGTAAATGGGTATCTTCATCTGCTAAGAAAAAAATCAAAGCTGGTCTTTAAAATATAATTTTATTAACGAGCCTATTTAACTTTAGGCTCGTTAATTTTTTTAGGAACTAAATGGAATTTTTTACTAAATTTCCTGTGATGGAGCGTCAGGCTCTAATGGAATTCAGAAAGTCAGTTGATTTTGCTTTTAGGGATTTTTCTAGAGCTTATGGAGATGGTATAGAAGCTTTTTTTGATCCACTATTATATTTTTTAGTATGGTTAGAGAAGTTATTAATAAATTCTCCATGGATGATAATCATAGGTATAATTTGTGGTTTAACATGGCTTGCATCAAAAAACTGGAGACTTGTTCTTGGAACAGCAATAGCATTTTTCCTTATTGGTTATTTTGGTATGTGGAAAGATACCATGGCAACTGTAGCAATTATAACCGTATGTGTAATGATATGTATGCTTGTTGGAATACCGGTTGGGGTGCTAATGGCTCGTTCAAATAGAACTGAAAAAGCAATTTTACCAGTTTTAGATATGATGCAAACAATTCCAAGCTTTGTTTATTTAATTCCTATACTTATGCTACTAGGAATTGGAAAAGTTCCAGGATTAATTGCAATTTGTATATATGCAGTTCCACCTATAATAAGATTAACAAATTTAGGAATAAGAGAAGTAGATAAAGAAACTATAGAGGCTAGTGAAGCCTTTGGCGCAACTAAATTTCAAAAATTAAGAACAGTTCAAATACCTTTAGCTCTACCAACTGTTTTTGCAGGAGTTAACCAAACAATTATGATGGCTTTAGCTATGGTAGTTATTGCTTCCATGATTGGAGTAAAGGGTTTAGGAGTTCCTATTTTAAGAGCTGTTTTAAACCAATATCTTGCTTTAGGATTATTTAATGGTTTAGCAATTGTAGCTTTAGCAATTATATTTGACAGAGCTGCTCAAGAGTACGGTCGAAGAATACAGAAACACCGGGGAATAAAAAGATAAGCTGAACAATTTGCCTCTTCGATTTTTATAGACAGTCTTTTTAAAATAAATAAATATCCTTAAATGAATTTTTCTTTAGAAATTAGCCCTAAAACCGATTTGGATACTTTGCCGGCATTAAAGGATGTATATGTAACTATGCTACCTGGTGGTGATTTTAAAGATACCACTGATCAGGCTATAAATCTTGTTAAAAAAGGTTTTAATCCAATACCACATTTTCCTGCAAGATCTATTGAAAACGATATTCAACTAAAAGAATATATTTCTAGATGTAAAGATGGTGGCGTAAAGCAAGTACTAGTTATAGGTGGAAGTAGAGATCCAGTAGGAAAGTTCGATAGCTCAATTCAGCTTTTGGAGACCGGCTATTTTGAGCAGATGACAATAGGAATCGCTGGACATCCAGAGGGGAGTCCTGATATATCCGATTCTGATTTAGAAAAAGCTATGAAAGATAAAAAGCCTTACGCTGACTATATAGTAACACAATGGTTATTAGATCCTCAGCCAATTATAGACTTTATTTCTAAACAAACCGTACCAGTGCATGTTGGAATTACTGGGCCCCTAAAAATAACTAGCTTGATTAAATTTGCTAATATTGTAGGCGCAAAAAATTCCTTAAATTTTCTTAAATCTAATTTTAGTAAGGCACTAGATTTAATGAAACCTAGAGACCCAAATGATTTAATAGGGAAAGTTAAATCACACACTGATTTTTTTCACATTTATACATTCGGCGGCTTGAAGGAAACTAACAAGTGGTTGATGGAGAACAAATATGTCTAAAGAGTTTGACTATACAAAGCTTAAACATGTAACTTCTGTAGATCAGTCTGATCGAGAAGTTCCATATAATTTAAGACAAAGTGGGCCTACTAAAGTTGAAATGTTAATTTCAACAAGAGTAAGAAAATCGCCTTATTGGCATTTATCAATGCAAGCTGGTTGTTGGAGAGCAACGGTTTATAACCGAATTTATCACCCGAGAGGATACGTCAAACCTGAAGATGGTGGGGCAATGGTTGAGTATGATGCAATTGTTAATCATGTAACAATGTGGAATGTAGCTGTTGAAAGACAGATTAGAGTTAAAGGTCCAGATGCAGAAAAATTTACTGATTATGTGATCACAAGGGATGCAACAAAAATTTCACCAATGAGAGCAAGATATGTGATTTTATGTAATGCTTATGGTGGAGTTTTAAATGATCCAATTCTTCTTAGAATTTCAAAAGATGAGTTTTGGTTTTCACTGTCAGACTCTGATATTGGTATGTATCTTCAAGGTGTTAATGCTGATGGTAGATTTAATTGCACTATAGATGAAATTGATGCATGCCCAGTACAAATTCAAGGCCCTAAATCAAAAGTGCTAATGAAAGATTTGCTAGGCGATCAAGTCGATTTAGATAACATGCCTTTTTATGGTTTGGCTGAAGTTAAAGTCGCAGGAAGAAGTTGTGTTATTTCACAATCAGGTTTCTCAGGAGAAGCAGGATACGAAATATATTTAAGAAACGCTACATTATATGCAGATGATATGTGGAATGCAGTTCTTGAAGCTGGTAAGAAACATAATCTAATGGTTATAGCTCCTGCTCATCATAGAAGAATTCAAGCCGGAATTCTTTCTTGGGGACAAGATATGGATATGCAACACAATCCTTTTCAATGTAATCTTGGTTATCAAGTTTCTTTATCTGGTAAAGGCGAATGGAATAAAAAAACTGATTATGTTGGTAAAGCAGTTCTTGAAAAAATGGGAGCTGATATTAAAGCGGGAAAGAAACCATATAAACTTCAACTAGTTGGTCTTGAATTAGGTGGAAAACCTATCGAGGAATATGCTCCAGATTTCTGGTTAATCTCAAATGCAGATGGAGGAGATCCAGTAGGGTTCATAACATCTCCTTGGTATCATCCAGAAAAAAAACAAAATATTGCTATGGGTTACGTTCCGTTTGATGGAACATTAAATGCTAATGGTTTACCTAAAGGAAAAGTTGGAACCAAGTATAAAGTTCATTTACCTGAAAAATATTCAGATAAGCCTGGAACTCCTGTCGATGCAGTGGTAGTTGATATACCATTTAAAGAGTCTTTTCACGCTAATACAAGAGAAGTTGTTAAGGGATAAAGATTTATTAAAAAACGCGTCGATATAAAAATCGATGCGTTTTTTTTAAAAATTATTAGCTAATTTGCCTCCAGTAGAGGGATGCTTACAACCAGTAGTTCTTGGAAAAGAAATGGGAAGATTTAAAAAAGATCTTATAGCTAAGTAAGCAAATGCCTGGGACTCTATGAAATCTCCATCAACACCATAATTGTCAATATTTTCCACCAAATTTCCATTGTTCATATTATCTTTTAAACAATTTATTAAAGTTAAATTTTTTCTTCCTCCACCACAAACTAAAATTTTTTTAGGTTTTCTGTTTAACTTACTTATATAATTTAAAGTAGCTTCTGCTAATAATTTTCCAGTAAATTCTGTTAAAGTTGCTGCTCCATCTTCTAAAGAAAGTCCTCTTACAAAACTTACATCAAAATCTTTTGTATCATAAGATAAAATATTCTTTTTTTTTAAATTGTCATGATTATCTAGAGCTTGATTCAAAATTAAAATATCTTTTTTACCTGATTTAGCTATAAAACCATCTTTGTCATATTTCTTATCAGTATTTTTTTTAATCCATTCATCAATTAAGCAATTTCCAGGTCCTATATCTTGACTTCCTAAATCTGAAATTTCACTAGACTCTATTGAGGTAATATTTGCTATTCCACCAAGATTAATTACACAAAGCGGTGGTTCAACTTTAATTTTTTTTGAAATTAATTTATGAAATATTGGCGCTAAAGGAGCCCCTTCCCCACCATTTTTTAAATCATTTTGTCTGAAATCATAAACTATTTTTTTTTTAGTTTCTTGAGATAGTAATTTTCCATCTCCTAATTGTTTAGAAACCTTTTCTTTAGAGTTATGAAAAATTGTTTGTCCATGAAAGCCAATGATATCAATATTTGAATTTGCCTCTTTTATTGCTTCATTCGCTACTTTTGCATGAAATAAGGTGATTTCTTTTTCGATATTATTAATTTCCTTCGAGTATAAGTTTAGATCTTTGGAATTGTTAATTTTGTCTCTAATCTTTAAAATTTTTTTACTAAAATCATCATTATATTCAAAATATTTATTAAAAATTCCCTTAAATTCAATATCACCATCAGATTTTATAATTGAAACATCCACTCCATCCATGGATGTTCCACTCATTAAACCTAGGCTATAATAATTTTTGCTCATATTTATTTTTTAATTAATTTAAATAAAGTATATTGATTCTATACTGTTTTTAAAAAATATGGAAAGTTCATTCTTATCTGAATTTAAGAAAAGAGATTATTTTAATCAATGTACCAATTCTGAGGAATTGGAAGCTTTAATGAATAAAAATAAAATTAAAGCCTATATAGGATTTGATTGTACAGCATCTAGTTTGCATGTGGGTAGCTTATTGCAAATTATGTGCCTACGAATGCTTCAAAAATATGGTCACCAGCCAATTGTTTTGCTTGGTGGAGGAACAACAAGAATTGGCGATCCATCTGGAAAAGATGAGACTAGAAAAATCTTATCTGAAAAAGAAATTGAAAAAAACATAAAAAATATAGAAAAAGTTTTTAAAATATATTTAAAAACTAATAACCCAAAAATTAAACCTATATTTGTAAATAATTATAAATGGCTTGGAAAACTTAATTATATAAAATTTTTGAGAGATATAGGAAAACATTTTACAATAAATAAAATGTTAAGTTTCGATAGCGTAAAATTGAGATTAGATAGG
Organism: uncultured Pelagibacteraceae bacterium; assembly: GCA_902567765.1. GTDB lineage: Bacteria > Pseudomonadota > Alphaproteobacteria > Pelagibacterales > Pelagibacteraceae > Pelagibacter. The sequence continues at coordinate 12,850 of CACFNI010000008.1, read as the reverse complement.
GAACAATCATTAAGTTATATGGAGTTTAATTATATGATTTTACAGGCATATGATTTTTTAGAATTAAACAAAAGTAAAAATTGTGTTATGCAGATTGGTGGTTCAGACCAATGGGGTAATATTGTAAATGGAGTTGAATTAATAAAAAGACACTCTAGCAAACAAGTTTTTGGATTAACCACGCCATTAATAACCTTAGCATCCGGAGCGAAAATGGGAAAAACAGAGAAAGGTGCTGTATGGCTAGATGAAAAACTTTTATCTTCTTACGATTATTGGCAGTTTTGGAGAAATACTGATGATAGAGATGTATTAAAGTTCCTTAAAATGTTTACCGATATGGAACTAAACAAAATTGAAGAGATTAAAGATAAAGAAATTAATGATTTGAAAATATTATTAGCAAACGAAGCTACTACAATGCTTCATGGAAAAAAAGCTGCTCAAAAAGCAGAAGAGACAGCTAAGAAAACTTTTGGCAAAGGATCATTTGGTGATGATTTACCAACTATAAATTTAAATAAATCAAATATTGATAAAGGAATTAATATTATTGAGTTAGTTTTATTATCAAATTTGCTTTCTTCAAAAAGTGAAGTTAGGAGATCTATAAAAAATAATGGAATAAAAATAAACAATAATCCAGTGACCGATGATAAATTAGATATAAAGTCAAAAGACTTTAATAATGAAAATATACTTAAACTTTCATTTGGAAAAAAAAAACATGTTATTTTTAAATTAAATTAAGGTGTACTTTTTACCTCAACTCCATCTTTTTTTATTTTTTCTAAGGTTCTTGTAATAAATCTGGGTGTTAGCGTTTTAATAGGGTTTACAGTTGTTTTTAAATTTTTTGGTGGGCCTTTAATCTTAAAACTAACTCCAAAAACTCCTTCACCTGTTTTCTTTCCAACCAAAATTTTTCCTAAAACTGGAATTGATCCTACAAATTTATTTAAAGTTGTAGCTGGAACTAAAGTTCCTTTGAGACTAACCAAATCTTTACCTTGAACGTAACCCTCCATCATTAAAGATATGGCTGGACCGATTGAGTAAATTTCATTTATAGTCATTAGGTTTTTTTTACTACTAAAGTCCATCTCAAACTCATCAAAACGAATACCTTCTCCAGTGAGCAAATCTGCGATACCTTGTAATGAAGCTAGCGTTAAAATTTTTGTTAAAGCCGGTACTTCTTTAAGTTTAAAATTAACAATTTTTAATTTTGAATTTGATATATTATTTTTTTTTATAGAATAAAAATCTAGTGACCCTTCCTCAAAGCCCTTTATAAATTTATATTTTTTAACTAAAGGTTTAGCATTACCTGAAAACAAAGTTGTTATTTTCTCTTTGTTTTGATTAGTTCTTATCGTTAAATTAATTTTTTTATTATTTATAAAAGTACCTGACAAATCTAAGTTTATTAGCTTATTTTTTTTAAATCTTATTTCGCTATTTAAATTTTTTATAAAGTCACTATCCCCAATAAAAACTTTATCTAATTCTATCTTGATACCTGCGTTTAAATTATAAAAAAATCTTGATATTCCTCCTTCATCTTTTCCAAATAAAATCTCCTCAAGTAAATTACTGCTATCGAAAATTTTACTTTTAATTTGATAATTTTTTTTATTTTTTTTTAAAACAATTTTATTTATTTTTTTACTATTATTTACAAAATCTAAATCAACTAGACTAATATAGTCTATTTTAAAATCTTTCGTTAAGTTTAAATCATTTATTAAAAAATTATTTTTTGACTGAGTTAATAAAATTTTTTTAAAGTTTAAATTTTTATTTTTTTTATATTCTCCCTCAATTAACAATGAGGCATCTGTAGTTTCGTCTTTCTCATAATCTAATATTTTTAAATTTATATATTTTTTATTTAGATCTAATTTTATACTAAAGTCTAATTTTTCATTTAAATTTGATACAACATAACTTATTTTTTCGTTTTCTTTGTCTAGCAAATATTTACCTTCACCTTTAATGAGTATCTTATTTTCCCCAATATCTAATTGGATTTTGTGATCTTTAAAATTTATATATCCATCATTTTTTGTGTGTATTTTATTTATTTTTTCAGAGTTAATTTTAATATCAGCGTTCTCTAAATTGATTTTTGACTTAATCAAAAAATCAGAAATCTTAAATTTTTTATTTATTATAAAAGAAAAATTATTTTCTGAACTAAGTTTCAAATTTTTTATATCTAAATTTTCTAAAGTCTTTTTGGCAAAAATTGATAATATTTGCTTGTTAATTTCATCAGTTTGACTTTTTATATTCCCTTCTACAAAAAAAGATTTTTCTCTATCTGTAATTTTTATATCCGGAGCTGAAAGCTTAATTTCCTTAAATTCAGCTTTTGTATTTTTAAAAAGATATATTTTTTTTTGGATATCAAAATCTAAATCAATTTTGGATATGTTATTTCTATTAAATAAATTTATTTCTGCACCTTTTATTTTACCCTCAATTTTGTAATTCTCGTCTATTTTTCCATCATCCTTAAAATTAATTTCTAAATTTGCATTTATTAGACCTTTGCTTAAAATTTTATCAAGAATAATTAGTTGAGCGCTGTTTTTATAAACTCTTATAAAGTTTATTATATCGCTAAGATTATTATCTTTAGTTGATATAAAAACATTCTTTATTCCAAATTCTCTATTTATAAATGATTTTAAAGAATAGTTGGTCGAAATATTTCTAAGTTTAACTATCTTGTTTTCAAATAATAAGTCTACGTCTGAAGCTTGAAGGTTTATTGAAAATCTAGATAAATTTAATAATATTTTAACCTTTTCTAATTTTGCATTAACATTTTCATTTGATTTTGATACTTCCTCTTGAATAAGTTTATTAAAACTATTTGTTTCAATGCCAAAAAAACTTAAATAACCAATCAATAATCCAAGAAGGATAACTAAAGAGAGTGAAAACTTTATTAATATTCTAAGCATTTATTTTATATAGTGAGCTTTCTAAAAAATCATCAATTTCTCCATCTAAAACTTTATCTGGATTTGTGCTTTCGTGATTTGTTCTATTATCTTTGACCAAACGATATGGATGTAAAACATAAGATCTTATTTGATGACCCCAACCAATATCTGATTTAGAACTTTCCAAGTTTTCTGTTTCCTTTTCTCGTTTTTTTATTTCGTAGTCATAAATTCTTGCTTTTAACATATTCATACAAGTTTCTTTATTTTTATGTTGAGATCTTTCATTTTGACATTGAACTACAATTTTTGACGGAATATGAGTAATTCTAACAGCACTATCGGTTGTATTAACGTGTTGTCCTCCTGCTCCACTAGATCTATATGTATCGACTCTAAGATCCTTTTCTTTTATTTCTATATTAACGTCATCATCTACAACAGGATAAACCCAAACACTTGCAAAACTAGTGTGTCTTCTTGCTCCAGAATCAAACGGTGAAATTCTTACTAGCCTATGTATTCCAGATTCAGATTTCAAAAAACCATACACATAATCACCCTCTATTTTAATTGTTGAAGATTTTAATCCTGCTTCATCTCCTTTATGTTCACTGATAATGTTAAATTTATAACTTTTATTATTAGACCACTTAACATACATTCTTCTTAGCATCTCAGCCCAGTCTTGACTTTCAGTTCCACCTGCGCCTGCATGTATTTCTAAATAACAATCTAAATTATCATTTTCATTTGAGAGGAAACACTTAGTTTCATTTTTTTTTGTTAAATTTTTTAAAACTTTTATTTTTTTTAAGTTTTCGCTAATAATTGACTGATTGTTTTCATCTATTGCTAATTTTTGAAGTTCATTTAAATCATCAAGTTCTTTAATCACTTTTTCATATGAATTGATTAGATCTTCATGAAGCTTCTTCTCCTTTAAAACTTTTTGAGCCTCTGATTTATTTTTCCAAAAGTCAGATTCAAGTATTTTTTGGTTATTTTTTTCGAGAGTTGATTTTATTTTATTCTTCTCAAAGATACTCCTTAATTCTTTGAGAAACTTTTAAAACTTCTTTTTTATGAATTAAAAAATCATTTTCCATTAATAAAACCTTAATATATTATTGTTTTTAAATCTATTATTAATATCAATATTTTCATCTTTTATTTTTGATTGATTATTCTTTTTGAATGCCTCAATTATTGTTTTTTTGGAAGCAAAACTAGATTTTTTTCCACTTAATGGATCAACAACCATCATTGTTATATTATCTGCAACTTTAAAAGGTCTTGCATCTTTTTTTTTTATAGCTTTTTTTACAAATTCCTTAAAAATAGGCATTGCAGTTTTAGCTCCAGTTTCAAATTTTCCTAAAGGTTTAGGTTCATCCATTCCGACATAAACGCCTATTACTAATTTAGATGTAAAGCCTATAAACCAAGTGTCAGTATTTTTGTTTGTAGTTCCTGTTTTGCCGGCTATATCTAAATTTAAATCTCTAAGTTTTTTTCCAGTTCCTCTTTTGACTGCACCTTCTAACATTGATATCATTTGATACGCGCTTTCTTGTGAAAAAATTTGTTCAAAATTATCTTTAATTTTAGGAGTATTGTCACTCTCAAAAGATATATGTTTGCAATTATCACAAATTCTTTTCTCTGAATTGTATATCGTATTTCCCTCACTATCTTGAATTCTATCAATCATAATTGGTTTAACTAACTTTCCACCATTTACGAATGAGCAGTATGCAGTCGTTAATTTTAAAAGAGTTGTTTCGGTTGATCCTAAAGAAATTGAAAGTAACTCCTCTGGATTTTCATAAATTCCAAGAGTTTTTGAAAAATCTACTATTTTCTTAACTCCTATGTCTTGTGCCACTCTTACAGTCATTAAGTTTCGAGATTTCTCTAAACCTGTTCTTAAAGTTGATGGACCGTAAAATTTTTTTCCATAATTTTCTGGTTTCCACATTTTAAGATCTGTTCCTTGTTCTAAAACTAGAGGAGCATCAAGAATTAATGTTGAAGGAGAATATTTATTTTCTAGAGCTAAAGTATAAATAAATGGTTTAAATGCTGATCCAGGTTGCCTTAAAGCCTGCGTCGCTCTGTTAAACTCACTTATTTTAAAACTAAAACCTCCATTTAGCGCGAGTACTCGGCCTGTAAACGGATCCATAACTATAATAGATCCATTAGCTTGAGGTAATTGTTTTAACTCATAAAAATTATTTTCTTTTTTGTTAACATAAATAATATCTCCAGTCTTTAATAAATTCTCAAATTTTTTTTTAGTCCATGCTATACCTGAGGAAACAATTTTACCTTTTTTTTTATTTATTGTTTCAATATCAGCCGAATATTCATTAATATTTTTTACAATTGCTATTTGCCAATCTAAAGATTTCTCTAGAAAATGTTCATCTAAATCCTTATTCCAAGTTTGTGTTATTTTTTTATTTAAAATTGGCCCTCTCCAGCCTCTTCTTTGATCATATTCTATAAGACCCTTTCTTAAAGACTGCGTGGCTACATTTTGCAAATTTAAATTTAAAGGAGTTTTTATATTAAAACCTTGTTTATAGACTTTTTCAAAACCAAATTTTTCTACAATATTTTTTCTTATATCTTCAACGTAATATCTAGTATCCTCTAAATATATTTTTCTTTTTTTAAGTTTTATTTCACTTTTCTTAAATTTTTCGTAATTTTCCTTATTTATATATTCGTTATCTAATAGATTTTTTAAAACTAAATTTCTTCTAAATTCCGCTACTTTAATATTTTTATAAGGATTGTATCGACTTGGAGCCTTAGGTAAAGCAGCAAGTAGTGCAGATTGTTCGTACCCTAGCTCATTAATAGGTTGATCGAAATATTTAAGGCTTGCTGAAGCAATACCGTAAGTTCCCTCTCCTAAATATATTTGGTTAAGATAAAGTTCTAAAATTCGCTCTTTGCTTAATGCCCTTTCAATTCTAAATGCTAAAATAGCCTCTTTTAATTTTCTTTTAAAACTAACTTCATTGGTTAATAAAAAGTTTTTAGCTACCTGTTGTGTTATTGTCGAAGCTCCTTCTAATCTTTTTGAATTAATCAAATTATATATGTTGTTTATTATCGCTCTTAATACACCTTTTGCATCAACTCCAGGGTGAGTAAAAAAATTTTTATCCTCAGCCGATAAAAAAGAGTTTATTATTTTTTTAGGGATTGCTTCATAGGGTACAAATATTCTTTTTTCAGAGGAAAAATCACTTACAAGTTCTCCCTCACCTGAATAAACTTTGCTAGATACTGGAGGTTTATAATTCTTTAAAAACCTATAATCCGGTAGATTATTTGAAAATGCCCATAAAACTGCAAGTATGCATATTGAGATAAATAAAAAAACGCTGGAAACCAGCATTAAAATTTTTTTAATAAATTGACTCATTTTTGTATAATTTAATATACGAATTTGTTAAACATATGGCACAAAAAAATAAACAAAATTTATAAAAATTATTAAAATAAATGAAACAATTAACTAATATTTTATGGAAAAAAATTTATACATTGATGCTTCGCATCCAAATGAAACACGAGTTGTACTTAAATCAAATGATTATATTGAGGATTACGAGTACGAAAGTGTAAAAAGTAAGCTAATTAAAAATAATATTTACTTAGGAAAAGTAAGCAGAGTAGAACCGTCATTACAAGCTGCCTTCATAGATTTTGGTCGAGATAGACATGGTTTTCTATCTTTTAATGATATCCAGTCCGATTACTATCAAATTCCTCAAAGTGATTTACAAAAAATAAAAGAAGAAGAAGAGAAAGCAAGAGAAGAACTTCAAAAAGAAAGCCAAAAAATAGAAGAAAAAAATTTGAGTGAAGGTAATCTTGAAATTGCTGACCCTGTAGAAAAAAATCCTGAAAACTCAAATAGTGTAGAAGAGAATGAAAAAAGGAAAAAAAATTTCGTCCAAAAAGATACAAAATTCAAGAGGTTATAAAACCAAACCAAGTTATTCTTGTTCAAGTCTTAAAAGATGAGAGAGGTCTTAAAGGAGCTGCTCTTACAACATTTATATCAATTGCAGGAAAATACATTGTTTTAATGCCCAATACACCAAAAGGAGGTGGAATTTCTAGAAAAATTTTTAACCCCAATGATAGAAAAAAAATAAGAAGTATTCTAAACGAAATCGAAATTCCCAATGAAATGGGTTTAATTGTTCGAACAGCAGGATCAAATAAAACAAAAAACGAAATAAATCACGATCTTCAAAATTTGATAAATGTCTGGAACTCTATTAAAGAAACAGCAATCAATTCAATCGCACCTACATTAATTCATCAAGAAAGTGAAATTATAAAAAGAACTTTGAGAGATATGTATGATGAAGATACAAAAAATATAATAGTAGAAGGAAATGAAGGATATAAAAAAGCCCAAAACTTTATGAAAATGATTATGCCGAGCCACGTTAGAAAAATAAAAAAATATCGAGATAAAATACCTTTATTTTATAAAGAAAATATAGAGAATAAACTAAACGAAATTTTCGATACACAAGTCAAATTAAATTCAGGTGGTTATCTAGTAATAAATCCAACTGAAGCCTTAGTTTCAATAGATGTAAATTCCGGTAAATCTATTAAACAAAAAAACGTTGAAAGTACAGCGTTAGATACAAATCTTGAAGCAGCAGATGAAATATCTAGACAAATTAAAATTAGAGATTTGTCTGGACTGATAATTATAGACTTTATAGATATGTTAAGTTTTGGCAATAGAAGACATGTTGAAAAAAGACTTAAAGAAAAATGCAGAACAGATAGAGCTAGAATTCAAATAGGAAGAATTAGCAACTTTGGTTTGCTTGAAATGTCTAGGCAAAGACTTAGGGAAAGTTCTGTTAAATGGGAAGTTGCATTAACAAATGAATCTTTTGCTTTTAAGGTTTTAAAATTAATAGAAATAAAATCAATTTCAAATAAAGCGAAATTTGTTGAGCTAAAAATTTGTGAAAAAATTTCAAATTTTATGAAGGAAAATTTTATTGAAGATTTAAAATACTTCGAAAAAAAAAATAAAATTAAAATAAAAATAATATCTGAAAATTCATTAATAATACCAGAATATATTATTGATCTTCAAAACAAATCTAAAAAAACATTGGAAAAAATAGAAATTTTCTCGCAACTTAGAAAGGTTACGAATCTAAGTAGTAATGAAATAGAGGTCAAAAAAATTTCTAGAAAAGGCCCGTTTAAAAAGAAAAAATTCTTTAGAAAAAAATTTCATAGAAAAAAAAATTAAATAATTCCTTTTTTTGGTGAAGATGGTTTTCCAAAAATTGTTTTTTCAATTCTTCCAGAAAGATATGATTGTCTTCCAGCAATTACAGCATTTTTAAAAGCCAATGCCATTTGAATAGGATTTTTTGCCATAGCGATTGCTGTATTAACTAAAACACCGTCGCACCCTAGCTCCATTGCTATTGAAGCGTCTGAAGCTTGTCCAAGACCAGCATCTATGATGACTGGTAATTTTGTTTGACGTCTAATTATCTGAATATTTATTTTGTTTTGGATTCCTAAGCCTGATCCTATTGGAGCTGCTAAAGGCATTATGGCACTTGCTCCAACATCTTCTAATTTTTTTGCCATAAGTGGATCATCTGTGCAATAAACCATAACTTTAAAACCCTCTTTGGTTAAAATTTTAGTTGAATTCAATGTTTCAATCATATCAGGGTACAAAGTTTTTTTATCTCCAAGAACCTCGAGTTTTACTAACTTCCATCCACCAATTTCTCTTGCTAGCCTCAAAGTTCTAAGAGCTTCCTTAGAATTGAAGCATCCTGCTGTATTAGGTAAATAGGTAATTTTCTTTGGATCTAGGTAATCCATTAATAAAGGTTTATTTTTATCAGAAATATTTACTCTCCTTACCGCTACAGTAACAATTTCGGCTCCAGAAAACTTTACTGCTCTTGCGCATTCTGACATATTTTTATATTTACCTGTACCAACAATCAGTCTCGAATTAAATTTTTTTTTCGCAATTTTTAATTGATCTTTTTTCAAATTAACCTCCTCCTATAAAATGAACTATTTCAATTTTGTCATTATGTTTAAGTTTAATATTTTTTATGCGGTTTTTATTAACTATTTCCTGATTTAATTCAATTGCAACCTTTTTAAGTGGTACTTTTAGTTTTTTTACAAAGCTATATAAAGTAACTTTCTCTTTAATTGTTGATAATTTACCGTTTATTTTAATTTTTATTTTTTTTATTTTTTTCATAATATATAATTATTAGATGAGTAATAATATTTTAATTATTAATGGTCCAAATCTTAATCTATTAGGTGAAAGAGAACAATCACAATATGGATCTATAACCTATGAGGATTTAAAAAAAAATTGTTTAAAAAAATCTGATGAGTTAAATATTAACCTAGAATTTACACAATCAAATGTGGAAGGTGAGATAGTAAATATTATACAAAATGCAAGAAAAAACATTGATGGAATAATAATTAATGCTGCAGGTTTTACTCATACCTCGGTTGCTATAAGAGATGCGCTGAGTATATTTAAAAAACCAATTATTGAGCTTCATATATCAAACATTTATAAAAGAGAGGAATTTAGAAAAAAATCTCTTATAAGTGATGTCGTAACTGGAGGAATATTTGGAATCGGAAGCAATGGTTATATTTTAGCCATAATTGCAATGCATGAATTGCTGAAAAATGGAAATTGATAAAAAAATAATAAGAAAATTAATAGAAGTTTTAGAGGAACTAAAAAGGTCTACTAAAGATATTAATATTGATGTTGATGCTATAAAGCCAGTTGAAGAAGAGATTGATGAGAAAAAAACTGTGAATAGCCCTATAATTGGAACAGCATATTTAGCACCTGAACCAGGTGCGAAGAATTTTGTAGAAGTTGGAAAAAAAATTAAAAAACTTTTCAGATCGACAGATTACTATAGATAAAAAATTGATTGATTTTGTTATTAAAAGAATAGATAGATCGTATAGCAAAATATTTGAATTCATATATAAAATTGATGAATTGAGTTTAAAAAAAAAAAAACCAATAGATTTTAAGACTATAAAAGAAGTATTGAAAGCTTAGTTTGAATAAATATAGAACACATAATTGTGGAGAGTTAGATAAAAATAATAAATCTAAAGATATTATTTTGTCTGGATGGATCAATAAAAAACGTGATCATGGCAATTTATTATTTATTGATCTAAGAGATAATTACGGCGTAACTCAATGTGTAATTGATAAAAGCAATGAGTATTTTGCCAAATTAGAAAAAATCCAATTAGAAAGTGTTATAAAAATTTTAGGCAAAGTTGTTGAGAGAACAAAAGAAACTATTAACTTAGAACTCAAAACTGGAGAAATTGAAGTAGTTATAAATTCCTTTGAAGTGCTTGGAACCTGTAAAGAACTTCCTATGCCAGTGTTCTCTGATCAAGAGTATTCAGAAGAAATAAGACTAAAGTATAGGTTTTTAGACTTAAGAAGAAAAAAAATTCATGAAAATATTATTTTACGTTCAAAAGTTATTTCTTTTATAAGAAAGGAAATGAATGAGTTAGGTTTTTTAGAATTTCAAACACCGATTTTAACTTCATCAAGTCCGGAGGGTGCAAGAGATTTTTTAGTTCCAAGCAGATTAAATCCTGGAAAATTTTATGCCTTACCTCAAGCACCTCAACAATTTAAACAGCTTATTATGGTTTCTGGATTTGATAAATATTTTCAGATAGCTCCATGCTTTAGAGACGAAGATGCTAGATCAGATAGAAGTCCAGGTGAATTTTATCAGCTTGACTTAGAAATGTCATTTGTTGAACAAGAGGATGTGTTTAACGTAATAGAAAAACTAATGATTAATTTGTTTAAAAAATTTTCTTCAAAAAAAATTACAAGTGAAAAATTTCCTCGAATTCCTTATGAAGAGGCAATGATAAAATATGGAACCGATAAACCTGATTTACGTAATCCTTTAATAATTTATGATTTAACAGAAATTTTTATAAGAGAGGATGTAAAATTTGAAATATTTAAAAAGTTAGTAAAATCTGGATCAAAAGTACGTGCAATAATCACGAAAGGCACAGTCCAAAAACCTAGAAGCTTTTTTGATAACATTGATAAATGGGCCAAAGATCAAGGAGCCTCAGGTTTGGCGTATTTTACAATTGAAAAACAAAAAGAAATTTCAGCAAAAGGACCAGTTGGAAAATTTTTTTCAAAAGAATCTTTAAAGGAAATAATGAAAATAACTGGAGCCAAGGAAGGGGATAGTGTGTTTTTATCTTGTGGAAAAACTCCCGAAGTAGAAAAAATTTCATCAATCGCAAGGGACAAGATAGCAGAAGATTTAGATTTAATTAATAAAAATTCTTTTAGTTTCTGTTGGATAGTTGATTACCCGATGTTTGAAATGGATGAGAATAATAAACTTAAATTTAGTCATAATCCTTTTTCAATGCCACAAGGCGATATAGATAAATTAGATTTAAAAAATCCATTAAATTTAAAAGCATATCAGTACGACATAGTTTGTAATGGCGTTGAATTATCATCGGGAGCTATAAGAAACCATAAACCAGAATTAATGTATAAACTTTTTTCTCTAGCAGGTTATGATAAAAAAAAAGTAGATGATAAATTCAGTGGAATGATAAATGCACTTAGTTATGGAGCTCCGCCACATGGAGGTATAGCACCAGGGATTGACAGAATAGTAATGTTATTAGCCGATGAAAAAAATATTAGAGAAGTTACCATGTTTCCAATGAATCAAAATGCTGAAGACTTGATGATGAATGCTCCCTCTGAAGTTTCGGAAAATCAATTAAAGGAACTAAATATATTATTAAAAAAGAAAAAATAACTTATTTTTTTCCTTTTAAGTTAATTTTAATATCTGACAAATCAACTAGATTTTTTTTATAATTACTTCTTACAAAACCTTTACTTGTTAAGTCTTTAACAATTTTCAAAAATTGATTTTGGTCATCGCTATTTGAGTCATCGTTAATATTAGACTTTTCTGAATTTCCTATAGAAGGAGTATGAGCTAAATCTTCTCTATTCTGATAAGAGATAGCTAGCTCTCTGAATATGTAGTCGAGCAATGATGAAGCACTTAAAATTCTATCATTTCCATAAACTTTTCCCGATGGTTCAAATTTTGTACCTACATATGCATTTATAAACTCGTCTAATGGAACTCCGTATTGAAGTCCAAGTGAAATTGCTATTGCAAAATTGTTCATTAAAGCTTTAACCAATTCTCCTTCTTTACTTGTATCAATGAATATTTCTCCAATTTTTCCATCTTCATACTCTCCTGTATGAAGATAAATTTTATGATCACCTATACTCGCTTTTTGAATGTAGCCCTTTCTTCTATCTGGCATACTAAGCCTCTTGCCAATGCCTTCATTTATTTTGTTTACAAATTTTTGATTAGTATCTTTAGTAACTATTTTTGGTTGTGGTTTTTCAGATTGTATATCTAAATTACTTACTTCATTATTACTTTTATTATTTTTTGAAACTAAATTTTTTGTTTTTCTATTGTCTAACTTCACATCTAAAATTTCAAATTTTCCATCATCTCTCTTTTCTAAGCTTGATAATTCAGCTTCATTAACATTATCAAGATAGTGACTTACTTTAAAACTGCACGTATAATAAGTTTCAACTAAATATTTTGCCATTTTTTTCCCTTAAATTATTTTTTTTGAGTCTTTAACCAATATTGTATATACAAATAAATATTTTAGTCTAATTTAATTTTTACAATTTTGAATTGAAATAAAAAGTGAAAAAATATGTTGACATT
>CACFNI010000007.1 GCA_902567765.1 uncultured Pelagibacteraceae bacterium | reverse complement strand
AAGTAATTTCATGGACAACTTTATTTTTTGCTATAGCTTTATATTTAGTAGATAAGTTTAAAGTAAAAAAAAAGTTTGAAACTGATTTAAATTTAAAATCAATTTTAGTTATCGGTTCGTTACAAATATTTGCTTTAATTCCAGGAGTAAGTAGATCAGGAATTGTAATTACAGCAGGAAGACTATTAAATTTTGATAGATATGACTCTACCAAAATATCATTCTATTTATCCTTGCCCGCAATAGCTGGAGCGAATTTTTTAGCTTTAAAAGATATAAGAAGTGAAAATATCGAATTTAATATTATTATTTTAATATCTATCATCTTTTCTTTTATATTTTCATATTTTACAATTAAATATTTTTTAATATTCGTTAAAAAATTTACTCTTAATTTTTTTGTATTTTACAGAATTTTTTTGTCAATTTTTTTATTTTACTTAATTTATTTTTAATTTTTTTTGAATTTCTGGAACTAATTGTGAAATTAAAACACCAGCTAAAATCAAAAAACAACCAATTATGTTGCTAAGTCCCAATATTTGATTCAATATTAACCAGGCAGCAATAGCGGCAAAAACTCCTTCTAAAGAATAGATAATGGCAGCTGGTGCCTCTTCTATATTTTTTTGCGCAAACATTTGTAATGTAAATGCAATCCCTCCAGAAAAAAAACCCGCATATAATACTGATGTTTTTTCAAGTAAAATATTAGAAATGTTTATATCCTCAAATATTAAAGCAAAAAATAATGACATTATTCCAACAAAAGCTGATTGTAATGCTGCATAAAACATTGGGATATCAAATGCTTCCATAAATTTTCCAGCATAAATTATATGAAGAGCCCAAAAAACAGAACAAAGTATTACTAATGCATCTCCAAGCATTATTACAGAATTAGAAAAGTCGCTTAAAAGATAGACGCCAAATACACAAAAAATTATCGATACCCATATACTCCAATGAACTTTTTTAGAATAAATTACCATCAAAAGTATTGGGACTAAAGGGACATAAAATACCGTAAAAAATGCTGCATTTGCAATATTAGTATATAAAAGAGATGCCTGTTGTAAGAAGGTACCAAAGAAAAGAGAAATTCCCATAAAACAAAGATATTTAGTAAATAAGTTTGGATTACTTTTTATTTCTATTTGAATTTTTCCCCATTCAAAAAAAAGAGCTACTGGTAAAATAGACACAAAACCTACAAAAAAACGTGCAAAATTAAATGTGAGAGGGCCTATATTATCCATCCCAGTATCTTGTGCTATGAAAGCAGTGCCCCAAATAAAAGTTGTTACCAAAGCACAGATCATTGAAAAAGATTTTTTATATTTCATATAATTCTTATCTATTAATTTATTAATAAGAGCTGAGGCTATTTAGTTTACACATGCTGTCAAAATCCTCTTTATTTATATAGCAACCAGACATTTTTCTTGAACCTTTAAATTTACTTCGACCATGTAAAACTCTCCAGTTATTAATAATCAACAATTCTCCTGGTTTTAAAACTCTTCTCCATTGTGATTTTTTATCATTAGCTATTAAATCGAACTTTCTTAAAGCGTTGTAAAATTCTAATGTTTTTTTTTCATCTAGCCTAAATGGAGCTCTATCATAATTATTAAAACTGACTTGAATAATTCTATCTTTTTTATCCAACCTAAAAATGGGTCTTTGTGCTTGTAAAAAGACACCATCGCCTAAATAGTTTCCAGGAACTTCGATTGATGATAAAATTTTAAAAAATTTTTTATTTTTTTTTTTAATCTTTTCGGCAATTTTAAATCCGTCAACGAGAATAGACTCTCCGCCTTTAGCATTATATTCGCAACATAATAAAAGCTGAAGTCCAGGAGCGTCATTGCTATAAGTTGAATCTGTATGTGGTCTTAATTCGCTTTTTGAGTAAGCAGAGTCTGACATTTTATTATTTGCTTCAAATGACCATAATCCACCAAAAATAGACTGTCTTATATAACCAATTTTATTAGCTATTTTTTTAACAGAATTCTTATTTGGTTTACAATTTGTAATTAAGCAAAAACCATAAGTACAGATATTTTTGAGCAATATTTTAAAACCTTCTTTGGTAATAGCTCTATTAAATTTTAAAGAGATATTTTTTGTCATGTCTTTTTTTTCCCAAGTTTTATGAAAAATTTTTTTCAAACCATTATTTTTAGAAACATCATATAAAAATTTGCTTGAGTACTTAGCCAATTTTTTCTGATCAGACCATTCTAATATAAGGTATTTGCCATTCTCTTCAGTTTTGGCTTTTTTTATAAATGTTTTAGGATCTAAAACTGCAGTAAATGTTTTTCTTTGATTTGTTACAAAGTCCCAATTTTCCTCGTTAAAAATATGATCTCTAAGCCAAATATTTGTAAAGTTTTCACTTTTTTTGTTTTTAAATAAAACTTTAATTTTTTTTGGATGGATTTTAATATTTTTTATTTGCATTACTTTTTAAATTATAAACATATATCATTAATATAAATTTGGTCATTTAATTGCTTAAATTATAAGCAAAATTTTTTCCAAGATTTTTTTTAAGCTCATTGTTAAACCTTGCTGCCTCCGCTCCATCAATAATTCTATGGTCGTAAGACAAAGAAAGAGGTAAAATAGTTCTAGTTTTAAACCCATCGTCAAAGTAAATTTTTTTCTTAGTAAGCTTACCAATTCCTAAAATTGCTACTTCTGGATAATTAATTATTGGTGTAAAATAAGTGCCTCCTATACCGCCTAAACTTGTAATTGTCATTGAACCACCAAAAAATTCTTTTTTATCAATTTTTAATTTTCTACATTTATCACTAATTAATCTTAAATCCTCACTTATATGATTTATATCTTTTTTATCAACATTTCGAATTTTAGGAACCATCAAGCCATGTTCAGTATCTACAGCAATTCCAACATGAAAATATTTTTTTAAAGTCATTTTTCCTTTATCAATGTTGTCTATTGAAGAGTTAAATAATGGAAATTTTTTGAGGGTAGCTACTAGTGCTTTTACAATAAATGCAAGCGGAGTAATTTTCTTTTTTTCACCAGTATAAATGTCTTTTAAAGATAATCTAAAATTTTCCATTTCTGTTACATCAGCTTCATCATGGTTTGTTACATGAGGAATTGTTGTCCATGAATAAGAGAGAGATTGAGCGGCAATTTTTTTTATTCTAGGAATATCTTTTATCTCAATTTCACCAAAATCAGAATGTGGAAATTCGTTTTTATAAATTTTTTCCTGAGAAGTTGATTTTTTTGAGGATTGTTCTTTAACAAATCTTTTAATATCAGTTTCTATAATTCGGCCTTGCCGTTGACTTCCTGTTATTAAATTTATATCTAGTCCTAATTCTCTTGCAAACTTTCTTACTTTCGGACTAGCTGGTGTTCTAATTTTTTTTTCTGTCATTTATATTTTGCTCGGAAAAGGTTTTTCTGGATCAATTTTATATTTTTTAATTGCTTCTTTCGCATATTTTGTTGGAATTAGTTGTTCTTTTGAAAGAACACTTAGAGCATATGAAATAATATGTTCTTTATCAACTTCAAAAAATCTTCTAAGTTTTTCTCTTGTATCGCTTCTACCAAAACCATCGGTGCCCAAAGTATAAAAACTTTTTTTTATATAAGGTCTTATTTGGTCAGCGTGACTTCTCATATAATCTGAAGCAGCCAAAATTGGACCTTCTTTTTTTGCTAAGCATTCTTCTACATAAGATATTTTTTGACTTTTATCTGGATTTAAAAGATTATATCTTTCGGCTTCCATTCCTTCTCTAGCTAATTCATTGAAACTGGTTACACTCCATACTTCACTATCAATTTGATAATCTTTTTGTAATATTTCTGCACCAGCTAACACTTCTCTCAAAATCGTACCTGAACCCATTAATTGAATTTTCGTTTTTTTATACTTGGTGAATTCTTTAATTTTATACATTCCTTTTAAGATTCCCTCTTCACAGTTTTTATCTACTGGCATCGCTGGGTGAGGATAATTTTCGTTCATCGTTGTTATGTAATAAAAAATATTTTCTTTTTTTTCATGCATTCTTTTTAATCCTTCTCTAAAAATTACAGCAAGTTCATATGCAAAAGTTGGATCATAAGATTTACAATTTGGAATTGTTGATGCCAGCATATGACTATGACCATCTTGATGTTGCAAACCTTCGCCAGCAAGAGTTGTTCTTCCTGCTGTTGCTCCTATCAAAAATCCTCTCGCTTGGCTATCTCCCGCAGCCCAATTAAAATCACCTGTTCTTTGAAATCCAAACATAGAATAAAAAAGATAAATTGGTATCATTTCAATATCATGATTAGAATATGCTGTTCCTGCTGCAATCCAAGATGACATTGACCCAGCTTCGTTAATACCTTCTTCTAAAACTTGTCCTTTTTTATCCTCTCTATAAGAGAATAAATTTTCAGAGTCTTCAGGTTCGTATTTTTGTCCTTCATGAGCATAAATACCAATTTTTTTAAAAAAACCCTCCATTCCAAAGGTTCTTGCTTCATCAGGTATTATTGGAACAAGTCTTGGTGAAACATTTTTGTCTCGTAATAAATTTGTCAATAGCCTTACTAATGCCATAGTGGTAGACATTTCCTTCTCTCCAGTTGACTCTTTTAAAAAATTAAAAATATCCTTAGAAGGTGCTTTAACTGGTTTAGCGTAACTTGTTCTCTCTGGAATAAAACCACCAAGTTTAATTCTTCTATCTTTAAGATATTTAATTTCCTCTGAATTTTCATCTGGTCTAAAATATTGTATTTCTTGAACTTGCTTATTTGTTAATGGAACATCGAATCTATCCCTATAATACATCAAATCATCAACACCTAATTTTTTTTGCTGATGGCTTGTATTAACACTTTCACCAGTTTTTCCCATTCCATACCCCTTAATAGTTTTCGCTATTATTACTGTTGGGCTCCCTATATTTTTCGATGCCTCGTTGTAAGCTGAGTAAACTTTATGGGGGTCATGACCACCTCTATTTAACCTCCATATATCTTTATCAGACAATGTGGAAACTAATTTTTCAGTTTCCGGATGTTTGCCAAAAAAATTATTCCTAACATATAAACCATTCCTTGCTTTATAAGCTTGATATTCACCATCAACAGTTTCATTCATTATTTTAACTAATTGACCAGTTTTATCTTTGGCTAATAATGGATCCCAGTATGATCCCCAAATAACTTTTATAACATTCCATCCCGCACCTCTAAAAATTCCCTCTAATTCTTGAATAATTTTTCCATTTCCTCTAACTGGACCATCCAATCTTTGAAGATTGCAGTTTACTACAAAAATTAAATTGTCGAGCTGTTCTCTAGCTGCCAACCCAATAGCACCCAATGATTCTGGCTCATCCATTTCACCATCTCCAAGAAATGCCCATACTTTCCTTTTTTGATCTTTGATCAAACCTCTATTGATTAAATATTTCATAAATCTTGCTTGATAGATTGCTAGCATAGGACCTAATCCCATTGATACAGTTGGGAACTGCCAGAATTTTGGCATTAACCATGGATGCGGGTATGAAGATAAACCTCCTTTCTCAACTTCTTGTCTAAAACCATCTAATTGTTTTTCATTTAATCTTCCTTCAAGAAAAGCCCGCGCATACATTCCTGGAGCACTATGACCCTGAAAATAAATTAAATCTCCACCAAATTTATTATTTTTAGCTCTCCAAAAATGATTCATACCAACATCATAAAGAGTTGCAGCAGATGCAAAGGTTCCAATATGACCGCCAAGTTCTGGAAATTTTTTATTAGCTCGAACAACCATTGCAGCAGCATTCCATCTTATTAAAGATCTTATTTTTCTCTCTATATTTTGATCGCCGGGAGACTTAACTTCCTTTTCTGGAGTTATAGTATTTATATATGGTGTATTTCTAGATAAGACCAAATCTGATCCTTGTTTATAAGAATGCTCTATCAGTTGTTTTATTAAAAACTGAGCTCTTTTACTCCCATCTGTTTCCAAGATTGATGAAAGAGAATCTATCCATTCTTTAGTTTCAATTGGATCAATATCATCGGTAGTTTCTACAAAATTGTCTTTATCATCTAAAATTTTTATTGGAGTATCTATGTTATCTATTTCTTTAATTAAATTTTTCTCTGCTTCTTCTATAATGCTTTCTGTATCCTTAGGTATTTTTTCTTTTTGTCGAACCTCATTTTTTTTATCACTATTTTTAGCTTCTACATTTACTGTTAAAACTAAATCATCTTTCGAAACTTTATCGCCAATTTTTACATTTATTGAGTCTATTGTTCCTTCTAAAGTAGATGGAATTTCAACGCTTGATTTATCGCTCTCAATTGTAATTACTGGATCGTTAATAGAAACCTTGTCTCCTTTTTTAACCAAAATCTCTATAACTTCTACTTTTTCAAAATCTCCTATATCAGGAACAAGTAATGTTTTATTCATTTTAATAGTTATAATTTTAACACATTTGAAGCCTTTTTTGGACAAGCTTTAGTGTCATATTTTGAATATGTTGATAAATTTATTTAAAAAAATTATTAAAGATGAATATAACCAGGATTTAGATGCTAAATTTTGGATTCAGAAAATTTTATTAAAGAAAAATTTCAATTCTTTTAAGTATTAATCTTTTTCAATACACATAGATATTCCCATACCACCACCAATACATAAGGTTGTAAGTCCTTTTTTTAAGTCTCTTTTAACCATTTCATGGATCAAGGTTACTAATATTCTCGTGCCTGATGCTCCGATAGGATGACCTAATGCAATTGCTCCGCCATTTACATTAACTTTTTCTGGTGGAATTTTAAGCTCTTTAATTACTGCTAGGCTTTGGGCAGCAAATGCTTCATTAGACTCTACTAAATCTAAATCATTTATTGACCATCCTGCTTTTTTTAAAGCTTTGCTTGTAGCTGGTATAGGTCCAGCACCCATTAAAGCTGGCTCAACACCACAAGTGGCCCAAGAAATAATTTTTGCTAAAGGTTTTAAATTATACTTTTCTGCGTTTTTTCTATCCATTAATAAAACTGCAGCTGCTCCATCATTTACACCAGAGGAATTACCGGCAGTTACTGTACCATTCTGTTTGAAAACAGTATTTAGTTTTGAGAGACTCTCCTCAGTAACATTAGATCGGGGATGCTCATCAGGCAAACTTACACTATCGATTATTTCTTCTTTAAACTTTCCATTTTTTATTGCATCTTTAGCTTTTTCTTGAGATGAAACAGCAAATTTATCCTGTTCTTGTCTTGAAATTTTAAATTTTTCAGCAACATTCTCAGCTGTAACTCCCATATGATATTTTTTATAAGCATCAATTAAACCATCCTTAAGCATTAATTCTTGTTTTGAGTTCGTCATGCTCTCTTGTCCACCGGTAATAACTATCTTAGCATCACCACTTAGAATTGATTGATAACCAGCAACAACAGATCTTAAGCCTGAACCACAAACCTGATTAATAATATAGGCAGTCTTATCTATAGGAATGCCAGCTTTTATTGCAGCTTGTCTTGCGGGATTTTGGCCAGTATCTCCAGTTAAAACCTGGCCCATAATTATCTCATCAATTTCTGAGGAAGGTATTTTTGATTTATTTAAAATATCGAATATTACTTTCGCTCCTAATTCGTGAGCTTGATGTTTAGCCCATATTCCCTTTAATTTACCAATAGGAGTTCTTACAGCAGATACGATTACCACATCTTTTAAATTTTTTACCATATAAATACAATAATTCTTAAATAGTAAAATTTCATTAAAAATTATATAAATAAATAAAATTAATAATTGCGCCTGTAGCTCAATTGGATAGAGCGCTTGGCTACGGACCAGGAGGTTCTGGGTTCGACTCCTAGCAGGCGCACCAATGAGGTAATAAAATGTTGAATTTGTTCTCTAAAATTTCACTTCAAAGATCAGTGATATATTTTTTTATTTTAGTTTTAATAATTTTATTAATCTTAACATTTATACTATAAAATATTATGACAAAAGAATTTGAGCAAATAAGTATAAAACCTGGTTTTATGAAACATAATGGTGGTCTTTTGTTCAGAGAAATTTCTGAGACCGAATATGAATTCAAATGTTTAATCTCCGAAAATCATCTAAATACTGCTGGAATAACCCATGGTGGTTACGTTGCGGCACTAATAGATGCTGGTTCTGGCACTGCAGCACATAGAGCTGCAGGAAATTCACCATGTGTTACGATATCTTTAGACTTAAAATTTATTGGGGCAACAAAGGTTGGAGATGAAATTGTTGGTTTTACTAAAATTCAAAAAAAAACAAAGTCATTAGTTTTTTTAATTTGTCATTTAAAATGTGAAGATAAAATTATTGCATCAGCTTCGGGAGTTTGGAAAATATTAAATATTAAGCCTTCTAATTTGGGTCCTGGGGGCTAATAATATTTTTTCTTCTAAAATTTAAATATCCAAAGATAACTAAAAATAAAATTGATACTGGATATACAAGAACTTTATTTGGTCTATCTAAATTTTCAATTTTAAATTCTGTTATATAGTCCCCAGTTTCAAAGCCTGCTTTTTTAGCTTTTCCATTCCATTTTAACGTATCTACAACTATTTTATCTTTTTCTTTAATTAAATTAACTCCATATTCCTCTAGATTAAAATTATTCTCAAAACTATTCTTTTTAACCAAAAATAATTTATATCTTTCTCCATATTCACTTAACCTTGTAATCTTAATATGGATATCTTTATTTGGATTAAAGCTTAAATTATGAATTTTATTTATATCTTTATAGTTATATTTTGGATAAAATTTATTCAGGATAAATTCAGGAGATAAAAGAGATATAGAAACTATTAAAAAAATTATAATTTCAAACCATTTTAATTTACTAAACATCCAGGCCTGTGTAGCTGATGTGAATACTAAAATTCCAATTAGCGATGTTGAAATAACTAATAACGCATGCCAAATATTTTCAATTCCAATTAATAGTAGCTCGTGGTTAAATAAAAAAACAATTGGCAGAACACCTGTTCTTAAACTATACCAAAACGCCTGAACACCAGTCTTGAGGGGATCTCCACCTGAAATTCCAGCTGCTGCGTAGGATGCTAGGCCAACTGGAGGAGTAACATCTGCCATTAAACCAAAATAAAATACGAATAGATGAACAGCAATTAGAGGAAATATAAATCCAGATGCATTACCGACATCTACCAAAACCATTGACATTAGTGAAGCTACTACAACATAATTTGCAGTAGTAGGAAGTCCCATTCCTAATAACAAACATAAAATAATAGTTAAAAGAATTAAAATTATAACATTATCTTTGGCTACAGACTCTATAACTATAATTAAATTTGTACTTAATCCAGTAGAGCCAACTGCTCCGACAATTATACCAGCTGTTGCAATTGCTATTCCAACTGCAACCATATTTACTGCTCCCTTTTGAAAGCCAACTATTGTTTGATTATACCAGATTTGAAAAGCATTTTTATAATTTTGCTGCTTAACTAATATGTTAATTAAATTAACTATAATCAGTGCAATTGTTGCATAAAATATTGAATATGCTGCTGTAAATCTTAAATAAACTAATAAATATATTAAAACGAAAATTGGAATTAAAAAATGAAGACCAGATAAAAATGTTTTTCTTAAATTTGGTACATCTTTTTCCTCCATTCCTTTGAGATTTAATTTTAACGCTTCAAGATGGGATATATAAAACAAAGCTATATAAGATATTATGGCTGGTAAAAATGCATGTTTTACAACTTCGAAATAAGTAACTCCAATAAAACTTGCCATAACAAAAGCTGCAGCTCCCATTACCGGAGGCATGATTTGACCATTTACAGATGATGAAACCTCAATAGCTCCAGCTTTTTCTTTTGAAAATCCTGTTTTTTTCATAATCGGAATTGTAAAAGTTCCAGTGGTAACCGTATTTGCGACTGAAGATCCAGATATCATTCCCGTCATACCAGACCCTAAGATAGCTGCCTTAGCAGGTCCTCCTCTCATTTTTCCAACCATTGCAAAAGCTAAATTTAAAAAGTATTGACCACCACCTGCTGTTTCTAAAAGTGCACCAAATAAAACGAACAAGAATATAAAATCAACTGAGACTCCAATTGGAATCCCAAATATTGCTTCTTGATCAAACCATTGAAAACCGACAAGTCTCTTCAAAGAAAGTCCACCATGAGAGATTATTTCAGGTGCGTGTTTGCCAAAATATGAAAATAATAAAAAACATATTGCTATTATGACTAGAGGTACTCCAATTACTCTTCGTGTAGCTTCAAGTAAAATTAATATTCCAATTGTTCCAATAATTAATTCTATTGGTATAGTATATTCTCCTAAGGAAATTTTTAAAAGAATACCACCTCTATCTACTAGCTGATCATAAAAAAAATAAATATAGAGACAACAAAAAGCTCCTATTAAACTTATTAAAATATCAATGATTGAAATTTTTCTTGATCTTGAAAAAGGGAATATTAAAAACGCCAAAAGTAAAGCAAAGCCCAAATGTATTGCCCTTGCTGGCAAACCTTTAAACATCCCAATATTAAACCAAAATGGAAAAGGAGATGCGTACCAAAGTTGAAATAATGACCAAATAATAGCAATAGAGGCTACAATTTTTAAATGTATACCTGAGAGATTTCTTGTAGGAGATAAATCTTCATGAATTTTACTTTCAACAGATGTTTCAAGTTTTTGATTCATTTATGAAAAATAGTTTACTATAAAAAAAAGGCCCAATAAATATATTGGGCCTTTTAATTTATATTTAATCTATTTTGATTACATTAATCCAGCTTCTTTATAGTATCTCTTCGCACCTTCATGTAAAGGAGCTGATAAACCATCGGCAATCATATCTTCCTTTTTTAATGGTGCAAAAGCAGGATGTTGTTTTTTGAAATCATCAAAATTCTCAAAAACAGCTTTAACTACCTGATAGACTAGATCAGCTTCAACAGCATTACTAGTTACAACGGTAGCTTTAACACCAAAAGTTGTTACATCTTTTTTTTGTCCAGTATAAGTACCTGCCGGTATTGTTGCTGCAGCATAATAATCTGCACCATCAATTAAACCTTGAACCGGTCCACCTACTAAATTAATTGGTAAAGCTTTAGCTCCACAAGTTGCCGCTTGTTCCATAGCGCCATTAGGAAATCCTACAGAATAACCAAATGCATCTATTTTACCATCACAAAGTGCCTTAACTTGTTCTGAAGAAGTTAGTTCTGTTGTAGATTTAAAGTAACCATTATCTACTCCCATTGCCTTCATAAGTTCTTCCATAGTTCCTCTTTGACCTGAACCTGGATTACCTATATTAACAACTTTTCCCTTAAGTCCTTTAAAATCCTTAACCTTTGCTTTTTTTCTAGCCCAAATTTGGAATGGTTCATTATGAACTGAAAAAACTGCTCTCAACCCTTTAAATTGTTTTCCTTCCCATTTGCTAGAACCATTTACAGCGTGAAATTGCCAGTCAGACTGAGCTACACCAAATTGAAACTCACCTTCTTTAATTTGACCGATATTGTAATTAGATCCACCTGTAGACGGAGCAGTACACCTATATGCTTTTGCTGTACCTTTTTTTCTGCCGTGCTCAGCACTAATTGCCGATTTATGCAACATTTTACAAATTGCATTTCCAGTTTGGAAATAAACACCTGTCGGTCCACCTGTTCCTATCGTAAAAAACTCTGCTGATTTTGCAACTGTTGTAAATGACAAGGAAGCCACAAAAATCAAAAGAGTACTAGATAAGAAAGTAATTATTTTTCTCATATTCCCCTCCTATTATTTTAGAATTATTCTAATCAAAACTTCTAAGATGAGTCTATAAAAAAATTAGGTTGATTCAACCCAGCCTTTTAACCTTTTTGTGCCATTAACTATTCTTGGAGCAAATTCACTTAATAAAGTTTCATCAATTTTTGTATTGACTTCAATATTTTGCATAAATTTTTCTCCATCAAAATCTGTAAAACTTAATCTCGCAATCATTTTTTTTGGTAATAGTCCAAAATCTGATCCCGGTAATAAGGCAACGCATGTTTTTTTTAAAATATTATCACACATTTCATTAGAATTAGAAAAATCTTTATTGATAAACTCTGGCATAAGATAAAAGCCACCTTGAGGTTTGTTAATAATTGTATTGTTAGATTTCAAATTTTCATAAACATAATCGCCTACTCCTTTGAGAATTTTTCTAGCTTTTGTTAAATAAGTTTTGTGGTCAGAATTATATGCTTTAATCGCAGCATGTTGGATTGGAGAGCTTACTGAAGAAAAAGTTTCACTTGCGAGCACTTTCATTTTATCTCTTAATAAATTTAAACTTTTGGGTATTACAAAATATCCTAGTCTCCACCCTCCAGCAGCACACCATTTACTTAAACCATCACTTATAATTGTTTTTTCTGGACAAAAATTTGAAATTGATTTGAAATTATTTTCAAAAGTTAATTCTGAATATATTTCGTCGGATAAAATTAAGATATTATATTTATTAGCTACAGAACTGATTTCTTCTAAATTACTACAAACTTGACCGGATGGATTATTTGGAGAATTTAAAAATAAAAGATAATTTTTTTCTTTATTCTTTAATATTATTTTTTCAATATCATCAGCTGTTGGAAACCAATTATTCTCTCTTTTCGTTTGAATCCAATGAACCTGGTTTCTACTTAGGGTAGCTTGTGGATGATAAGATACCCAGCTAGGAGCAGGTAATAATATTTCTCCATCAAAAAGAATTTGTAACAAAAACATTAATTCTTTTGTTCCGGGACCAATAATTATATTTTCACTTTTATACTCATATTTTTTTTTTGTAGTAATAAATCTTGCAATTACTTCTCTTAAATTTTGTAGTCCTTGCATCGGTAGATACTTATTATGGCTAGCATTATCTCTGAGCGCATCAACTATATTTGTTGGTATTGCAAAAGGAGATTGTCCAAAACCAAATTTAAAAATTTCTTTTCCACTCTTTTCTAATTCTTTTGAAATTTCATTTATTTTTAAAGTAGATGAAGGTTCTAAATTTTTTACTATTTTTTTAAACATTTAATTCTCTAATATTTTTATATTCTTCTAAAATATCAGGATTTGCCAGCGCTTCTTTGTTTTTAATTTTATTGCCCTCTATTATATTTTTAACAGCTAATTCAACTATTTTGCCGTTTTTAGTTCTAGGTATATCGTTAACCTTTATAATCTTGCTGGGCACATGTCGTGGTGAAGCCTCAAGTTTTATTCTTTTTTTTATTTTAGTTTTTAAATTTTCATTTAAATTAAATTTTTTATTAAGAACTACAAACAGTATTATTCTAATATCATTGTCCCATTTTTGACCAACAACTATTGACTCTTTTATTTCTTTAAACTTTTCAATTACAGAGTAAATCTCAGATGTTCCTAATCTTACCCCACCTGGGTTTAAAGTTGCATCGGACCTTCCGTAAATTACAAAACCTCCATTCTTCTTGACTTCTGCGTAGTCTCCATGATGCCAAATATTTTTGTATTTATTAAAATAAGATTTTTTAAATTTTTCATCTTTTTTATCATTCCAAAATTTTAAAGGCATCGAAGGAAATGGATTAATACAAACCAATTCTCCTTTTTTATTTTTTAAAAACTTTCCATTTTCATCAAAAATTTTTACATTCATTCCAAGGCCCTTATTTTGAATTTCTCCAGATATTACTGGTTCATATAAATTTCCTAATACAAAACATGAAACGATATCAGTCCCACCCGATATAGAGGAGAGATGAATGTTTTTTTTTAAATTTTTGTAGATATATTCAAAACCTTCTTTTGATAATGGGGAGCCGGTCGAACAAATAGTTCTTAAACTTTTTAATTTATATTTATTTTTAATTTTTAATTTATTTAAAGAGTCTATATATTTGGCACTTACACCTAGTAATGTGATTTTTTCTTTATCAGCAATTTTTAAAAGTAAATCATTTTTTTTGAACATTGGAAATCCATCAAATAGAACTATAGATGCTTTTGAAGCTAGGCAACTTATAAGCCAGTTCCACATCATCCATCCCGAAGTTGTAAAATAAAAAATATTATCCCCATCTTTAATATCACAATGCAATTGGTGTTCTTTAAGATGTTGTAATAAAACCCCTCCATTTTTATGACAAATACACTTTGGTTTACCTGTCGTTCCGCTTGAGTATAAAATTGCTAATTCATGCTCAAAGTTAAATTTTTTAAAATATATTTTTTTAGAGACAATTTTTTTTAAATTGTTCCAAAAAAAAACTTTGACTCTTTTAAATTTAAAATTCTTTCTTAAAAAATTTTTACCAGGATAATTAATTATTATTAAATATTTTATGGATTTAATTTTTTTTAGAATTTCTGGTACTCTTTCTAAAATATTAATTTCTTTTCCATTATAGTAATATCTATCTGTGACAAATAAAACTTTTGGTTTTATCTGAGCAAAACGCTCTATAACACCTTTAACCCCAAAATCTGGAGAACAAGAAGACCATATTGCACCAATCGAGGTTGTAGCCAAGAAAACCTCAACAGTTTCTATTGAATTAATCGTATAAGCAGCAACTCTATTTCCATTTCTTAGTTTAATTTTATTAAAAAAAAATTGTAATTTACTCACATTTTTATGTAAATCTTTCCATGTTCTCTCTTTCCTAAAACCATTCTCGCTTAAAAAAGTAATAGCTTTAGATGGTGTTTTTTTTGAAAGTAAATTTTGCGCGAAATTTAAATAAGAGTTTGGCAAAAAAAAATTTTTATAAAATATTTTAGATTTTTTTATTTTTTTATTACTTTTAATGCCTTTTACTTTACAATAATCCCAAATGCTTGACCAAAAATCACCTAAGTTTTTAATACTCCAATTTAAAATCTTTTCATAATTTTTATTAAATTTTTTATTAAATTTTTTTGATATAAATTTCTCAAATCTATAAAGATTTGAATTTAATTTAGTTTCTAAATTTGCCTTCCAAAGTACCTTAGACATATTTAATAAATAACTCTTGTAGTATTAATTTCATTTGTGCTACTGTTACATCTTAATAAAAACTTTAAAATGAGAACTTTTTCCGCAACGATTCGGTCATGTTTTAGACTATTTTTGTTCTTTAGGACCAACAAGATATGGTAGTGAAATAATTTAGCACACAAAAGATAGAAATGAAAAAAAATAAAATTACAGCAGTTCTAGGCCCTACAAATACAGGAAAAACATTTTTAGCCATTGAGACAATGCTCTCTTTTGACTCAGGTATGATAGGTTTCCCATTAAGACTGTTAGCTAGAGAGGTCTATGACAAAATAATAGCAAAAGTAAATCCAAATAAAGTCGCTTTAATTACAGGTGAAGAAAAAATAATTCCCTCTAGAGCGAAATATTATTTATGCACTGTAGAGTCAATGCCAATAGATAAAAGATTAGAATTTGTTGGTATAGATGAAATTCAAATGTGTTCTGATCAAGAAAGAGGTCATGTTTTCACCGATAGACTTTTAAATCTTCGAGGTGAAAAATTAACTATGCTTATGGGATCGCATACAATGAAAAATATTATTTTAAAACTTGATGAAGATACCGAATTTATTAATAAAGAGAGATTTTCAAAGTTATCATATGTAGGACACAAAAAAATTTCAAGAATTGACAGAAAAACTGCTATAATTGCATTCTCAGCGGAAGAAGTATACGCAATAGCGGAATTAATACGAAGACAAAAAGGTGGAGCTGCGATAGTAATGGGTTCATTGAGTCCAAAAACACGCAATGCTCAAGTAAGTCTCTACCAATCAGGAGATGTAGATTTTTTAGTTGCTACAGATGCAATTGGAATGGGTATCAACATGGATTTAGATAACGTTTATTTTTCAAGCTTAAAAAAATTTGATGGAAGGAAATTAAGAAAATTAAATTTATCTGAAATAGGTCAAATAGCTGGTAGAGCCGGCAGATATTTAAATGATGGCAATTTTGGTATAACTGGGGAATGTGACCAAATAAGTGGAGACAACATAGATTTGCTTGAAAAACATAGATTTGACGAAATACATACAATTTATTGGAGAAACTCTAATTTAAATTTTAAAAATGGAAAGGTTTTAATAAAGTCTTTAGATGAAAGACCTAATAAAAGTTGGTTAAAAAGAATTTATGAGTGTGAAGATGAAAAAGTTTTAAAGTACATACTTAAAGGGGTAGAAAATTTAGAAATATTTAATAATGAAAATGAATTAAAACTTTTATGGGAATGTTGTCAAATACCAGACTTTGTAAAGAAGACATATGGAAATCATTTAGAAGTTGTTAGCAAAGTATTTAAATTTTTAAGAGAAAAACCTGGAAAAATTTCAAATAATTATATGAAAGAACAATTATTAAACCTTGATAAACTTGATGGAAATGTCGATTCAATATCAAATAGGATAGCAAATGTTAGAACTTGGTCATACGTTGCAAATAAAATTAATTGGGTCGAAAACCAGGATTATTGGATTGAAAGAACAAAATTATTAGAAGATAAATTGTCAGATCGTTTACATGAAGAATTAACTAAAAGTTTTATAGATAAAAGAGCAAGTATGTTGGCAAGAGGTTTGAAACAAGATATGAATTTTACAACTAAAATTATAGAGAATGAAAAAGTACTTATTGATAATCAATTTGTAGGAAGCTTAAAAGGTTTAAAATTAGAACTTGATTTGAAAGTAGGAACACTTGATACAGATATAAAATCGTTAAAAAAGGCAGCAAGACAAAGTATTAGCCCAGAATTTTCAAAACGAATTGATCAGATAATAAAAACTGGTTTACTCAATTTAGAAGAGGACTTTAAAATTTATTGGAATAATTTTCCTATAGCAAGATTGCAGCCTGGAAAAGATTACTTAGAACCAGAAATATCTTTAATTGTAGACGATATAATTGAAACTAATGAAAGAAATAAACTTAAAAACTACATTGATAAGTGGCTTAAAGAGAAAATAAATTTTATTTTAAAAAGCCTCATCGATCTTAGAAACTTGGAAGAGACAAATTCATCAATAAGAGCCTTGGCATATAGACTATATGAAAATAATGGTGTTGTAAAAAGAGAATTAGTTACTGACTATCTTAATAAGTTAGAACAAGAAGAAAGAAAAATTTTGAGGAACTTAGGTGTAAAATTTGGAAGATATCATATTTTTCTTTTTAAACTTCTAAAACCAGAGGCAGTTCAATTAAGAATACTTTTATGGAAAAATTATAATCAAGAATTCTTTAATCTTAAACCTCCAAAATTTGGTTTAAATTTTGTTGATGATAAAGATAATAAAAATAAAAACTTTATGCTTTTATGTGGTTTTGAAAGTTTTGATAAATTTTTTGTTAGAATTGATATATTAGAGAGATTATTTGTACAAATTATTAATACTAATAAAGAAAAAAGCAAAGATATAAAATTGATACCTGAAATGTTAAATTTACTTGGATGCAATAAAGATAATTTTGTAAAATTAATTCAAAAAATGAATTATAGAACTTATGAAAAAAACAAAGAAATTTATTTTAAATATCAACCAAATAAGACTAAATTTAAAAAGTTTGTGAAAAATAACCAATTAAACGATAATCCTTTCAAAATATTAAAAAATATCAATTTTAGCTAATGTTTAAATTTTTTAAAATAAAAAATAAAACTGAAAATAATAGTCATTTAATTTTAAAAACAGCAGCATTATTAATACATACTGCTAAAATTGATGAAAATTACTCAAGTTTAGAAAAAAAAATTATCAGAGATACAATTTTAATCTTGGATCCAGAAATTAATGATGTTGAAAAACTTATGTCTGATGCTGAAAACCATGAGAAAAATTCAAATCAAATACTTGATTATACAAAAGAAATTAAAAATACAGATGAAGCTTTTAAAATTAAAATCATTGAGTCACTGTGGAAAATTATATATTCAAATAAAGAAGCTGATATGTTTGAGTCAAATTTGATGAGACGATTATCTGGATTGCTATATTTAGATAATAAAGTAGTAAGTGAAATTAAAGAAAAAATAAAAAAAGATTTAGTTAAATGACATATGTAGTTAACGATAAGTGTATAAAGTGTAAATTAATGGACTGTGTAGAGGTTTGTCCTGTAGACTGTTTTTATGAGGGCAAAAATATGCTTGTAATTAAACCTGATGAGTGTATAGATTGTGGCGTTTGTGAACCAGAGTGTCCAGTAGATGCTATAGTTCCTGATACGTTAAATAATATCGATCAATGGGTAGAGTTAAACAAAAAATATTCGGAAATATGGCCAAACATAAGTGCCAAGAAAGATCCACCAAAAGATCACGAAAAATATAAAAATGAAGAAAATAAATTTGAAAAGTATTTTAAAGAAAACCTTTAAAAAAGATAAAATTAAAAAAAAGGTTAAAAAAATAAAGGTTATAAAAAAGATTAAAACGAAAAAAATCAAAGAGAAAGTTAAGATTAAAAAAGCTATTACAAAACAAAAGAAAAGTTTAAAAACTGTTGTAAAGAATGAAAATTTAAGAATACCAAAAAGTAACGAAATAAAGCCTGAAATAAAAAAAATAAAAAAACAAGAAACAGCAAAAAAAGAATACAAAATTAAAGATTATGTTGTATATCCCAAACACGGCGTTGGTCAAATTTTATCAGTAAGTTTAAAAACCATCGGTGGGATTGAAGTAAATTGTTACGACATAAAATTTGAAAAAGATAAAGCAATTGGCAATCTTCCTATAAATAAGCAAAGTTATTTAAGACCTCTTTCAACCATTAACCAAGTAAATAAATCTATATCGATTTTAAAAAGTAAACCAAAAATAAAAAGATCGATGTGGAGTAGGCGTGCTCAAGAATATGAACAGAAAATCACATCAGGAAAAATTTATGATCTAGCAGAAGTAGTTAGAGACCTTAATAAAGGCGATGATTTGATGGTTGACCAATCATATAGTGAAAGACAACTATTTGAAAAAGCATACGAGAGAATTTTAACTGAATTTCAAATAGTAATGAATTTATCATTAGAAGATACTCAAAAAAAGTTAGATAAAGCTTTAAGGAGAAACTTAGAAGCTCAACAAGTTCCAAAGATTGAACCTAAAACTGGGGAAACTACCGAAATAACTGAATAAAAAAAAACGCTTCCCTAAACTTTGTTTAAGAGAAGCGTTTTTTAAAAAAGAAATTATTATCTTCTTCTTCTTCTTTTTTTTGCTTTTTTCTTAGCTTTTTTCTTAGCTTTTTTTCTTCTTTTAGCCATCTTTAGCTCCCTGTTTAGTTTTACGAATCAAAATGATTCGCTATTAACTATTTTTATTTTTTTTAATAACCTATGTCAATTCTTTAATTAATAACAAAATATTAAAAAAAATTATTTTTTTTTATTTTTTTAAAATACTTAAAAAAGTTAGATAAATAGCGACTAATAAACAATTTTTTTGAATTAATTTAATAAAGTTTTTCAAAATTATTTTTATATTTTTGTATAATTTTAAATCTTTTTAACTTCAATGTTGGTGTTAACATTCCATTTTCAATTGAAAATTTTTCGTTTATTGTAAAATATTTTTTAATATTTTCTATTTTGGATAGTTTATTATTTATTTTATTTATTTCTTTTTGAATTTCGCTGTCACTTGAAGATTTTTTTTCATCATTAAGAACTAATAACGCAACGAGATATGGTTTGTTATCTCCATAAACAATTGCTTGATCTATTATTTCAGAATTTACTAACTCATTTTCAATCTTTAATGGAGATATATTATCTCCACCTGGAGTTATTAAAATATCTTTCTTTCTATCAGTTATTTTTAAGTAATTATTTTCAAAAACCCCTATATCACCAGTATGAAGCCAATTATTTTTTAAAACTTTATCAGTTTCCTCTTTGTTGTTCCAATACCCAAGCATAACATTTTCACCCTTTACAAGTATTTCTCCATCTTCAGCAATTTTTACTTCATTCCCTTTAAACGGAGGTCCTACCGTCTCTACTCTAATATCGTTAATTGGATTACAGCTAACTACAGGTGATGTTTCTGTAAGGCCATACCCTTGCAGAGTAGGTAAACCTATTGCATTTAAAAAAAAGCCTACCTCCTTATCAAGGGCACCACCTCCAGAAACAAAGGTTTTTAGGGATCCTCCAAACTGATCCTTAATTTTTTTTCTCACTATTTTCTCTAAAATTTTATCAAGAACTTTTTCAATAAAATTTAATGGTTCTTTTCGAATTTTTTTAAGTCCAAGCACTAACATCTTTTGAACTAAAATTTTTTTAATACCAGTTGCTTTTTTGAAACTTGCATTTATTTTTTGATAAAGGTTTTGATAAAATCTTGGAACTGCAGTCATAACTTCTGGACTACATTCATTCATATTTTTTATTAACTTTTCAATACTCTCAGCATAAAATACTCTTGCTGAAACAGTAATTTGTACAAACTGAACAGTATGTTCATATGAGTGGGATAATGGTAACCATGTTAAAAATCTTGTTTGATCTCTTTGAATTAGTGGCTCCAAAATTTCAATTGCACCCTCACAATTATTTAAAATCCCGCCATGACTTAGAATTACTCCTTTTGGATTTCCCTGCGTTCCAGAAGTATAAATAATACAAGCTGGATCCTTTCTACTCATCTCATTTTTAGGAATACTTTTTTCTTTTTTTAAGTCGTTAAATAAATTACTTATATTTTGATAATCTTTATGATTTTCATTTTCTAAATTATCAAATGAAAATACTTTTTTTATAAAATTTTTATTCTTAATTATATTTTTTATCTTATTAAATTGTTCTGTATTTGAAACGAAAATCACAGATGGTGTGCAATCATTAATTATATATTCATAATCTCTCTCAGCGTAGGTTGTATATGCTGGTACAGTAATTGATCCTGATAACATAATTGATAAATCTGAAATAAACCACTCAGGCCTATTTTCAGAAATTAACAAGCATCGATCTCCTACATTTACAAATTTCTTTAATTCTTCTGATAATTTATTAATTGAATTAAATGTATCTTGCCAACTGTAATTTTTTCGTGGCTCTTTTAGAGAAGATAATAATATTTTACTCTTATCGAACTGATTTTCGTATTGATTAAAAAATAATTCTACTAAATTATTTATTTTGTTTATTTCAGGGAATTTTTTCATCTTAATTCATTGTTTGGTGGGCGAAGAGAGAATCGAACTCTCACTTCTTGCGAAACACGATTTTGAGTCGTGCGCGTCTACCAGTTCCGCCATTCGCCCTTAATTTTCATAATTTATTGTTATAAATTTAAATAGTATAAGAAGTAAAATTATATTAAAACCAAAAAATGTTTAAGGAATTGTACCTAAAGTCTTTGAAATTAGCCGGACATAAAAGTTCAAAATTCTTTTTGGGTGTTATTTCGTTTATAGAAAGTTTTATTTTTCCTATACCACCTGATGTTTTAATTATACCAATGACAATTGCAAAACGTCATGATTGGTTGAAAATTTCGATAATTGCTACTATTTGTTCAGTTCTTGGTGCATGTTTTGGTTACTTTATAGGTTATGTTTTTTTTAATGAGATTGGTGTAAAAATTTTTGAGCTTTATGGTGTAGATAATACTTCTTTTCTTAAAGATAAAGTATCTTCTGAAGGTGGAGTTGTTGCTTGGATGACACTGTTAGCAATAGCTGGTTTTTCTCCAGTACCATTTAAATTATTAACTATCACAAGTGGATTTGTTCACTTTAACTTTTTATATTTTGTAATTATTTCCTTTTTAACAAGAGGTTTAAGATTTTTTTTAATAGCTTTTCTAATAGGAAATTTTGGTCCTACAATGAAAAAACTTATAGAAAAAAAATTGATTTTGGTCTCTGTGATTATTTCAATTATTTTGGTAATTTTTGTATTCTTTATATATTCTTTTCTTATAAATTTTAGTAAGTAATTATGATTAAAAATTTAAAATTAAAACATTATTTTTTACTAATTTTTTTAGTAAGTGTATTTTCATTACTTAGTGCCATATATATAGAATTCATTTTAAATCAAAAACCGTGTAAGCTTTGCATATATCAAAGAATTCCTTATGTATTTGCTATTTTCATATCTTTTTTAGGTATTTCATCAAAAAATAAGTATGCATGGTTATTTTTAATATTTTTAACATTTGTTTTTAGTTCTTTAATATCTGGTTATCACTTTGGTATTGAAAATAATATTTTTGAAGAATTCTCTGGTTGTACAAATCCAAACATAGATTTATTAGATAAATCTAAAATTATAGAGTCATTAAATAATAACCTTCCTAATTGTAAAGAAGTTAATTTTAAGATATTTGGTTTTTCTCTTGCGACTATAAATTTGTTTATTTCTGTAATTATTAGCCTATATACTTTAAAATTATTAATAAATGAAAAAAACAGATCCAAATAAACTTGAGGAATTTATAAGAGTAGACCATGCAGGTGAGCGAGGTGCAATTAAAATATATGAGGGCCAATTATTGGCTTTAAATACGCTTGTAAAAGACGAGGATTTAAAAAAAACTGTGGAGGAAATGAAAATACATGAAAAAGAACACCATGATTACTTTGCAAACGAAATAAAAAAAAGAAATATAAAACCTACAAAATTATTACCGTTATGGGATCTTCTTGGCATTGGATTAGGCTTCGGATCTACAATTCTTGGAAAAAAGGCAGCAATGTTATGCACTGCTTCAGTAGAGGAAGTGATTGATAAACATTATTTAAGTCAATTAAATCAATTAGGGTCTGATGAGAAGCAACTAAAAAAAAAAATTGAAAAATTTAGAGAAGATGAGATCCATCATAAAGATATAGCTTATGAAAAAGGAGCAACAAAAAAAGGCTTCTACTCATTTTAGATAAGGCTATAAAAACTAGCTCAAAAATTGCAATAAAGATATCGGAAAAGATATAATAGTTTAGGGTTCTAACTCAACATCCCAATATAAATAGTCCATCCAGCTTTCGTGTAAAAAATTTGGTGGAAAATTCCTTCCATTTTTATGAAGATCTTCTGTAGTTGGTTGAAAAGGTTGATGATTTAATTTCATTCCAGAGTCTGTTAGTAAGCGTCCTCCTTTTTTTACATTGCAACTTGAACAAGCTGTAACAACATTATCCCAATTGGTTTTTCCACCTTTTGATCTAGGTAATAAATGGTCAAAAGTTAATTCATTTTTACTACCACAATATTGACATGAAAATTTATCTCTTAAAAAAACATTAAATCTTGTAAAGTTAGGATTTGAGAGCGGTCTTACATAACTTTTTAAAGCTATGACACTTGGGAGCTTCATATAAAAAGAGGGACTTCTAATTACACGATCATAATTACTAACGATAGTAACTCTGTCTAGAAAAACTGACTTTATTGAATCTTGCCAACTCCATAAAGACAAAGGATAATAGCTCAAAGGTCTATAATCAGCATTTAAAACTAATGCTGGACATTTTTCCAAAGAAGTATTTTGATCAATAAATGTCATTATAGATAAAGAGTAACTTAATTTTTTTTATTTTTCAATAGGACTAAATATTTATTAAAGTTTTATAACCTGTTAAAATTTTCTTTGATAAAAGCTAAAGCTAAACTAGAAGCTTCTACAGGAATATTATGTCCACATGCTGCTATAATATGCGTTTGAACATCAATATTATGACGCATTAAAAAATCTTTTGCCTCCAAAAGATTTGATGGATCAACTACTTCATCGAGCTCTCCATGTATTAGAAGAAAATTTGTATTTGATTTTTTTCTTTTTAGCAAATTATCCTTATTAATTATTTTCCCGGAAAATCCAACTATGCATGCAAGATTTTCATGACTCGTTAAACCAACATTTATAGACAACATGCATCCTTGGCTAAACCCTGAGATACAAATTCTTTTGCTTTCTAATTTAAAAACATCTTTTACTTCATTTATGTAGTTTAATAATTTTTTTTCAGCCTTTAATGACTCTTGCAAAATATAATCTGAATCGTCTTTACTTAAATCAAACCATTGAAAACCTGATGGATTAATTGAGCATACCTCATGTGCATCAGGACACAAAAAAACTGTGTTAGGTAAAAATCTTTTCCAGTTAAGAGTTAACATGCTGATATCTTTTGCATCACCACCATATCCATGAAGCAGAATTACTGCATTTTTTACAGTTACGTTTTTTTCAGGTTTTATTACTATCGTATTGAGAGAAAATTGCATAAATGTATTTAATTATAAAAATTTTATACTAAATAAGTATAATTAAATATCATGACAAAAAATAAAAACAACCAAACAATATGGAGAACTAGAGTCAAAAAAAAGGGTTCAGTATTATTCCAAAAAATTGGAAGCTCTATAGAAATTGATAAAAATCTTTATAAGCAGGATATCCTTGGTTCTATAGTGCACGTAGAAATGTTGTTTAGACAAAAAATAATATCTTTCAAAATAAAAAATAAAATAATCTTTGGTTTGAAAAAAATTGAGAGTGAAATAAAGAAAAAAAAATTTGTTTATAAGAGTGAATATGAAGATATTCATATGAATATTGAAAAAAGGTTATTTGAAATAATTGGTGATGATGCAGGTTTTATTCATACAGCACGATCAAGAAATGACCAAGTAATAACAGATTTTAAAATGTGGTTGAAAATTGAGACTCTGGAATTAATTAAAAAATTAGAAAATCTTAATAAGAATATACTTAAAGTTGCACAAAGAAATATTAATACAATTATGCCTGGTTTTACACATTTAAAAAATGCTCAAGCTGTTTCGTTTGCGCACTATATGATGGCATATATTGAAATGTTTAATAGAGATAAACATAGATTTAAAAATAATTTAGAAAGTCTAAACGAAAATCCTTTGGGTGTTGCGGCCTTGACTGGAACATCTTTTAATATTGATAGAAATTTTACCTCAAAAAAACTTGGTTTTAAAAAAGCTACGAACAATTCAATAGATACTGTTGCCGATAGGGACTTCGTATTAGATTTCCTATATAGTGCATCCGTATGTTCATTGCACATTTCAAGAATATCAGAAGAATTTATAATCTGGAACTCAGATGCTTTTTCTTTGATCAACCTTTCAGATAAAGTAGTTACCGGATCGTCTATTATGCCTCAAAAAAAAAATCCAGATACGCTAGAATTTTTGAGAGGAAAAACTGGAAAAACTTTTGGAAATCTTTTTTCAATGCTAACAATTCTTAAAGGGTTGCCACTCTCTTATTTTAAAGATCTTCAGGATGATAAAGAGTTGGTTTTTAAAACAAATGAAACACTAAATAACTGTATCTCAATTTTAAATGAGGTTTTAAATAACTTTAGTCCAAATAAAAAAAGAATGTTGGAGCTCGCTGAAAATGGTTACATTGTTGCAACGGATTTAGCTGATTATCTAGTTAGCAAACATGGCATGTCATTTAGAAATGCTTATAGAGTCACTTCATTAATAGTAAATTTTGCTGAAAAAAAGAAAAAAAAATTAAATGAACTAAATATTAATGAGTTAAAAAAAATTGAGCCAATCTTAACTTCTGATGTATTAAAGGTTTTTAACCTAAAATACTCTGTTAATTCAAAAAAATCATATGGTGGAACTTCTTTTGCAAATATTAAAAAAATGATAACTAAATATAAGAAAAATATATTATGAAAAAAAAATTAATTTTAAGTTTGCTTTGTTTGTGTTTTTTACTTTCTTGTGGAAAAAAAGCAGATCCTGAGTATAAAGCAAAAAATAATAGCTCTATTTCAATCAATATATAATGAAATATATAAATAAAAATTTTTATATAGAGGGAGTTAAAGCTAGTAAATTAGCAAATAAATTTCATACTCCACTGTATTGCTATTCTTATAAAAAATTAAAAGAAAATATTTATAATTTCAAAAATAATTTCAGAAGTTTAAATCCGATCATATGTTTTGCTGTAAAAGCTAATTCAAATTTGACTTTATTAAAAGAGATTGGAAAATTTGGTTTAGGTGCAGATGTTGTCTCTATGGGAGAGTTAACTCAAGTCTTAAAAGCCGGTATAAAACCAAAAAAAATTGTTTTTTCAGGAGTAGGGAAAACTAGTGAGGAGTTGAGTTTTGCTATCGATAAAAAAATATTATTAATTAACACAGAGTCAAAAAATGAGGTTTTAGAATTAGAAAGGTTAGCAAAAAATAAAAAAAGAATTGTTAACTTGGGAATAAGATTAAACCCAAATACCGATGCAAAAACACTTAGTAAAATATCAACAGGCAAAAAAGAGGATAAGTTTGGTGTATCAGAGAAAGTTTTTTTGGAATTAGTAAAATATGCAGAAAAGTCAAAATATATAAATCTTAAATGTCTTAGCGTTCACATTGGTAGCCAGATTCTAAATCATCGACCCTACGAAAAAATGCTAAAGGTAGTCGATAGGATAATTAAAAAATCAAATTATAAATTTGATTTTATAGATTTAGGTGGAGGAATGGGAATTCCTTATTATAAAAAATCAAAAACTCTAAATTATAAAAAATATGTTTTTGCAATTAAAAAAATTTTAAAGAATTATAAATCAAAAATTATTTTTGAACCAGGAAGATCAATAATTGGAAATACGGGAGTTCTTATTTCAAAAGTTATATATGTAAAATCAAGTTCTAAAAAAAGTTTTATAATTTTAGATGCAGCAATGAATGATTTAATGCGTCCAGCATTATATGGTGCTGAACATGAGATTATTCCAGAAAAGAAAACTAATCAATTTGCAGGTAAAACCTACGAATTTGTCGGACCAATTTGTGAAAGTACAGATAAATTTATGACATCTAAAAAATTTCAAAAATTGAGTGAAAAAGATTTAGTAATTATTTCTGACGTTGGGGCCTATGGAATGTCTTTAAGTTCTAATTACAATATAAGATTAAAGCCTCCAGAAATCTTAGTTAAAGGATATAAAACAAATATAATTAAAAAAAGACAGAAGTTAAAAGATCTAATTTAACTTTTGAGTTTAATGATAAGAAATTTTTTATTTTCAATATTTTTTTATTTTGGAATTATATTGATTTCGATAATATTTTTACCTTCCTTTTTTCTTCCTCAAAAAATTGTTTTAGTTGGTGGTAAATTAATGGGCTTTTGGGCTGGGCTATGTTTAAAAACTTTTTTATCTACCAAAATAGTAATAAAAGGAAAAGAGAATATAATTTGTAATGAAAAATTTCTTATAGCCTCCTCACATCAATCAATGTTTGAAACTTTTTTTTTACAAACAATTTTTAATTCTCCTATTTTTATTTTAAAAAAAGAACTATTGAAAATTCCTATATTTGGTTGGTATTTGATAAAAATTGGATCAATATCAATTGATCGTGGAAAAACTACAAAAGAAAATCTAAATTTTTTTGATAAAATTTCTGAATCAGTAAATAAATCGGACAGACCAATTATAATTTTTCCACAAGGTACAAGATTAAATCCAAAAGATAGATCTGATTTCAAAAAAGGAGCCAGTCGTATATACGATGAGCTTAAAATAAAGTGTCAACCTGTTGCAATAAATTCAGGTTATACATGGCCAAAAAGAGGGATGCTTGAACCCAATAAATCTTTAACAATTTCTATTTTAAAACCAATTGAACCTGGCTTTAAAAAAGAAGAATTTTTACAAAAATTACAGATCGAAATTTATAATGAACTAGATAATTTGAATTAACCTTTCATTGGCATAACTACGTAAATACTATCAAAATCTGATGGATCTTTAATTAGAGCAGGTGAACCAGTATCGTTGAAAAAAATCTCTATTTTTTCTCCGTCTAATTGTGAAGCAACATCAATTAAGTATCTTGAATTAAAACTTATATCTAAATCATGATCAAACTTAACATTTAAACTTTCTTTGCCATCTCCACTAGTAGTATTATTAACAGATAAATTAAGAGTATCTTTAACCAAATTAAATTTAACTCCATCTTTTTTATCTAAAGAGACAGATGCAACTCTATCTACTGAGTCCAAAAATATTTTCAAATCAACTTCAAGTTTTTTTTGGTTATTTTTTGGTATCACTTGAACATAATTAGGAAATTTTCCGTCAATTAACTTTGAAATTAATATACTGTTATTAAGTTCAAATTTTATTTTTGATTTAATATTGGAAATCTTAACTTCTCCTTCATAATCCTCCAGCAATGAACACAGCTGAAAAATAGTTTTTTTTGGAAGAATAATTGGTTCAAAATTCACTTTTTCTGGAAGTCTAAACTTTGATATTGACATCCTGTGACTGTCAGTTGCAGCAGCAGTCAAAAAAACTTTGTCCTCTATTTGTGTTTGATGTATAAAAATTCCACTCAAATAATGTCTAGTTTCATCATTAGATACTGAAAATTTACACTTGTTTAATAATTTTAGAAGCTGTTTAGATTTAATGCTAAATTCATTTTGATTAAAATTTTCATCAGTCACAGGAAACTCTGAGGGTCCTATACAATTAAGGTTGAAAATAGATTTTTCTGACTCTAAATGTAATCTATTTTCATTACTTAATGACAAATTAATTTTCTTTCCTGAAGAGAATTTTCTTACAATGTCATACATTATTGATGCCGTAGTTGTTGTTTTGCCATCCTCAATAATTTCAACATTATCAATTTGGTTGATAAATATTAAATCTAAATCAGTTGCTGTAATTTTAAGTTTAGCATCACCAGTTTCTAATAAAATATTAGATAAAATTGGTAATGTGCTTCTTTTTTCTATTACTCCCTGACAATAATTTAAAGATTTTTGTAAGTCTTGCTGATTAACATTAAATTTCATTATTTTTATTGTATAGAATTTTGTTTTTAAGAGTATCAATATTAGCACTAAGTTCTAAATCATTTTTTTTTAATTTTTCAATAGTTTTTACTGAATGTATTATTGTTGTATGATCCCTGTTTGAAAATTCTCTTCCTATTTCAGGTAATGATTTTGAAGTAAGAATTTTTGTCAAATAAATTGCTGTTTGTC
Source organism: uncultured Pelagibacteraceae bacterium (assembly GCA_902567765.1). GTDB lineage: Bacteria > Pseudomonadota > Alphaproteobacteria > Pelagibacterales > Pelagibacteraceae > Pelagibacter. The sequence continues at coordinate 25,568 of CACFNI010000007.1, read as the reverse complement.
TTGGACGTACGAGATACCTTGATCTTCTTGAAGATAACATTTCATTTTTGCTAATCTTAAAAAACTTGCACACTAACGACTGTATCAAATCAATTGTTACATTATTTTCTGATAAATTTAATAAATCTTTTAATATGACTTTTACCTCAGATAAACTCGGTTCTTTATTATAGATTCTTGAAAATGAAACAATTCTATTTATTGCTCCAACTATTTCTCTTATACTAGTTTTTATTTCAGAACTTATAAAATTTTTTACTTCTTCCGATATTTTGATTCCGTTTAAATTTAATAAAGTGAGCTCTTGTATCTTATTTTGCACAATTTTAAATCTCAAATCAAAATCAGGTTTTTGTATATCAATAACTAGACCACCAGAAAATCTTGATTTTATCCGTTCTTGAATTCTTGATAATTTATTTGGAGCCCTGTCAGCAGAGACTATAACTTGGGATCCTTTTTCAATAAGTGCATTAAATGTATGAAAGAATTCTTCTTGCATAGACTCTTTACCGTTCATAAATTGAATATCATCTATAATTAAAACATCGGTGTTTCTAAAATAATCTTTAAACTTTACCATTTCATTTGATTTTATAGATTTAACAAACTGATACATAAATCGCTCAGCGGAAATAAACATAATTTTATTATTTTTTTTAAGATCTAAACCAATTGCATTTAATAAATGTGTTTTGCCCATTCCTACACCTCCATAAACATAAAGTGGATTATAGTGAGCTAAACTCTGAGTGACTTTCTTTGATGCCTCAAAAGCTAATTTATTACTTTGACCAATTACAAAGTTATCAAAAGTTTTATTTTGATCAATTCTATTATACTGTAAAAAACTATCCTTAATAAATGATATATTTTCTTTTTTGTTTGATGAGTTATTTAATTCTTCGGTATTGTCATCATTTATTTCATGAATTTTTAACTCAATCCTAGTTATATTCTTATTAAATTCACTAATTATTTTTAATATTTGATCTAAATATCTTGATGTAATCCAGTCTCTGATAAATCTTGTTGATACTGATAAGAGGATATAATTTTTGAATTCTTCTACAAAATTTAATTTTTTAAGCCAGCTCTCATATACATCGTTTCCAAAACTTATCTTCATACGAGACTGAACATCATTCCAATTAATTTTTGTCTGTGAAATATTCGCAGGATTTTTAGATAAGTTATTTTTCATGAATTCTTTTAGAATAGTCTGAGTTAAGGGTAAAAAATAGATTATGCAATAAAATATTTATAAATATAAAAATAAAATAAAATCTAGAAGTGAATATAAATTTATCTCAACCTATTGATGTAAAAAAAAAAAAAATTTAAATAAAATCTATAGTGGAAAAAAAATTTTTTTTTAAAGATTTAATCTAAAAAAACTTGACATCAACATCTTGTAATTATTATAAAAAAAAAATTTACATTTAGTATAATTACTTTGAGTTGAATACTTAAATTTGATTAAACAACTGTAAGTAGTTAGATTTAAAGAGCTGAAATCTTTTTTGTAATTCTAGAAACGTTTCTAGAAGCCGTTTGTTTCTTAATAATGCCTGTTTTAGCTACCTTCATTAATTCCGAATTCAACTTGGGTAAGAACTTTAAAGCATCGTTTTTTTTTTTTGATTCAATCAAAAGGTTCATTTTTTTTATTGCATTTTTAAATTTGCTCTTACGAGCTCTATTTACAGTTGTCTGTCGAGCAATTCTTCTTATTCTTTTAATAGCTGATTTTGTATTTGCCATGCGCGCTGTGGTATATCGTGAGATTTAAACGTGGTCAATAAAATAATACCTCATTTTTGACATAAATCGCAAAAAAAAGTTGATCTATTAGAAATTACAATTTTTTTTATTATTCCTTTACAGTTTTTTTTTAAACATTTTTCATTTTCTCTGTCATAAACTTTAAATTCTTTTTGAAAACTCCCTGAATAACCTTTTGTATTTTTAAAATTTTGAATTGTGGATCCCCCTTTTTTAATAGAATTATTTAATACTTTTTTAGAAAAAAAAATTATATTTTTATAGTCTTCCTGGGTTAGATGTCCTGAACTTCGTTGTGGATTAATTTTAGAATTAAATAAAATTTCACTGGCATAAATATTGCCTATTCCTGATACAAATTTTTGATCTAAAAGGTAATTTTTAATATTTTTTGATTTATAATTAAGTTTTGATTTTAGATAGGAAATATTGAAAGTTTCATCAAAAGGCTCAGGTCCATAGTTTGAAAAAAAACCTCTTAATTTATTCGGAGTTTCTATTAACTTTAAAAAACCAAATCTTCTAGGATCGTTATAAATTATTTTAAATTTATCAAAAATAATATGAACATGATTATGTTTTTTAGGAAGATTTGGGGAGTGATAAAAACTTAAATTTGTTATGACTTTTTTTTTGTTATTATTTAAAATATGCAAGGTTCCTGACATTCCTAAATGTATCAAACAATAACTATTATTATCTAATGTGAGAATTATATACTTTGAAAACCTTTGAACATTAATTATGAATTTACCCTTAAGAATATTTTCAAATTTTTTATGAATTTTAAACCTTAAATTTCTATTTTTAATAATAACTTTTTTAATTTTTTTATTCTCGATATTATTTTTGAGTGATCTTTTGACTATTTCTACTTCAGGTAATTCAGGCATTTAGACAAAATTGTTTACAAATTATGATTTAAACTCTATTTCTCTATGGTGTTTAAAATATTTCTCTCTTCCTTCCAATGGTAATAAATCTACACTTTGACCATCAATTATACCTAGTTTTTTCAAAGTAATTTTAGATATATAAGGTGAAACTTTAATTTTTTTTTTTTCAAATGTAATAAATCCATCATCAAATATTTGATGTATTGTTGGTGTTAACATTAAACCATTTTTCATATCCCTTTGCTCTTCGATTGTACATTTTCTTCGAGGTTTAATATGACAAGCTTCCAACAAACGGTCATCTGTTACTGTTGTAACTGGACAAAAAGGAATTGAATTAAGTAAAGCTTGTCTAAATTCAGGCTGACCTCTTCTTACTCTTACGGTTTGCAATCTATCCCCTGCTGGTATAGATCTAATTTGTTCCTCTAAAATTTGAGGATGCTCATTTGTTTCGGAGATTTCTCTGAAATTTGTAAAAAGTCTAATCTTGAACAAATAATTGTTATTTTTTTTATATTTAGCAAAAATCAAATAACATAACCTTGGAAGGGGTACTTCTCTTAAAAATTTATAATTTTCATCATCAGAATTTAGATAAACCCTAGGTCCTTGCAGATGAGATTGGTAACTCATTTCAAGCTTAACGACATTATCTAAATTATTTATCTTTTCCCTTCTTTGATTAAAAAGCATAGGGAGCTCGGACTGTCTCTCGTAAGGCAAATTAGGATTTTCATATTCAGGTTTTAAATCATCAATAAATTCTAAAAGATTTTTTTTTTCTAAGAAACATTTTAGTGTGAAGCCCTCTTCTGAACCAAAAAAATTCCAAAGTTCGTCACATTTATTTCCTATATAAAGTTTCGCTTCACCATGGCCTCTTCCTAGTTTTTGTGCAGGATGTACAAATGAGTCTGCGATTGTTATTTTTTCAGACGCATCTATTAATTTAAGCTCTTCACCATCAAGTATCATTTGGTTCCAAATTTTGAAATATCCATTTCTTTAAGCAAAGCTATAATAATATTTACGACTATACTATTTCCAGTTTGTCTATAAAGCTGGGTATCGGAGACTACTTGTTTAAAAGTATCTGGAAATCCCATGAGCCTTAAACACTCTCTAGGTGTTAACTTTCTAATCTTTCCTTTTTTTAATGAAATATAATTATCTACACCTGATCGATGCATCTTGTGCATCGTTGATATCAAAGGTCTTGCAATCTCAAGATCTATTTCGGGTTTAGAATAAAATCCTTTTGTTCCTGAACTTAGAACATATTTTTTAACTTTATCTGAAAGGATGTATTTTTTAATATTAGATTTTTTTACCTGCACAAAATCACCATGCCAATTAAACTGCTGATTTCTTTTTTGGCACAAAGCTATTTTTCCATTTACTTGAGTATATCTTTTTTTAAGGTTTTTGTTTTTAGTAACAAATGCCACTCCCTTTGGAGGTAAATAAAATTTTTTATCAAATTGTCCTTCAAGAAAATCCTGCATACTATTCTTAAGTTTTATTGGCTGAGGAAATAAAAAATTTTGTTTATTTTTAAAACCAATAACAAATAATCTTTCTCTATTCTGTGGAATACCAAAATTTTTAGCATTCAGTTTATCGCAATAAAAATTGTAGCCTGTTTGTCTAAATTTATTATAAATTATTTTCCATGCCTCACCATTATCAACGCTCAATAAGGCTCTGACATTTTCAAAAATAAAAACCTTTGGTTTAATTTCATTTATCTTTTTAATAAAGTGTAAAGTTAAATTTCCCCTCGTATCTTTTAAACCCAATCTTTTACCAACCATTGAGAAAGATTGACAGGGCGCACCACCAACTAATAGATCAACTTTATTTTTGAATTTTGTACCATTTATTTTTTGAACATCATCAAACCAGTTTTTTTCTTCAATTTCGTAATTAGCAAAAAAACTTTCTTTTACAAACTGATCATTATCACAAGCTAAAACTATTTTTGATTTTAGGCCTAAAATTTTAAGTGCTTGCTCAAAAGCTCCTATACCAGAAAAAAGACTAGCTACACGAATTGTACTTTTTGGTTTTGATAACTTTCTAGTTTCCCAATTTTCTTTATTTTCAAAAAAACTTTTTTGAACATTTTCTACATTTTTATGAATCATTTCTACTAATATAACATAATTTCACATTGAATTATTGAAAGTTTTCTCTAAACTTTATTTTATTATGGAACAACATCTTCAAAATAAGAAAGGACTAGTCAATAAAGTATTTGAAAAGGTCTTTGACAAATACGATTTGATGAATGACTTAATGTCTCTTGGTGTTCATAGAATTTGGAAAAAAGATTTAATTTTATCGATGAATCCTTCAAAAGGTAAAAGAATGATAGATGTTGCCTGCGGAACTGGGGATATTGGCAAGCTCTATCTAGATATTTTAAATAGAGATGAGGAAATTTTTTGTGTTGATCCAAATAAAGGAATGATTGAAAATGGCAAAAAAAAATTAATAAATTATAAAAATATTAAATGGTTGATTGGTTCCGCTGAAAATTTACCAGTTAAAAAGGAATTTTTTGATTATTATTCAATAAGTTTTGGATTACGTAATACTAAAGATTTAAATAAATCACTCTCAGAGGCATATCGTGTTTTAAAACCAGGAGGGCGTTTCTTGTGTTTAGAATTTGCAAAAATTGAAAATGAAAATTTAAATTTCTTCTACAAAAATTATTCAAAAATCATTCCGGGAATAGGAAAAATTATAGTTGGCGATGATGAACCTTATAAATATCTCATAGAAAGTATTCAAAAATTTGTAAATCAAGAACAGTTAATCGATCTTATGAAAAAAAACGGTTTTGAAAATTGTAGTTATAGGAACTTATCTGGTGGTATAGTTGCAATACACTCGGGATGGAAAATAAAATGATAAAAAGATTAATTATACTTTTTAAAATTGGAAGAAAGTTAGCACAATCTGAAATTTTAGATATTTTCTCAAAGTTTCATAAAATTCCTAAATCTATTAAAATTTTATTTTATTTTTTATCTTTTTCGATCAAAAAAAGAAATGAGGTAAATTATAATATTGAGGAAAAAGAAAGATTGTCAAATTCCTTACAATCAATGGGTACTACTTTTATCAAACTTGGACAGTTTTTAGCGACTCGACCAGATATCATAGGTGAAGAGTTGTCAAAACAACTAGAAACTCTACAAGATAAACTTCCTCCTTTCTCTCTATCCAAGGCAAAAAATATAATTAGAAAAGATTTGGGGGATCAAATGTTTAGTTCAATAATTAATATGAGTGAGCCAGTTGCGGCAGCATCTATCGCACAAGTTCACAAGGCTCAAATAAATGATGATGGAATAATTAAGGATGTTGCAATAAAAATTTTACGCCCTGAAATTAAAAAAATCTTTAATGAAGAAATAGATGCGCTTATGCTCTTTGCCTATCTAATTGAGTCTGTTATTAAAAAAACTAAAAGACTTAGATTGGTTGAAGTGACCTTTCTTTTAAAAGAAATTACAAATCATGAAATGGATTTAAGATTTGAAGCTGCTGCAGCAAATGAGTATGCTGAAAATACTAAAAATGATGTGGGTTTTAAAGTTCCAAATATATATTGGAATTTTACAAGTGAAAATGTAATGACGCTAGATTGGGTTGAAGGAAGTTCAATACGTGAAACTGAGGTTTTGCAAAAACAAAATATTGATACAAATCAAATTGCAAAAGATGTAATTCAACATTTTTTAAGACATGCAGTCAGAGATGGTTTTTTTCATGCTGATATGCATCAAGGTAATATTTTTGTCGATAAAAATGGTCAGATTGTACCTATAGATTTTGGAATAATGGGTAGATTAGATAAATTGAACAAAAGATTTTTAGCAGAAATTTTATATGGCTTTGTTCAGAGAGATTATAAAAAAGTTGCTGAGGTACATCTGCTTGCAGGATTAGTTCCAAAAAATGTACCAGTAGATGAGTTAGCACAAGCTCTTAGATCCATTGGTGAGCCAATTTTCGGACAAACTGTTAAAGATATTTCTGGGGGAAAACTATTAAAACAACTATTTGATGTAACTGAAAAATTTAACATGCAAACTCAGCCACAACTTTTACTGCTTCAAAAAACTATGGTAGTAGTAGAAGGTGTAGCTAGAAAACTTAATCCTAACACAAATATTTGGGAAACCTCAAAACCAGTTTTGGAAAATTGGCTTCAAGAAACAAAAGATCCAATAAACTCATTAAATGATACTTTAAAAAATACAACAGAGGTATTAAAAAGACTCCCTGAATTTCCAGAAATCATGGATAAAGCAAATCAAGCGTTAAGTTTTTTAGCTAGTGGGCAAATTCCACAAAATTCCAATTCATACAATGCTTTAAATGAAGCAAAGACAGAAATGATTGCTTTCAGAAACCAAACAGCTATTGGTTTATTATTGCTTGTAATTATAGGCCTATTAGTATTTTAATTTGACTGATGAACAGTTTTTTAAATAAAAAAATACTTTTGATAATTTGCGGTGGTATTTCTGCTTACAAAAGTTTGGAGTTAATAAGATCTCTCAAAAAGAAAGGGGCACTGATAAAAACTATCTTAACTAGAAGTGCAAAAGAATTTGTAACCCCATTATCGATAAGCTCTCTATCACAAGAAAAAGTCTATGATGACCTATTTAGCCTAGAAAATGAAACTGAAATGGATCATATATCTTTATCTAGATGGTCTGATGTTATAATTGTGGCTCCAATAACTGCTAACACGATCGCAAAATTAAGCTCAGGTTCCTCAGATGATTTAGCATCTACTGTAATACTTGCTTCTAACAAGGACATATTTTTAGTTCCAGCAATGAATGTAAGAATGTGGGAACATCCATCAACTAAGGAGAATGTGATTAAATTGAAAAAATATGGATTCAATTTTATTGGTCCTGAAATAGGAGATATGGCATGTGGAGAATTTGGAGAGGGTAAAATGTCTGAACCAAAAAAAATTGAAGAAAAAATTGAAATGTATTTCAAAAACTTTTCGAAAAATAAGAAATTTAAAGCTTTAGTTACTGCAGGTCCTACACATGAATATATAGATCCAGTAAGATTTATTTCAAATAAATCAAGTGGGAAACAAGGATACGCATTAGCAAAGTCGTTATCAAAAAAAGGTTTTGAAACTACTTTAATTTCTGGACCAACCAGTTTAAAAGCAGAAAATGATATAAATTTAATCAGAGTTGAAACTGCAGAAGAGATGTTTCATGCTACGCGATATAGCTTACCTACCGATGTTGCTATATTTTCAGCTGCTGTAGGTGATTACAAGGTAAGAGAAATTTCTAAAGAAAAAATAAAGAAAGAAACCAAATTTAACCTGGAACTAGAAAAAAATGTAGATATCCTCAGCTATATTTCTAATCATAATTCTTTAAGACCAAAGCTTGTTATTGGTTTTGCTGCAGAAACAAATAATTTAGAAAACTATTCAAACAAAAAACTTAATGAAAAGAATTGCGATTGGATAGTTGCAAATGATGTATCTAATAAAAAAATTGGCTTTAATTCAGATTTTAATGAAGTTTCAATTTTTTATAAAAATCATAAAAATGAAAAAATTTCATTTAAATCAAAATCTGAAATATCTGATGAAATAGTAGAGAGAATTATTAATCATTTAAACTAATGGTTAAAATTTTTATTAAAAAGTTAAAACCTTCTGTTCAGTTGCCTTCTTATAAAACAAATGGTGCATCTGGTATGGATTTAATGGCATTTATAGATAAACCAATTGAACTAAAACCAGGTAAATCATGCCTTGTGCCAACTGGATTATCTGTTGCTTTTTCAAAAGAATATGAAATTCAAATTAGACCAAGATCAGGACTTGCTGCAAAAAATAATATTACTGTTCTAAATACACCAGGAACAATTGATAGTGATTATAGAGGAGAGTTAAAAATCATTTTATTTAACCATGGAAATGAAAATTTTATTATTAATAATAATGATAGAATTGCTCAAATGGTTTTAACACCAATTATTAAGATGGAACTAGAAGAGACAAAAGATCTTCCAAAAACAATAAGAGGTGAGGGAGGTTTTGGTTCAACTGGTAAATGAGTAACATGTTAGGTAAATCACAAATTGAAAGATTTTCAAGACAATTAGTTCTGAAAAATATAGGAGCTTTAGGACAGAAAAAAATTTTGTCTGCTAAAATTTTGATCGTTGGTATAGGTGGCTTGGGATGTCCTGCTGCAGAAAATTTAACAAGAGCCGGCGTTGGATCGATCGGTCTAGTAGATAATGACATTGTCAGTATTTCAAATATTCATAGACAGAGTTTATTTAGTTCTAAGGATGTAAAAAAAACAAAAGTAAGTGTAGCTGCTAAAAAACTTAAAGATATTAATCCCGATACAAAAATCAAAATATATAAAACAAGATTAAATGAAAAAAATATAAGGAAGATAATTAAAAATTATGATCTTATTATTGATGGATCTGATAATTTTAAAACTAAATTCCTCATTAACGATTATTGTTTAAAGTTTAAAAAAAAACTAGTTACTGGTGCAATAAGTAAATTTGACGGACATGTTTTTACATTTGATTTCAAAGACAAAAAAACAGCATCTTTAAAAAATTTTTATCAAGAAGATGACATTTCAGACGATATTTTAAATTGTGAATTTGAAGGTGTTCTTGGAACAACAGCATCAATTGTAGGTGCTACTCAAGCAAACGAAGCTTTAAAAATGATAATAGAAATTGGCCAAAACTTAAAAAATCAATTATTAATAATTGACTTGTTAAATCTAAACTTTAGAAAAGTTAAATTTAAAAAAAAATAAAGATCAAAATAGAATTTATGAAAAAAATTTCAATTTTATTTTTTATATTAATAATTTTTCCTTCTTTTTCTATTTCAGACGATTCTTTTCTTTCATTGAAAAAAAATAAGGTTAACGTAAGGTATGGTCCTGGATTTGATTATGAAGTAAAATATATTTACAGAAAAGTTAACTTGCCACTAAAAGTAATTGATAAAAAAGAAAATTTTAGAAAAATTATAGACCTAAAAAAAAATAGTGGCTGGATACATATTTCTCAATTAAAAAAATCAAAATCCTTCATAGTCACTAGAAATAAAATACTTTTCAGAAAACCCACACTTTTTTCTAAACCAATTGCTAGAATACAAAAGGGTAGGTTACTTAAATATAAAGGTTGCAAAAAAAATTGGTGCAATGTTAAAACAGCAGGTTTTAATGGCTGGATTAAAACAGACAGCTTGTGGGGTAAAACCCAGTAAAGGGTTTTACTAATTTAAATAAGTTTATCTTGTAGCACAAATATCTTTGATAACTGGTACATTTGCACAATCAGAGCATTTTGTAGTCTGAACAATACAACCATCATCAAGAACTTTAACATCTACTACTCTATCGCACTTTGAACAAGTTGACGAAATAGATAAACCACATTTTTTACAGTTATACGTTTCTGTTGTCATAAATGTAAAATAAGAATTGTTTTGAATTTTTCAACTAAATTAAGAGTTAATGATAATCGTTTGCAAAAAATTTTAAAAATTTATGAAAAATAACTTCTAATGATAACTATTCTCAGCAGTTAATTTTTTTATCTTAGATCAAAACGATCTAAGTTCATAACTTTAGTCCAAGCAGAAATAAAATCTTCAACAAATTTTGGAGCTGAATCTTCACATGCATACACCTCAGCTAATGCTCTCAGTTGAGAGTTTGATCCAAAAATAAGGTCTGCACGAGTTCCTTTCCATTTAATTTTATTTGTTTTTCTGTCTCTTCCTTCAAATAAAGTTTCATCTTTATCAATTTCTTTCCATGATGTGTTCATATCTAAAAGATTTACAAAGAAATCATTCGTTAAAGCTTCTGTTCTTTTTGTAAATACACCATAATCAGATCCATCAAAATTTGTATTAAGAACCCTCATTCCGCCAACAAGAACGGTCATTTCAGGAGCAGTTAGTTTCATTAATTGGGCTTTATCAATAAGCATTTCCTCTCCCGAAATTGAACTTTTACCATGACCGTTAGTTTTTCTTGTTACGTAATTTCTAAACCCATCAGCTTTAGGCTCTAGTAAACCAAAAGAGAATTCATCAGTTTCATTTTGCGTAGCATCGCCTCGTCCTTGCGTAAAAGGTACATTTACTTTATAACCAGCTTTCTTTGCAGCCTTTTCTATTCCAACGCTTCCACCTAATACTATTATATCAGCAAGCGATACAGTTTTATTCCTTTTGTCAAAATTTTTTTTGATTTTTTCAAATTTATTAAGAGCTTTCGATAGTTTTTTTGGATTGTTAACTTCCCAGTTTCTTTGTGGTTCCAGTCTTATTCTAGCGCCGTTTGCTCCACCTCTTTTATCAGAACCTCTAAAAGTTGATGCTGAAGCCCATGCAGTAGAAACAAGTTCTGAAACTGAAAGACCAGATTTTAAAATTTTAGACTTTAGGAATTTAATATCTTTATTTTTTAACCTATACTTTTGTTTAGGTATTGGATCTTGCCAAATTAGATTTTCTTTTGGAACATCAGGACCTAAATAGCAAGACTTAGGACCCATATCTCTATGAGTAAGCTTGAACCAGGCTCTAGCGAAAGCATCTGCAAATTCTTTTGGATTACCATGAAAATGTTTTGAAATCGGTCCATAATTTGGATCCATTTTTAGTGATAAATCAGTTGTTTGCATCATGGGAAGATTTTTTTTATTTTTCTCATGAGCATCCGGCGTCATCTCTATATCATGACCATTTCTTTTAGGTTTCCATTGATGAGCTCCAGCAGGACTTTTTGTAAGTTCCCAGTCATACCCAAACAAATTATCAAAATAACCCATATCCCATTTGATTGGGTTCGAAGTCCATGCCCCTTCGATTCCGCTACTTATTGTATCCACACCCTTTCCACTTTTATAATTACTGTTCCAACCAGTTGCTTGATCTTGAATTTTTGATCCCTCTGGTTCAGGTCCTTTATGAGATTCTAGTGCAGCTCCGTGAGACTTTCCAAAAGTATGTCCACCGGCAACTAGTGCAACTGTTTCATAATCATTCATAGCCATTCTTCCAAAAGTTTCTCTAATATCGTGAGCGGCTAATAAAGGATCTGGATTTGCATCAGGGCCTTGTGGATTTACATATATTAATCCCATATGTGAAGCACCTAAGGGCTGTTCTAAATCTCTCTTCCCACTATAGCGATTTACTCCCAGCCATTCCTTTTCGGAACCCCAATAAATATCTTCCTCAGGTTCCCAAATATCTTCTCTACCAGCACCAAAACCAAAAGTTTTAAAGCCCATAGACTCAAGAGAAATATTGCCAACTAAAATAAATAAATCAGCCCATGAAATTCTTTCTCCGTATTTCTTTTTTATTGGCCATAATAATAGTCTTGCTTTGTCTAAATTAACATTATCCGGCCAGCTATTTAAAGGTGCGAATCTTTGATTTCCAGTTCCCGCACCACCTCTACCATCTCCTGTCCTGTATGTTCCGGCAGCATGCCATGCTAATCTAATAAATAACGGACCATAGTGACCATAATCAGCTGGCCACCAACTTTGGGACTGTGTCATTAGTTTATGTAAATCTTTTTTTAATGCCTTGAAGTTTAATTTTTTAAATTCTTTTGCGTAATTAAATTTTTTATCCATGGGATTAACTAATGAAGAATGCTGGCTTAATATTTTTAGATTTAAACCATTGGGCCACCAATCACGATTTGTCGTGCCTTTTCCGGTTCCATGTTTAGGCGGAGTTCCAGCTCCGGTAAACGGACATTTTGATTGTTCTTCTGTTGAAAAATTTTGCATTAAACTACTTTATAATGATTCTAAAGTAGTGTCAACGATGCAAAAATGTCTCAGAAATTTAATTATTTATAATATTTTTATAACTTTATTTTTCTATTTTAGTCACTTATTCTTACTAAAATTTCAATAGATTTTATTTTTTTTCCAGGAATTTTTCTCTTTATTTTAACTTTTCCAACATCGCTATTTTTTAAATCTATGAGACGATTTGAGTTCTCATCTAAAAAATGATGATGACTCGTGACGTTTGTGTCAAAATAAGTCTTATTTGTATTTAAAGTGATCTCTTTTAAATAATTTTTATTTTTGAACGCATAAACGGTATTATAAATAGTTGCCAATGAAATCCTCTCTTTTGATTTTTTTCTTAAAATTTTGCTTAGGGTGTCTATTGTGAAATGAAAAGTTTTTTTTCGATCATATAGAACTTTACAAATTTCAATTCTCTGTCTAGTCGGTCTTAATCCTGAGGATCTTAATTTATTTATAAAATTCTCTTTCTTATTCATTTTTTACTTAATTTGTATAATTATAAGGAATTTATATATTATAATAATCACAAATAAAGTAATAAGGTTAAAACTATGGAGAAAAAAAAATCATACAATTACGACGACCTAATTAGTTGTGGAAATGGTGAACTTTTCGGTCCTGGAAACGCTAAATTGCCCTTACCACCAATGCTAATGTTTGACAGAATAACAGAAATTAAAGATAATGATGGAGCTTTTAAAAAGGGTTTAATTAAAGCAGAGCTAGATATCAAAGATGATCTTTGGTTTTTTAATTGCCACTTTAAAGAGGATCCAGTAATGCCAGGATGTTTAGGGTTAGATGCAATGTGGCAATTAGTTGGATTTTATCTTGGATGGCTTGGCAACCCAGGAAAGGGAAGAGCTTTGGGTGTAGGAAGTGTAAAGTTCACAGGTGAAGTTTTAAAAAATGTCAAAATTGCTGAGTATATAATTGATATGAAAAGAATTTTAATTAAAGAAGGCACTACAGTTGGATTGGCTAATGGAGTTTTGTTAGCAGATGGTAAAAAAATTTATTCTACAGAAAACTTAAAAGTTGGATTATTTAAATAAATGAAAAGGGTAGTAGTCACAGGAATTGGGGTAGTGTCTTGTTTAGGAAATAATCAGCAAGAAGTTTGTGAGTCATTAATTAATTCAAAATCCGGGATTACATTTAGTGAAGAATACAAAGAATATAATTTAAAAAGCCATGTACATGGTAAGCCGAATATAAAACTTGAAGACCATGTTGATAGAAAGTTTATAAGATTCATGGGACCAGGTTCAGCCTATAATTATATCTCCATGGCTGAGGCAGTAAAAGACTCGGGATTAGAAGAAAAAGATGTGAGTAATGTTTCTACAGGTATGATTATGGGATCAGGGGGTCCTTCAATTGAAAATGTAATATTAGCTGCAGATAAAACGAGGGAAAAAAGTCCGAGAAGAATGGGCCCATTTGTTGTTCCACGAACAATGTCTAGTACAGCCTCAGCCACACTCGCAGTACCATTTAAAATTAAAGGTGTAAATTATACTATCAGTTCAGCTTGTGCTACGAGTGGACATTGCATTGGAAATGCAATGGAATTAATTCAATTAGGAAAACAAAAAATAATATTCGCTGGTGGTAGCGACGAAGTTCATTTTGCAATGACTGCTATGTTTGATGCTATGACTGCACTTTCATCAAAATATAATGATACTCCAGAAAAAGCTTCACGACCATATGACAAAACAAGAGATGGCTTTGTAATATCAGGAGGAGGTGGTGTTTTGGTTTTGGAAGAATATGAACATGCAAAATCAAGAGGAGCAAAAATTTATGCAGAAATTACAGGATATGGAGCGACTTCTGATGGATATGATATGGTTGCACCATCTGGCGAGGGTGCGGTTAGATGTATGCAAATGGCATTGAACACAAGTAAAAACAAAATTGATTACATAAATACACACGGAACCTCTACTCCTGTTGGAGATATAACTGAACTTAAAGCAGTAGGTGAAGTTTTTAAAGATAATGTACCAAAAATCAGTTCAACAAAATCATTATCTGGACACTCTTTAGGTGCAACTTCAGTTCATGAGGCAGTTTATAGTTTAATTATGATGAAAAATAATTTTATATCAGCATCAATAAATATTAATGATATGGATGATGAAGCTAAAAAATTTCCTATTATTACTAAGGTAGAAAAAAACGTAAATTTAAATTCTATCATGTCTAATAGTTTTGGGTTTGGTGGAACAAATGCAACCCTAGTATTTGAGAAAGTCTAATCGATGAGTTTAATGAAAGGAAAAAAGGGATTGATCATGGGCGTTGCCAATGAGAGATCTATAGCATGGGGTATTTCTCAAAAATTAGCTGAGGCAGGTGCAGAATTAGCGTTCACATATTTAGGGGATGCCCTAAAAAAAAGGGTTATTCCTTTAGCGGAAAAATTAAATTCAAATATAACATTTAGCTGTGATGTTGAGAAAAAAGACGAAGTTTTAAAGCTTTTTGAAGATATTAAAAATAAGTGGGGTAAAATTGATTTTGTGGTTCATGCAGTAGCTTTTTCAGATAAATCAGAATTATCTGGAGAATACTTAAATACTTCTAGAGAGAACTTTTTAAGGAGCATGCTAATTTCGTGTTTTTCATTTACTGAGATTGCAAAAGAGGCTTCAAAAATAATGGATAAGGGTGGTAGTATGCTTACTTTAACATACGAGTCTAATAAAGCTATTCCAAACTATAATGTAATGGGTGTTTGTAAATCTGCCCTTGAAGCAAGTGTTAAATACCTAGCAAGGGATCTAGGGACAAAGGGAATAAGAGTAAATGCAATAAGCGCAGGACCTATTAAAACTTTAGCTGCTTCTGCTATTGGTGATGCAAAATTTTTATATAAATGGAATGAAGATCATTCTTTTTTAAAAAGAAATGTAGATATACATGATGTTGGAAATTCTGCTTTATACCTATTAAGTGATCTTGGAGGTGGTGTGACTGGTGAAATTCATTATGTAGATGCTGGTTACAATAAGGTTGGTATGCCTGATCCTAAAAATATAACTTAATTTTATGTCTAAAAGATATTCTGGTAAATCTTTCAAAGATTCAAGTGTAATGAAAAAAGCTAAATTTTCTTTTAAAGAAAAAAGAAAAATTAAAAGAGAGAAAAAAAAAAATAAATAATGTTAATATTAGTTTGGTTTGTAGTCTGTATTATATTTTATTTTGTACAATTGCTTCTAGGAAATTCAGGTCACGCACTAGAGGTATTTGCTGTTTTAAGTGCAATTGCTATTTTTCTTATAAGTAAAATCAAATATAAAATTAAATAACTAACAGCAGCTGCAACTTTTCTTTTGCTTACTTTTTAAATTATTTTTGATTCTTGTTTTTTCTAATTCTTTTTTAATATCCTCCTCAGCTTTTTTCTTTCTTAAAATTTTATCCTCAAAGTATGCATAAAGCGAGGTAAAGCCTAATTTTGAGGCTTTTTTTTCTTCGTAAGCTCTTCGGCCTTTAAGATTTTTTATTATTTGAATTATTTCTTGATTTTCCATAGTTTTAAATCAGACTGCGGCTTGCTTGATTGATAATTTAACCTTACCCCTGTCAAATCCGATAACTTTTACCTTAACTGCATCGCCTTCCTTCAAAACATCTGTTACTTTTGCAACTCTTTTGTTTGCAAGTTCTGAAATATGTACAAGTCCATCTTGTTTGCCTAAAAAATTAACGAAAGCCCCAAATTCCATTATTTTTATGACTTTGCCATTATATATCTTATTCATTTCAGCTTTAGCAGTAAGATCTTTAATGAATTGCATTGCTTTATTTCTAGACTCATCATCTGGTGCTGCAACTGTAACAACTCCTTCGTCATTTACATCAACTTTGGCACCTGATTTTTCAACAATCTCTCTGATGGTTGCTCCACCTTTGCCGATAACAGTAGCAATATCTTTTTTATCTACAGTAATTTTTTCCATTTTTGGGGTATGTTTTCCTACTGCATCTCTCGACTTACCTAATGCCTTATTCATTTCACCTAAAATATGAACTCTACCATCTTTAGCTTGTTTTAAAGCCTGTTCCATAATTTCAAAAGTAATGCCAGTAATTTTTATATCCATTTGAAGAGATGTAATTCCATCTTTAGTTCCAGCAACTTTAAAATCCATGTCACCAAGATGATCTTCATCTCCAAGAATATCTGACAAAACGCTAAACTCATCACCCTCCTTAATTAAACCCATAGCAATACCTGCTACTGGTTCTTTAATTGGAACTCCTGCATCCATTAACGCCAAAGATGTTCCACAAACTGTCGCCATTGAAGATGATCCATTAGACTCTGTAATTTCTGAAACTATTCTAAAAGTATATGGAAAACTTTCTTTTGAAGGCAAAGATGAGTTAATTGCTCTCCATGCAAGTTTACCATGTCCAATTTCTCTTCTTCCTGTTCCTATCCTTCCAGTTTCCCCAACTGAGAACGGTGGAAAGTTATAATGAAGCATAAATCTTTGTCTTTGAAGACCCTCTAAACTCTCGATCCTTTGCTCATCGTCTGAAGTTCCTAATGTAGTTGTGACAATTGCCTGTGTTTCTCCTCGCGTAAATAATGCAGAACCATGCACTCTTGGCAAAATCCCAACCTCACACATTATAGGCCTTACATCTGATAGTCCTCTACCATCAATTCTATTTTTATTTTTTAAAATATCTGTTCTTACTATGCTCTTTTCTAAATTTTTAAGCTCAGAATTTACATCTAAATCTGTAATGGTTTCATTTTCCTCATAAAGTTTTTTTGCCTTATCTGTAATTTCAGAAATCATATTTGATCTTTCTTGTTTATCTCTAGTAGAAAATGCTTTCTTTAGATCATCTGTAAATTCATCTGATAATTTTTTCTTAACCTCTGAAAGATCTTTTTTCTCAATAACCCAGTCAGGTTTTTTACATTCTTTTGCTAATTCTTCGATCATTTTTATTATTGGTATAAAATTTTCATGACCAAACTTAACAGCATTAAGCATTTCCTCTTCAGTTAATCCTCTCGCCTCAGATTCAACCATCAGAACTGCATCTTTTGTTCCTGCAACTACTAAATCTAACTTTGATTTTTCTAGTTCTTTTTTTGATGGATTAAGAACATATTTACCATCAACAAATCCTACTCTTGAAGCTCCAACTGGTCCCATAAAAGGCATTCCTGATATAGACAACGCGGCCGATGAAGCAATAATTGATAATATATCTGCTTCGTTTTCTTTATCATAGGAAATTACAGTTGGAAGTAATTGTACTTCATTTTTAAATTCATTTGGGAAAAGTGGTCTTATTGGCCTGTCTATTAATCTTGAAATTAAAGTTTCACTTTCTGTAGGTCTTGCCTCTCTTTTGAAATATCCACCTGGAATTTTCCCAGCTGCATAATATTTTTCTTGATAATTTACAGATAACGGAAAGTAATCTACTTCTGGGTTAACTTTTTTAGCCCCTACTACAGTTGCCATTACAACTGTTTCACCGCATTGAGCTATGATCGCACCATCAGCTTGTCTTGCAATCTTCCCTGTTTCCAAGGTAATTTTTTTTCCACCTATTTCTATTTCTTTTTTAAATATTTTAAACATTTATTTCCTTATATTTAGTTTCGTTAATACGTTTTTATATGAATCTATTTTATACTTTTTTAAGTAATCCAATAATTTCTTTCTTCTATTTACAGCTTTTAATAATCCAACGGAAGAGTGTTTATCTTTTTTAAACTGTTTTACATGTTTTGAGAGAGAATTTATCTTCTCTGTAAGTAATGCAATTTGCACCTCAGATGATCCCGTGTCTTTATCATGTAATGCTATATCTTTTATTTTTTTTATCATCTTATTTCCTATTTATTTGTTTGTTTAATTAAATTTTCAATTTTTTCTGCATATTCAAATGAATCGTCTTTAGCAAAGAGAATTTTTGGTAGAAATTTAGTTATAATTTTTTTCGATAAAGTTTTTCTTATCAAAAATGAATATTTTTTCAACTTTTCTACTGTTTCTTCAGCGTTTTTTCCACCAAGTGGAATAACATAAGCTTTAGCGACTTTAAGGTCTGGACTCATTTTTACCTCTGTCACTGTTATGTTGTTCGTTTCTAATTCAGGTACTTTAGCCTCGTTTCTTACAAATATCATACCTAGAGACTGTTTAATCATTTCTCCGACGCGTAATTGTCTTTGTGTAACTGGTTTTCCTGATTTATTACTCATCTTATATCATCCTCTCAGTTGATGTAGAGTTGAATACTTCAATTATATCTTTTTTTTTATAATCATTAAAATCTTTTAAAGTTATACCACATTCTTGTCCTGAGCTTACTTGCTTTGCTTGGTTTTTTTCTCTGAAAATAGTATTTATTTTACCAGTGTATACTACTGCACCGTCTCTGATCAGTCTTGCGTTTGATGTACTTGAAATTTGTCCATCTACTACTTTTGATCCTGCAACTTTACCTACACTAGATACTTTAAATATCTCCAAAATTTCAGCAGAGCCAATAATCTCTTCTTTAACATCTGGAGTTAGTAAGCCTGACATTCTCTTTTTAATATAATCCAAAACCTCATATATAATATTATAAGATGAAATTGTAACCTTTTCTCTCTCGGCTAACTTTTTTGCTTCTTTGCTAGGTTTTACATTGAATGCAATAAGTACCGCACTTGAAGCCTTTGCAAGTGTTACGTCTGTTTCAGTGACCATTCCAATATCAGATAAAATAATTTTTGGTTTTACTTCTTCGTGAGTTATTTGACTAATTGCGCTCTTTATGGCCTCAGATGATCCGTGAACATCTGCTTTAACAATAATATTTAATTCCTCTGAAACTTTATCTTTAAACGCAGATTCTTGAGTGGCAAAATTTAAAGGATTTTTACCCTCCTTTGACTCATCAATTCTTGTCTCCCACAAAGTTTTTGCTTCTTTTTCGTTATTTAAAACTAAAAAATCATCGCCTGATTTTGCTGCACCATTTATTCCTAAAATTTCAATTGGTGTAGAAGGTAAAGCCTCTTCTAAATTGTTACCTTTATCGTCTATCAAGGCTCTAGCTTTTCCCCATTTTAATCCACTCACAAAATAATCACCTTTTTTTAGTGTTCCTGATGTAACTATTACAGTCGCAACTGGACCTCTTCCTACATCAATTTTTGACTCTAAAACTACTCCAGTAGCTTTTGAGTCAAAATCAGTTTTTAAATCTAAAATTTCAGACTGTAAAATAATTGACTCAACTAATTTATCCAAGTTTTTTTGAGTTTTAGTTGATATTTCAACCATCAAAGTATCACCTGAAAGCTCCTCTGCTATTAACTCGTACTCTAATAATTGATTTTTAATTTTTTGTGGATCTGCATCTGGTAAATCACATTTATTTATAGCAACAACAATCGGAACTTTGGCAGCTTTTGCATGTTTAATTGATTCTATTGTTTGAGGTTTCACTCCGTCGTCTGCTGCAACAACTAGAACAACAATATCTGTAAGTTTTGATCCCCTTGCCCTCATTTCAGTAAATGCTGCATGTCCTGGAGTGTCTATAAATGTGATATTACTTTTTTTATTTTCAATTTGATAAGCTCCTATGTGCTGAGTGATTCCACCAAACTCTCCCGAAACTACATTTGCACTTCTGAGTACATCTAAAACAGAAGTTTTGCCATGATCTACATGACCCATAACCGTAACTATCGGAGGTCTATTTTTCAAATTTTCAGACCTATTATCTTTAATTTTTTGAACGATTTCTTCTGCCTTGGTTTCTCTTATTGGGTTGTGTCCTAGTTCTTTTACTAAGAATTCCGCAGTATCAGCTGCTAGGGTTTGATTTATTGTCACTGTAACACCCATTGCTAATAAATATTTTATAACACTACTTGACTGTTCTGCCATTCTGTTCGCAAGTTCTCTCACAGTTATTACTTCAGGTATATTTACATTTCTTTTAATTGGTTTAAAATTTTCTTGTTTTTCATCTTTTTTAAGATCCCTATTTTCTTTTTGTTTTGCTCTTTTTAAGGATGCTAGACTTCTTGCTCTAGTTTCAAGCTTATCACTAAGCGCTGCAGAAACTGTCAGTTTTTGTTCTCTTTTTTTTGAAATATTTTTTTCTTTTGTTTCTTTGTAATTTTTATCTCCCTTAATTCTTCTTGTTGCTCTTTGTTCTGCGAGCTTACGTTTTTCAAAATCGTTCGAGAAAGAAGGAAAGCTTTTTTTTACATTTGAAGATTTTTGGAAAACAGATGAATTATTTTTGGCTCTCTGTAGAGAGGATCCTTTTTTAAAGGGACTTTTACTAAAATTTTTATTAGTTTTTTTTTGAATAACTACCGAATTTTTACTTTGAGTCTTTGCTATTTCAATATTTTCTATTGATTTTTTTGCACTTCCTGAAATTGTTAGTTTTGTTTTTTTTTCCATATTTCATTTCTCAGTCTTTATAAATTTTATTTCTTGCTGACATAATCAGTTCATCAGCTTCATTTTTTGACAAAGCAAAATCCTCAAGATAACCTTTTATCTTTATTCTTTCTCCTTTTATTATGTCAAAACCTCCTGTTAGTTCATCTGAAGCCAAATCAGCAAAATCTGATAG
The DNA here is from genome assembly GCA_902567765.1 of uncultured Pelagibacteraceae bacterium. GTDB lineage: Bacteria > Pseudomonadota > Alphaproteobacteria > Pelagibacterales > Pelagibacteraceae > Pelagibacter. Next base: position 4,329 of record CACFNI010000007.1, on the reverse strand, counting down.
CTTTAATATTTTTTGCTCACCTAAAGTTACTAACATTCCTGGAGTTAAACCCTTATGATTTATCAGTTCATTTTCTAAACCTAGGTCTTTAATTTTATTTGAAATTTCCTCTTGATCTTTTTGGTAAAATTCTTGAGCTCTATCAATTAAGGCTTTTGCTGTTTCCTCCTCAATTCCCTCAATTTTAATTAAAGATTCAACGGAGCTATCTTTAATATCATCTATTGATGAAAATCCTTCTGCCACAAGCAATTGCCCTAAAGTTTCATCTAATTCCAAATTTTTTACAAAATTATCTGTTTTTTCTTTGAATTCAATTTGTCTTCTTTCAGAATCTTCTTGATCCGTCATTATATTAATTTCATAGTTAAGTAACTTAGTTGCTAATCTAACATTTTGACCTCTTCTTCCGATTGCTTTACTTAAATTGTCTTCTGTTAAAATTACATCAAGTTTTTTTAAGTTTACATCTACATTTACTCTTTGTACTTCTGCAGGAGATAAAGCATTTGAGACTACAATTGCTGGATCTTCTGACCAATTAACAATATCAATTTTTTCTCCCTGCAATTCATTAACTACTGCTTGAACTCTAGATCCTCTCATCCCTACACAAGCACCTACTGGATCTAAAGAGGTGTCTATAGCTTTAACACATATCTTGGCTCTGCTACCAGGATCTCTAGCAGAAGATTTAATTTCGATTAGTCCATCATAAATTTCTGGAACTTCTTGAATAAATAATTTTTCCATAAATTTTGGATGACCTCTTGATAAAAAAATTTGTTGGCCTCTAGTTTCTCTTCTAACATCATAACAAAAAGCTTTGACCCTATCGCCAGCTTTAATATTCTCTCTAGGAATCATTTCATTTTTTTGAATAATTCCCTCGGCTTTTCCAAGATCCACAATTACATTCCCAAATTCTAAACGTTTTACTATACCGCTTAAAATTGTGTCTTTTTTATCAATAAAATCGTTAAATTGTCTTTGTCTTTCAGCTTCTCTAACATTAAAATTAATGACCTGCTTCGCAGTTTGAGCAGCTATTCTTCCAAAATCAAATGAAGGTAGGACTTGAAGAACTTCGTCACCTATATTTTTATCTTTGTTTTCATCCCCCATATTTATTGCATTTTCCAAACTTATTTCCGTATTAATATTTTGAGGGTTTTCAACTATTACTAATTTTCTGTAAATTCCAATATTGCCATTATCTCTATCAATCAAAACTTTGATTTCGTTATCTTGACCAAACTTTGATTTTGCTGCTTTTGCTATACCATTTTCCATAGAATCTATAATTAGTTCTTTGTCTATAGACTTTTCTAATGCTACAGCTTCCGCAATTCTTAATAGCTCTAATTTATCTGCTCTTTTATTTAACATAACTTTATTACTTCCAAAAAAAAATGGGCCTAGGCCCATTTTTGAAATTTCAACAATGTAATTTGAATATATGTATTTTTATTAAATATTCAACTTTAATTACTTCTTAAAAACATCTGCTTTGTCTGTTTTTTCCCATGAAAATGCCCCATTAGACTCTGGTTCTCTTCCAAAATGTCCGTATGCAGCAGTTTTTTCATATATTGCTTTGTTTAAACCTAACATTTCTCTTATTCCTCTTGGGCTTAAATCAAAATTTTCGTTTATCAACTTTTCAACATATCTATTTTTATCTTCATCATTATCAAAAAGATCTACATAGATAGACAAAGGTTTTGATACTCCGATTGCGTATGCAAGTTGAATTAAACATTTGTCAGCAATTTTTGATGCAACAACATTTTTTGCAAGATATCTTGAAGCATAAGCAGCTGATCTATCAACTTTAGTAGGATCTTTTCCTGAAAAAGCTCCTCCACCATGTGGAGCGGCTCCTCCATAAGTATCTACAATAATTTTTCTTCCTGTTAATCCACTGTCCCCATCTGGTCCACCAATTACAAAATTACCTGTTGGATTTATATAAATCTCCTTTTCATCGAGATTATTTAATAAATTTTTTGGTATAGATCTCTCAATATATGGCATACAGAGTTCTTTAACTTTTGTAAGATTAACATCTTTAGAATGTTGTGTAGATATCACCACCGATTTTACTGCATTGGGCAAACCATCTTTATACTCAATTGTAATTTGACTTTTTGAGTCTGGTTCTATTCCTTTTAACTTTCCTGATTTTCTATCTTCAGCCATCAATCTTAAAATTCTATGTGAATAATGAATTGGAGCTGGCATTAAAACGTCGGTTTCATTACATGCGTACCCAAACATAATCCCCTGATCTCCAGCACCTTCATCTTTATTTCCAGATGAGTCCACACCCATGGCTATATCTGCTGACTGAGCATGTAAATGAGTTTCTATCTTGGTAGTGTCTTTCCAGCTAAAACCATCTTGGTCATAGCCAATATCTTTAATACATTCTCTAACTTTTTGAATTAAATCCTCTTTTTTTATTTCCGGTCCTCTTACTTCTCCAGCTAATACAACTTTATTTGTTGTGGTTAATGTTTCGCATGCCACTCTTGATTGTGGTTCTGCACCTAAGTAGGTATCTACAACCATATCTGAAATTCTATCACAAACTTTATCTGGATGACCCTCGGAAACTGACTCGCTTGTAAACAAAAAATTTTTTTTCATCTTATCTCCCTTTTTTTTTTATAAAAAAAATTAAAGTAATATAAAAAATTAAAAAATAAAAGAAAATCTTATTACCGTATCTACTAAAGAAAGTTTTTGAAGTTTTTTTATATGATTTTACTTCAATAACTCCCTTATCAGTTGATTTAATTTCATCAACCACATTACCAACGGCATCTACATATGCTGAAATACCTCCATTAGTAGATCGAATTAAATTTTTGCCTTCTTCAATTGACCTAAATATAGAATGTGAAAAATGTTGATGAGGACCTATTGAATTTCCAAACCATCCATCCTCAGAAATGTTCATAATAAAAACGTATTCCTCATCATTTTTATTTATTTTTCCAGAATAAATTATCTCATAACAGATAAGTGGTAGAAATCTTATGTTTTCTATAAGCAAAATTTTTCTTTCGTCCGCAGCACTGAATGAAATATAACCTTGTGTGATTTTTTTAAGGCCAATTTTTTTTAAAAATTTTTCCAAAGGTAGAAATTCTCCAAAAGGGACAAGCTTGTTTTTATTATATTTACTTAAAACTCTTAAATTATTATCCAATACAGCCATAGAATTATAAATTTTGGAATTTTGATTGCTATTTATTCCCAATAAAATTTTGTGATTTTTTGAAAAGCTATCATTAAAAGTTTTTTTATAAATTTGAATATCTTCTAAAAAAATATTACTTAAAATTCCCTCAGGAAAAACAAAAATTGCGTTTTCATCACTAGGATTGCTCAACTCAATTAGTTCTTCAATTAATATTAATGGGTCTTCATCTTCAAAAAATCTATCGATTTTTACTTTAGGAGAAATAACTTTAATAGTTGTATTTAATTCTATACTTTCTAGTTTAGCATATTTATTCTTTACAAATTGACCGTAATAAAAATTAATTAATACTAAAAGTATTGATGAAAAGATAAAAATCGATTTTGATTTTAAACTACTATTAAAAAATATTGTTGATGGTGCCAAAAAAAGAGTAATAGATAGAAGATTAAAAGCGTAGGTTCCAATAAATGCTAAAATTTGTAAAAAATCATTATAATTTACCCAACTATATGCAATTAGATTCCAAGGAAAACCACTTAAAATAGTTCCTCTAATAAATTCAACAATTGATAACATTAATGAGAAAATTAATAATGAACTATAATTTTTATTTAGCTCAAAAAATGAGCATGATAAGGTTGCTAAACCATAAAATATTCCGAGAAAAGCTGGAACTAACAAAAATGCAAATGGAATTAACGGTTTAAAAATTTCTTCGAATGTTAGAGAATTAGTTATCCAATATAGATTTGAGATGAAATAACCAAATCCAAATAGCCAACCAATTAAAAAAGATAATAATTTTTTTTTTTTATAATTTTTTATAAAAAAAATGAAAAAAATAGGAAAAGTAAAAAAATTTAAAATAAATAAATTGTATGGAGGCAAACTAAAAGATGACAAAACACCTAATAAAAAAGGTACTAAACAAAACAAAAATTTACTATTTATTTTCTTTAACAATTTAAATAATTTAATATTAACTTTTCTTTCTTTGCCATCTTTGCATGTTCTTTATTTTTTTTATGGTCATAGCCAATTAGATGTAGATATCCATGTATCCACATTTTATCAAATTCATAACCAAAATCTGAAACTTTAGACCTTTTATTAAT
>CACFNI010000006.1 GCA_902567765.1 uncultured Pelagibacteraceae bacterium | reverse complement strand
TTAGTTGTACTAATTTAGCGGAATCGTTTCCGGTAATTTCAACTTGTCTTTCGGCTGCTACGTCCCACACTTGTACAAATTCTTTTAAATGATGGTAGTCAAATTCTAAAGATTTAAATGATGATGGTAGTAACATATGGTTATAAACAGTATAACTACTCACCCCATGAGCCTCTATTCTATCAGTATAAGGCGTACTTCTTAATCGTCTCGATTTTACAATTGGAAAATTTTTCATTTATACTATTTAGCTAAAAAATCTTTTACTAATTTTCTCATTTCAAATGCTTTTTCAAAAATTATCATATGGCCACAATCTGAGATTATTTTCGTTTCACAATTTTTTATCTGCTCTGACATTTTAATTCCTACTTTAACTGGTACCATTTTATCTAGATCTCCAAAAATGCACAAAGTTGAACAATTAATTTTTTTAATTGCATTTTCGCCATCCTTATAGTTATTGCAGGCATTTAAGTCTACTGCTAATATTTCGCGGATTGCTCTTGAAGAATTTACTATTTTTTTTACAGGGTTACCTCCAATGAAAGCTTTGGACCCTTCATAGCCCCATTTCATCATTAACAAAACTGCTTTTTCATCTCCAGCTTCCGCTAAATCTATTAGGTCTTTATTTACGGGCATTTTATTTGATCCAGCAACTAAAACCAACTTATCAATCAGTTTGGGATATCTAGAAGCAAAGTCAATTCCTACTAAGGTTCCTTGAGAATGTCCTACAACTATAATTTTGGCAATATCCAAAGTACCGATTAGGGATTTTATCCAGTCAGATATTTCTTCTATTGATTTTAACGAAGGTCCCTCTGAGTCCCCATGACCAGGTAAGTCTACTGACAAAACATTAAATCCATTAGCTGAATAAAACTGTTCATGTAGGGACCAAACTATGTGCGTAAGTCCACTTCCATGCATCAAAAGTATTGATGGCTTTTTTGGATCAATATCCATACCACTAGTAGATATGAATACGTCTTTATTATCGACGTTTAAATTCAGTTTAACTCCTTGGCCTTTTTTCTTAACTCAAATTTTTGGATTTTTCCTGTTGATGTTTTAGGTAATTCACAAAATTCAACTTTTTTTGGAACTTTAAAACCTGCAAGGGTCTCTTTACAAAAATTTATTAATTCTCTTTCTGTGACTGGCTTGTCCTTAACCATTTCTATAAAAGCACAGGGTACCTCACCCCATTTTTCATCTGGTTTTGCAACCACAGCTGCTATAGATACTGATGGATGCTTTGCTAAGGTATTTTCTATTTCAATTGATGAAATATTTTCACCGCCTGAAATAATTATATCTTTAGATCTATCTTGTATCTTTGCATAACCATCAGGATGCATAACTGCTAAATCACCGGTATGAAACCAACCATTTTTCATAGCTTTTTCTGTAGCTTCCTTATCCTTAAAATACCCTTTCATAACTACATTTCCTCTAATCATTATTTCACCTATAGTTTTTCCATCTCTTGGAACTTCCTTCATTGTCTCTGGATTCATAATTGTAACACCTTCTGTATTCGGATATCTAACTCCTTGCCTAGCTTTTATTTCATTTTGCTTTTCTTCATCTAAACTGTTCCATTCCTCGTTCCAAGCACATTGTGTTACATGTCCATAAGTTTCAGTTAACCCATAAACATGCATTACTTCAAATCCAAGACTTTTCATTTTTTTAAATATAATACTTGGGGGTGGAGCGCCAGCTGTTAATACGTAAACTTTATTTTTAAGTTTTTTACGCTCACTTTCTGGTGCACCTGTTATCATATTCAATACTATAGGAGCCCCACCAAAATGAGATACATTATATTTATCTATAAGTTCAAAAATTTTTTTAATATCTATAGCTCTAAGACAAATTGTTCTTCCATTAAGCATTGGTACTGTCCATGGATAGCACCATCCATTACAGTGAAACATTGGGACAACTGTCAAAAAATTTAATCGATTTGGCATATTCCATGCAGTTGCGCTACCTGTTGACATTAAATAAGCTCCTCTGTGATGATAAACAACTCCTTTAGGGTTGCCTGTTGTCCCTGAAGTGTAACTTAATGAGATTGCTTGCCACTCATCATCTGGCATTTTCCAATTAAAATTTTCATCACCAGTATTTAAAAATTCCTCATATTCTAAGTCTCCAATTTTTTCTAGTTTCGATTGATCAGCAAATTTATCGTTTATATCAATTATTATAATTTTTTTTTTTAGAGTGCTTAATGCTTTTTTTACCTCCAAGTGCAATTGTCTATCAACAACTAAAACTTTAGCATCACTATGATTTAAAATATATGCAATTGTCTTAGCATCTAACCTAATATTAATTGTATTTAATACCCCTCCTGTCATTGATACAGAGTAATGAGCTTCAAATATTTCTGGAGTATTGAAAGCTAAAAAGGAAACTGTATCACCTTTGGAAATACCAATTTTATTTAGTGCGCTAGCAAATTTTACACATCTTTTATATACCTCGCTCCAAGTATATTTTCTATCCTCATAAACTATTGCTTCATAATTAGGATAAATATCTTTGGCTCTTTGTAAAAAAGATAGAGGTGTTAACGGAACAAAATTTGCATTATTTTTGTCTAAATTTTTCTCGTAATGGCTCATTTCTTTAATTAAATTTAAAATCCATTATATATTTACTGCCTGTTGTTGCAGATAAATAATGGCTTTCTACTCTAGGTAAAACTCTATTAAAATAGAAATTTGCTGTTTGAATTTTGTCCTCATAAAAATCTTTATTATTTGAATAGTCTTTATAGCTCACCTCTAAAACTTTTAACCACGAATAACCAATTGCAACATAGCCAAGAACTCTCAAATAATCATTTGACGCGGCATTTGCATCATCTTTTGAGGTTTTTATTTTATCTTTCATCCAAGTTGAAAATTTGCTTAATTTATCAATGTAAATTTCTAACTTAGCAACAAAAGAACTTAAATCTTTATTATTTTTATTTAAATCACCTCTAATCATACTAATATACTTATCAATTATATCTCCATTTTGATTAACCAGTTTTCTGAATACCAAATCTATTGCTTGAACGGAATTAGTTCCTTCATATATAGGAGTTATTCTATTATCCCTATATAATTGTTCAATACCTTGATCTTTAGTGTATCCATACCCTCCATATATTTGCATTGCATCACTTGTAATTTCCATCCCTAAATCTGAAAATAATGATTTAACAACAGGTGTCATTAATGAAACCATATCTGTAGCGTCTTGTTTTATTTTGTGGTCGCTATGGTTTAAACTTACTTCTGTTTGTTGCGATAACCAAAAGCACAACGCTCTCTCTCCCTCAATAATAGATTTCATATTTAACAAAGTTTTTCTTATATCTGCATGCTCAATAATTAAGTCTGCGTTTCCATTTGGTGACTGATTTTTTGTGCTTTTTCCCTGCTTTCTTTCTTTTGCATAGATCAATGAGTTTTGATAAGCAATTTCAGAAATACCTAGGCCTTGGATTCCAACTACAATTCTCTCTAAATTCATCATTGTAAACATTTGGCTCAATCCTTTATTTTTAGGACCAATCATATATCCCTTTGCTTCATCAAAATTTAAAACACATGTTGCTGAACCTTTAATTCCCATTTTAGTTTCTATTGAACCAGTCGATATTCCATTTCTTGTGTCGATCGATCCATCCTCTTTGACAATAAATTTTGGAACTAAAAATAAACTAATTCCTTTAGTGCCATTAGGTGAGTCTGATGCTCTTGCAATTACTAAATGAATAATATTTTCTGTTAAATCATGATCGCCTGATGTAATAAATATTTTTTGACCTGTAATTTTATACGTTCCATCTGATTGCTCTACTGCTTTTGTCTTAAGTAAACCTAAGTCTGTTCCACATACTGGTTCAGTTAAACACATTGTCCCACTCCATTTACCTTCAACCATTTTTGGAAGATATTTATTTTTAATTTCATCTGTAGCATGGTGATGAATACAATTGTAAGCACCAAGCGTTAGTTCACTATAGAGCTTAAACGCTAAGCTGGCTGATGATAACATTTCATCAAAAAATGCGCTCACAGTTTTTGGCATACCTTGTCCACCATATTTTGGATCACAAGATAATGATGTCCAGCCATCTTCTATAAATTTTTTATATGCCTCTTTATAACCAGGAGGTGTCCTTACAACACCATTTTCTAATACTGTCGGATTTTCATCTCCAGCTTTTGCTAGAGGTAAAATTAAATTTTGATTAATTTTTGCTGCCTCATCTAAAATATTTTTTACAAGATCAGTTGTGACCTCTTTATATTTATCAATCTCATTGTAATTTTTGTTATCTCTTAGCTTTTCATATAAAAAAAGCATATCTTCGACTGGTGCATTATAAGTTGGCATAATCCTATTTTAATTAAAATACAAATTATTTCAATTTTGAAATAATCGCATCCCCCATTTGAACAGTGGATACTTCTTTTTTTCCCTTTGCTACTATATCTTTTGTTCTTAAACCCTCATTAAGCACATCTTGGACCGCTTTTTCAAGATTATCTGCTTCTTTATCCAAATTTAGAGAATATCTTAGTGCCATTGCAAAACTTAAAATTGTTGCAATTGGATTTGCCAATCCTTTTCCTGCTATATCCGGAGCAGAACCATGTATTGGTTCATACATTGCTCTCATTTCACCATCTTTATTTTTTGCACCAAGTGATGCTGATGGCAAAAGTCCTAAGGACCCTGTTAACATTGATGCTTGGTCAGAAAGCATATCTCCGAAGAGATTATCAGTTACTATCACATCAAATTGTTTTGGATTTCTTAATAATTGCATAGAACAGTTATCTGCTAACATATGATTTAGTTCTACTTCTTTGTATTCTGCATCGTGTAAAGTTTGAACCTCTTCTTTCCAAAGTTGTCCTGCCTCCATAACATTAGATTTTTCACATGAAGTAACCCTATTTGATCTTTTTTTAGCTAAATCAAAAGCAACTCTTGCTACTCTAATAATTTCACTGCTAGTGTAAGTATGAGTATTAATGCCTTTTCTTTCTCCATTATCTATAGGTTTAATTCCCCTTGGTTCTCCAAAATATATTCCTCCTGTTAATTCTCTTACAATCATTATATCTAAGCCAGAGACAATTTCAGGTTTAAGAGTAGATGCATCAACCAATTGTTTAAAACATATTGCAGGTCTTAAGTTTGCAAATAATTTTAACTCTTTTCTTAATTTCAATAATGCTCTCTCAGGTTTTTTTGAAAATTCTAGATTATCCCATTTGGGTCCACCTACTGCTCCTAACATGACAACTTCACTCTCAAGAGCTTTGTAAAACACTTCATCAGTTATTGGTGTTCCATGCTTGTCATAAGAAGCTCCTCCTGCTAAATCTTCATCAATTTCAAAATCTAGAGACTTTTTTGAGTTAAGCCATTTGATAACTTTTTTAACCTCATTTATTACTTCAGGACCAATTCCATCCCCAGGTAAAAGTAAAATTTTTCTTTTTTTTACTTTAATCATTAAATATCCACGGCCTTTGATTTTTAATTTTATTTTCGAAGGATTTTATTTTTTCAGATTTTTCAAGAGATAAGGCAATGTCATCTAAACCCTCTAGTAAACATTTTTTTTTAAATGGGTCTATCTCAAATGAAATTTCGTTATTTCCATATATAATTTTTTGATCTGCTAAGTTGACTGAAATTTCCTCTTTTCTATTTGAATATTCTGATATTTCTTTAATTTTATCCTCGTTTAAAACAATCGGTAAAATTCCATTTTTAAAACAGTTATTATAAAAAATGTCAGCGTAACTAGAACTAATAATACAAGTTATTCCAAAGTCTAATAGTGCCCAAGGTGCGTGTTCCCTAGAAGAACCACACCCAAAATTTTTTCCTGTGATTAATATGTTCGAATTACAAAATGGTTTTTTGTTTAAGATAAAGTCTGGAATTTCTTTTCCTTTTTCATCATATCTTAATTCAAAAAAAAGATTTTTTCCTAAACCTGTTCTTTTGATCGTTTTTAAAAACTGTTTTGGTATAATCATATCTGTATCTATATTTACAAGTGGTAAATATGTTGGAATACTTTTTAGAGAAATAAACTTTTGCATTTAATTTTGATACTTTCTAACGTCGTCTAAATTGCCAGATATCGCTGCAGCTGCAGCCATGCCTGGACTTACTAAATGTGTTCTGCCTCCTCTGCCTTGTCTTCCTTCAAAATTCCTATTAGAGGTAGATGCACATCTTTCTTCAGGCTTTAATTTATCTGCATTCATTGCTAAACACATAGAACAACCAGGTTCTCTCCATTCAAAACCTGAGTTTATAAAAATTTTATCTAAACCTTCTTGCTCTGCTTGTTGTTTAACTAAACCTGATCCTGGAACTACCATGGCATGAACATGGGAAGCTTTTTTTTTATTCTTTAATATTTTCGCAGCTTCTCTTAAATCCTCAATTCTTCCATTTGTACAACTTCCAATGAAAACTTTATCAATTTTTATATCCTTTGCTAGTGTATCTGGCTTCAAACCCATATACTTTAAAGATCTTTCAATTGAATTTTTCTTATCAAGATCTTTTTCTGTATTTGGATTTGGAACCTTTCCTTCAATTGTTATAACATCTTGGGGAGAGGTGCCCCAAGTAACCATTGGAATAATTTCCTCTGCAGTTAAACTTACTTCTTTGTCAAAATGAGAACCATTATCTGAATTTAAATTACTCCAAACTTCAACTGCTTTATCCCAAGTTTCGCCTTTAGGCGACATAGGTCTCCCTTTTAAATAATTAAATATTTTTTCATCTGGTTCTATTAACCCAGCTCGTGCTCCACCTTCGATCGTCATATTACAAATAGTCATTCTTTGCTCTACGCTTAAAGATCTAATCAAATCTCCTGCATATTCTATTACACAACCTGTTCCACCAGCTGTGCCTATTTTTCCAATAATTTGTAAAATAACATCTTTTGATGTTACTCCTAATGGAAGTTTTCCATTAACATTTATTCTAAAATTTTTTGCTTTTTTCTGAACCAATGTTTGTGTTGCAAGAACATGTTCCACTTCTGAAGTTCCAATTCCAAAAGCTAGTGAACCGAATGCACCGTGAGTGGCTGTATGACTGTCTCCACAAACTATTACTGTCCCTGGTTGTGTAAAACCTTGCTCTGGACCTGTTACATGTACTATTCCTTGCCTCTTATCATCCATTCCAAAAAGTTTAATTCCAAATTCCTTGCAATTAGCCTCTAAAGTTTCTACTTGAATTTTTGACTCTTGGTCCGATATTCCTTTTGATCTATCTGTAGTTGGTACGTTATGATCCGCTACTGCTAAAGTTAGAGATGGTTGTCTCACTGTTCTATTTGAATTTCGTAAACCCTCAAAAGCCTGTGGGCTTGTTACTTCATGTATTAAATGTCGATCAACAAATAATAAAGCTGTGCCGTCATCTTGTTCATGAACTAAATGATCATTCCAAATTTTATCGTAAAGTGTATGCGGCATTGAAAAAAATTTATTTTTTTTCTTTTAAACTTTCTTCTTTATTTTCTGAAGTTTCCTCTTTAATTTTCTCTTGCTCATTCTCTTTTATATCATTTTTTACTTCAGTCTGCTGTAAATTTTCCTCAGCTGCTGTTTCACTTTTAACATCAACTTCAATTCCTATATTTTTTCTAATTTTTTCAGCTATTCTCGCAGATTTTCCAGTTCTGTCTCTTAAATAATATAATTTAGCTCTTCTAACCTCTCCAGATCTTATAACTTTTATAGAGTCGACTATAGGGCTATACAAAGCAAAAGTTCGTTCAACACCTTCTCCAAAAGAAATCTTTCTCACCGTAAATGATGAATTAATATCTCGACTTTTCTTAGCTATACATACTCCCTCAAAATATTGAATTCTATCCCTTTTTCCTTCAGTTATTCTAACTCCTACTTTGATAATATCTCCTGGAAAAAATTGAGGCAGCTTTTTTTCAGCCTGAATTTTTTTAACATTTGATCTGTTAATTTCTTCTATAGTTTTCATTCTAGTATTTATCAATTTAGTTCTTTTTATATTTTTCCCATAAATCTGGTCTACGGACGCGTGTTATAGCCTCAGATTGAGACAAACGCCAGTCTTTAATTTTAGCATGATCTCCAGATAATAATACATCTGGAACACCTTTTTTCTCCCAAATCTGTGGTTTAGTATACTGGGGATATTCTAAAAGTCCGTTTTCAAAGCTTTCATCTTCTTTAGAGAGGCAATTTCCAAGGACGCCAGGTATCAATCTCAAAATTGAGTCGATTATCACAAAAGCAGCTGACTCACCTCCAGATAAAATAAAATCTCCAATACTTATTTCCTCAATATTTCTTGTAGATAAAATTCTTTCATCTACTCCCTCAAAATTTCCACAAATTAAATTGATTGATTTCTCTTTAGCAAGTTCTTTTGCAAATTTTTGATCAAATTTTTTACCTTTTGGGGATAAATAAAAAATTCTACTTTCATCTTTCAAATTGTTATCAATAGACTTTGCTAAAATATCTGCTTTTAAAAGCATTCCTGCTCCTCCACCAAAAGGAGCGTCGTCAACAGTTTTATGTTTATCCTCAGCAGAATCTCTTATATTTACAACTTTTAAATTCCATTTTCTTTTTTCTAAAGCTTTTCCATAAAGTCCTTTTGATAATGGACCTGGGAAAATTTCAGGGTAAAGAGTAAATACTTGTACTTGCCACATAAATTATTTTTTTTCTTCCTTAGGTGCTTCTGCTTTTTTAGCTTCTTCCTTAGGTGCTTCTGCTTTTTTAGCTTCTTCCTTAGATGGTTCACCCGAAGTAGCTTTTTCATCTTTCTTCTTTCTATCCTTTTTAGGTATAGCCTTTAGTGGATTGTTACCTTTAGCCGGCATTGGCATTAATTGATTTTCTCCGAGAATTCTTGCAACCCTGATTGTAGGCTGCGCTCCTTGTCCTAACCAATATTTAATTCTATCTGTTTCTAAACCAACTCTTTCTTTTTTGTCTTTTGGCAATAAAGGATTAAAAAAACCAAGTTTTTCAATAAATCTTCCATCTCTTGAAAATCTACTATCGGCAACAACTATTTTATACACTGGTCTTTTTTTTGTTCCTCCCATTGATAATCTTAACTTTAACATTTTTTTCCTTTCATTATTTTAATTGATTAAAAAGCTCTGGTGGTATTCCTTTGTCAGTCATACCTTTCAGATTTCCTTTTGACATCTTTTTCATCATTTCAGACATCATTTTAAATTGCTTTAGCAATTTATTGATAGTGGCCGCATCTGTTCCAGAGCCATTAGCAATTCTTTTCTTTCGAGATCCATTTATTATTTTTGGATCGTCTCTTTCTTTTTTAGTCATAGATAATATTATTGCTTCATTCTGAGTTATAATTTTTTCATCAACTCCTGCCGCATCCATTTGAGACTTAATTTTAGAAATACCAGGCAAAAAAGACATAACGCCCTCTATACCTCCCATTTTTTTCATCTGTCTAAGTTGCGTTAAGTAGTCCTCTAGTGAGAATTGTCCTTTTTTTAAATTTTCCTCAGCTTTTTTAATATTTTCTTCTCCAAGATCTTGTGCTGCTTTTTCAACTAAAGAAACAACATCTCCCATTCCTAAAATTCTGTTCGCAATACGATCTGGATGGAATACTTCAATATTATCTATTTTTTCTCCTATACCTAAAAATTTTATAGGTACCTGAGATACATATTTCATGCTAACTGCTGCTCCACCTCTTGCGTCACCATCAGCTCTAGTTAGAATTATTCCAGTCAAATTTACTGTATTTTTAAATTCTTTTGCAACTTCAGCGGCTACTTGACCTGTGAGAGAGTCTGCTACAAGAAATATTTCTGATGGTTTAATTATATTTTCTATTTGCTTTATTTCACTCATCATTTGAAGATCAATTTGTGTTCTGCCCGCTGTATCGAATAAAATTATTTCTGATCCATTTAAATTAGCAGCACTCATTGCTCTTCTACAAATGTCTGCAGGTAATTGTCCTTCAATGACAGGTAACGTTGTTATATTATTTTGTTCACCTAAAGATTTTAATTGTTCTTGCGCAGCCGGCCTATAAACGTCAAGACTGACCATCATAATTTTCTTTTTTTTATTAATTTCTAAAAATTTAGCTAGTTTAGCTGTAGTAGTTGTTTTGCCTGAACCCTGAAGTCCTACTAACATCATAGGGACTGGTGGAACAGCATTTAAATTTATTTCTTCATTTTTTTCACCTAGTAACTTAACTAACTCATCATAAACTATTTTGATAACTATTTGGCCAGGTGAGGTAGATCTAATTATTTCTTGACCTAGCGCTTTTGGTTTAACACTCTCAATGAAATTTTTAGCTACATCTAGAGATACATCTGCTTCTAACAGAGCTTGTCTAATACCTCTCATTCCATCATCAACCTGCTTCTCATCAAGTGAGGGTGCTTTCTTAAGAGAAGAAAAAACTTCTTCAAATTTATTTGTCAAATTTTCAAACATAATTTCATCCAGCAGCTATCGCACCAGTGGGCGAACCCTCGCTGACTGGTGTCGATCTCTTTGTTTCCAAAGACACCGCAAAATGCTGTATTTGCGGAAATTGCGTTAACCTATAATAGAGGTTCAAAATGTCAATAAATAAGATAAACATAAAAATATATGGAATTTAAAGCTTATAAAATGGATGGTCTAGGAAATGACTTTGTCATTATTGACAGGAGAAAAGATGATGTAAGTCTAACTAAAGAACAAATTATAAAAATAGGTAATAGAAGTAATGTTGGATTTGATCAAATAATATTTATTGAAAAAAAGGTTGATGATGTTTTTCCAATTAAAATTTACAATTCTGACGGTGTTGAGGTAGGCGCATGTGGAAATGGGAGTAGATGCGTTGCATATTTAATTTCAAAAGAAAATAATCAAAGATTTATAAATTTGAAAGCTGATAAAACAATTTTAGAGGCAGAAATTTTAAATGAAAAAAATGTAAGAATAGATATGGGCTTACCAAAATTTGATAAAGCAGAGGAAATACCTTTAAAAGAAGGCTTAAATCCTAGGAATGTTTCAATAGATTTTTTGGAAAAAGAATATGGAAATGGTTACTGTGTAAATGTAGGTAACCCACATATTATTTATTTTGTCAAAGATTGTGAAAAAGTTGATATAAAAAAAATTGGACCTAAAGTTGAAAATCATCATTTTTTTCCTGAAAGGGTAAATTTAACCTTTGCAGAAGTACTAGATGATTTTAAAAATATAAAAGTAAATGTTTGGGAAAGAGGAGCTGGTCAAACAAAAGCTTGTGGAACAGCGGCATGTGCAGCTGTAGTAGCTGGATATATAAATCAATTAACTGAAAAAAATTGCAAAGTTCACTTTAAGGAAGGAACTCTTGAGATTGATTTTGATATGGGTGGTGGCCCAGTATATATGACAGGACCTGTATCTAATATTAAAGAGATAAGATTAAAAATTTAATGGGTTTATTTGATAAATTTAAATTTGGTTTTAAAAAAAGTGCCTCAGCTTTTACATCTGGGCTTAAAGAAATAATCATAAAAAAAGAAATTGACGATAAAACATTGGATGAAATTGAGGAATTTTTAATAAAGTCTGACGTAGGTGTAACTGCATCAGAGGAAATTAGAAATATAATTGCAGGAAAAAAAATTGATCCAAATAAAAATAAATTAGAAGAAATTAATTCAATTCTTAAAAATTATATAGTTAACTTAATGTCTCCTTTGGAAAAAAATGATTTTTTTTTAAATAAAAATTCTTTAAATACTATTCTTATTTCTGGTGTTAATGGTGTTGGGAAAACAACTACAATAGGAAAAATAGGAAAAATCTTAAAAAAAAATGGTAATAAAGTTATTTTTGCAGCATCTGATACTTTTAGAGCTGCAGCAATTGAACAACTAGAAAACTGGGCTAAAAAAACAAGCATAGATTTAGTTAAATCTTCACAAGGTTCTGACCCGGCTTCTGTTGCATTTAAGGCAGTCGATGAAGCTATGAAAAATAAATTTACCCATGTTCTAATAGATACCGCAGGAAGATTACAAAATAAAAAAAATTTAATGGAGGAATATAAGAAAATAGCAAATGTGACGAAAAAAATTGATTCAAATGCACCTCATGAAGTTCTGTTGGTTTTGGATGCAACCTCTGGGCAAAATGTAATAAATCAAGTTGAGGAATTTAATAAAATTATTCCAATAACAGGTTTAATTATGACTAAACTTGATGGAACTGCAAAAGGTGGAATTTTAATAGCTGTGGCTAAAAAATATAAATTACCAATTGTAGCTTTGGGTCTGGGTGAAAAAGAGGATGATTTACAAATTTTTGAAGCAGAAAAATTTGCAGATGCTTTTATCAGCACAAACTAACTTAACTGGTTAATAAAATTTTTTATAGAATCGATCAGATCTTGATTATATTCCATCATATGATCATCTTGCTCATTAAAATAACTAAACTTCGGTGATGGTAAAATTTCAAATATTTGCTTTCCCATATAAAATGGAACAATTTTATCTTTTTTACCATGCATTACCAATACAGGTGATTTAATTTTATTAATTTTTTTAAAGCTTTCGTATTTATCTTTAAGAAGAAATTTTACGGGAAAAATAGGATAATATTTCTGTCCAAGTTCAATCATTGATGTAAAGGGTGCTTCTAAAATTATCCCTGAAAAATTTTTATTCTGAGCAATATGAACTGCAACAGCTGTTCCAAGGGACTCGCCATATATAATTATATTATTCTCAAAAATTTTATTTGATTTAAGCCAATTAAGTATATTTTCAGCATCTTTATATAGTCCTTTCTCAGATGGTTTACCTTTACTTCCATTAAATCCTCTATACGCAAAAATTAGATAATTTAATTTCAATTTTGATAATTCGTTTAATTTGTAAATCCTATTAGATAGATCGCCTGCATTACCATGGAAAAAAACTAAAGTCTTAAAATTTTCTTTATTTTTATAATGCCAAGCAATTAGGTCATTATCGGATGGTATCAGAATTTCATCTACTTTATGATCTAATTCATAGCTACTTCTTGCATTAACATTTGGATGATAAAGAAGTTTATCCTGATAAAAATATAAAAATATTGTAACAAAAAAATAGATTAAAACTAAGGTAAAAAAAATATTTGAAATCATTTTTTTAATCTTAAGCAATTATAATCAGATTATTTTTTGTCGAAAAAAGCCTCGTATATCATCATTGCTATTGCAATACCCATAAATATATAGACTGGTAAAACATCTAAGAAACCTATCATCATTGATCTTGTAAGAGTTGTTGCAAGTCCTATTAAAAAGAAAAGGCAAAAAGACAAACCTACTATTGTTGCAATTTTATTCATCATATTTTTTACTTTTTTGTTCTAACCATCTAGCAACCCCAAGAAATCTATGATCGTCGTACTTATCACCAATTAATTGTATTCCTAAAGGTAAATTATTTTCACCCTGAAGTAAAGGCAGAGAAATTGCAGGTGTGTGCATATACGACCACACTCGATTAAAATCTGCACTTCCAGTACTTTTTAAACCTTTATCTGCAACTCCTGTTGTGCATGGGCTTAATACACCATGATAATCTTCAAATACTTCTTTATACGATTCATAACTTCTTTTCATAAAATCTACCGCATCTAAATATTCTTTTGCTGAATATTTCATTCCTCGAGAAATTGCAGACTGCATTTCTTTTGATAGTTTATTTTTAGATTTTTTGAAGTACATCTGAAAATTATTAGATAAGTCTGTTTCATGAATTACTCGATGGTATTTGTCTATATCTTTGAAGTATGACGGTGTGTCAAATATTTCAATATTTTTTTTAAAAGATTTTATGAAAAACTCAAAAGACTCTCTCGATTTTTTGTCAATTTTTTTCCAGCTTTCAGTTTTATAAAATATAAACTTAGGTTCAAACATTGGACCTTTTAAACATTCATCCAGCATAAATTCGGAAGAATAATGTATTGTGGCTTCATCATATTGGTCCTTTTTAATTAATACTTTAGCTAGAAGCGCAACATCTTGAACGGTTTTTCCGAACACACCAATGTGATCAAGATTATAAGATGTTCTTAAAACTCCATTTCTTGAAATTAAACCATAACTTGGCTTATACCCTACTACACCACAGTAAGATGCTGGTCTAATTACAGAACCACCGGTTTGGGAACCAATAGATAGAGGTGCCATATGAGTTGCAATTACCGCAGCAGATCCACTCGAAGATCCACCTGGTGTTCTAGAATAATCATGTGGATTTCTAGTTGGTGGCGGTCCGAGGTATGCTAACTCGGATGTAGCAGTTTTTCCCATTATAATTGCTCCTTCAGATTTTAATAAATCTACAATTTCTGAATTTTGAGATTGTGTCTTACCTTTTCTTAATACAGTTCCACATTCTGTTGGCATATCATACGTACCTATTATATCTTTAAGCGCTACTGGGATGCCATGTAACAATCCCATTGGCTTTCCAGATTTTCTATATGTGTCAGCTTCTGTTGCTTTTTCTATCAAAAGTTTTTTATCAAAATAAGCCCATGCTTTCACGTCTTTCTCAAACTTATTTATTTGGCTTATATAATGCTCACATATTTCTACAGATGTAAGTTGTGACTTTCTAATTCTTTCAGCTAATTCTGAAATTGGCAATGAAAATACATTCGTCATCTATAAATTATTGTGCAAATAATGTATCAGGTAGCCATAATGCGATTCCAGGAAACATGTACATTAAAACCATCGCAAGTATTACAATTCCTAGGAAGGGCATGATCCCTGTGAAAATTTCCATAAGTTGAACGTTCTTACTTTGAACGCCCTTTAAGTAATAAGCTGACATTGCCATTGGGGGCGTTAAAAAAGAAGTTTGTAGGTTTAAAGCTATAAGCATTGCAAAAAAATATGGGTTCACTCCAAAAAATTCTACTAATGGTAAAAAAATCGGAACAAAAATTATAAGTATTTCAGTCCACTCGAGTGGCCATCCAAGGAGGAATATTATTATTTGTGTTATAACTAAAAATTGCCAAGGCTCAATATCCATTGATTTAAAAAAGTGTTCAAACACTTCATGCCCACCAAGATAAGAAAATACTGATGCAAAAGTCCATGATCCAACGAACAACCACATTATCATCGCACTTGTTTTTGCTGTTAAAAAAACTGACTCTTTAAAGTTTTTCCATTTTAAAGATTTATAAAAATATGAAAGCACTAACGCTCCAAATGCACCGACAGCTGCAGCTTCGGCAGGTGTTGCTAATCCAGCTAAAATTGTTCCTAATACCAAAATGATAAGAGAAAATAATGGAACAAATGAAACTAAAACTTCTTTTAAAATCTCTGATCTTGGTGGAATTTCTTCTGCTGCAGGTTTTGGAGCCAGTGAAGGATTTAAATATGCTCTGATTATAACATATAGAATGTACAATCCTGCCAACATCAAACCTGGAAATATTGCTGCTGCAAAAAGCCTTAATGGTGACAATTGGGCAATTACTGCATAGACAATAAGCATAATGCTGGGTGGGATTAAAATTCCTAAACATCCTCCAGAACAAATCACTCCAGATGCAAATTTTTTATCATATCCAGCCCTGATCATTGCTGGCCATGCAAGAAGCCCCATAAGTGTAACTACTGCACCAATTATTCCTGTTGCTGTTGAAAATAATGCACAAGTGACAAGGGCAGCAACTGCCATTGATGCTGGAAGTCTATGTGATGCTAGTCTTATTGCAAAAAATAATTTTGCAACAATACCTGCTCTTTCAACTAAGTATCCCATAAATAAAAACAAGGGGACGGCGGTTAACACTGTGTTATCCATGATAGTATATGTATTAGAAACTAATAAGGAAAATATCCGGTTATCAAATAAATGATCCATCCTACTTGGATCAAAATAAGCATAATAACCAAAACCCACTCCCATTGCTAGCAATGTAAATGCAATTGGAAAACCTAATAAAACTGCGAACAGAAACAAGCTCATCATTAAAATTGCAATTTCTGGATTTGTTAGTTCAAATAACATCTGCTTTATCGTCCTTTTGTGAAGTTCTCATTAATACTTTTTCAGTCTCTTCGGCATCTGCTGATGCTCTTTGAGGCCAATGACCTGTTCTAATACAAATGATAGCTCTAAAAACCTCACTTATGCCCTGTATAGTCAATAAAGTACCTGATAGAGGTATTAAAGATTTAGCCATATAAATTTGTATTTGTGCTGGACTGTTCCAGCTTGTTTCTTTTATTTTCCAAGCTAAAGCAGCATATTCGTAACCATAAAAAGCTAAAGCTAAAATTCCTGGAAAGAAAAATAAAAAATATAAAATTAAATCAATCCAACCTTGAACCCTTGTTGGGAATAATCTGTAGATAACGTCTCCTCTTACATGAGCTTCGGTTGATAAAGTATATGCGCCTGCCATCATAAAGATAGCGCCATACATTTGCAAACTGAAATCAAAGTTCCATAAAGTTGGACTATTAAATGCGTATGCCATGATCACTTCATAGCAAGTTCCTCCCATTAAAATTACTATACACCAAGAAAATGCTTTGCCCATTGATGCGCTTAGTGTGTCGGCAAATTTTATGAAAGATTTCATTCTTACACCTTATGTTAAAATATGTAATTAAAGCAAACAAAAAAAAGGGGACCAAATGGTCCCCTTTTTAAATATTTAAGTTAATAATTATATCTTAACTTTTCCAATAGGTCCGAACTCATTTTCATATGCTAATTTGTAATTAGGCTGGTTCATCAGCAAGTACTTCATTACTCTCTTAGCGTATGCTTTTTGAGAATCAACGATTTTCTTAAAGAAAGGATCTTTCTTATTGAAATCACCGATAACTTTATCCCAACCTTTTAATTGTTGAGCTAAAATCTCATCAGACGTTTGGTAAACATTAACTTTATGTTCGTTCATTAATTTAGATAAGTCAGCTGAATATCTAACTAATGCTTTGAAATAATTGTCTGTATTTGCAGCATAAGCAGCATTTTTTAATATTGCTTGGTTAGCTGGCGACAGACCATTAAAAGTTTTATTGTTTATAGGTATTTCAAACATCTCTTGAGATTGGTGGAAACTTCCTAAGTGATAATGCTTAGAAACATCCTGCATACCAAACTGAGAGTCTGAAGTTGGGTTGTTAAACTCAGCAGCTTCAATCAATCCAGTTTTCATAGCTGGTTGAATTTCACCACCTGGTAATTGTCTAACTACCATCCCCATCGCAGTAAGAACGTTAGTAGCAAGACCAACTGTTCTATACTTCATACCTTTTACATCAGATACTTTAGTTACATTTTTCTTAAACCATCCAAACGGTTGTGCTGGCATAGGCATATGAAAAACACCAGTATAGTCGAAACCAACTTTTTTAATAGTTTCTTCATAAAGTGCTCTTCCTCCGCCATATTCCATCCATCCCATAACTTCTTGAGATGACATACCATATGAAGGTCCTGTTCCGAATAAAGATGCTGCTGCATTTTTACCGTACCAGTAAGCTGTTACCCAGTGACCCATATCTACGGCTCCTGAACTAACTGCTTGTCCAATTTCACTAGTCTTTACAACTGCACCAACAGGCTGAAGATCTATTTTTAAAGATCCTCCAGACATGTCGCTAACCATCTTGCAGTAATCTCCTGCCATTTCAAAAAAGATGTTAGCTCCGCTTGGCCATGCAGCTTGCATTTTTAAAGTCTGCGCTGCACCAAGGTTAACATAAGGCATTGCTACTGCAGCTGCCCCTGCTACCGCTGCTGTCTTAAAGAACTTACGTCTTGAAGGAATCTTTCCCTTCATTGATTTTTTTTCTTTAATCATTATTACTCCTCTTAGTTAATTAACTTGAGATAATTAAAGCATATATGTTTTTAGGAGTCCTGTGCTAATTGGTCTAATTCTAAATTATTTTCAACTCAGAGTAGTATTAGTAAGTATAATTAATTCAAATCAAATATTTTTCCAGGATTCATTATATTATTTGGATCAATAGTTCTTTTTATAGATTTCATTAACGGCAAATTATCTGGGTGCTGTTCTAATAAATATTTTTTTTTATGAAGTCCAATCCCATGTTCTCCTGTAATTGTTCCCTCAGATTCAAGGCTTTTTCTTATTAAAATATCGTTAAATTTTTTAATTTTTTCATACGCATCTTTCTTAGATGGATCATACGGGAGCATTACATGAAAATTTCCATCACCTAGGTGACCAACCATTGGTCCTCTTAATCCAAGTTTTTTAACTTCGTTCTCAGCAAACTTTACACATTCGGTAATTTTTGAAATTGGCACACAAATATCCGTTGTATAAACTCTTCCATTATTTATAAGTGCTTTAACAGAATACCAAGCATCCCATCTTGCTCTCCACATTTTATTTCTTTTTTCTAATGTATCAGCCCACTTAAAATCACTGCCTCCATTATTTTTTGAAAGTTCATCTACAATTTTAATTTGCTCTTTGTTAGAGATTTCATCACCATGAAACTCAAAAAATAGTGTTGGTAAAGGTTTTAAATCCTCTAATTTTGAGTAATTGATACTTATGTCCATTTGATCTTTATTAAGCAATTCAATTCTTGCTATAGGTACTCCATATTGGATCACTTCTTGAGCAGTCTTTACTGCATTCTCAAGCTCTTCAAATTGACAAACAGCACTAATTATACTTTCTGGAATAGGTGATAATCTTAATTGAACTTCTGTTATAATTCCTAAAGTTCCCTCTGATCCAATAAATAAATTTGTTAAATTGTATCCTGCTGAAGTTTTTTTTGCTCTACCTCCAGTATTTATTATATCTCCATTTGGTAAAATAACTGTCAATCCGGTTATTACCGACTTCATAGTACCATATTTAACTGCCATTGTTCCTGAAGCAGATGTAGAAGCCATTCCACCTATAGCAGCATTCGCACCGGGATCTATTGGAAAAAAAACACCATCTTCTCGTAGATGTTCATTAAGCTGCTCTCTTGTCACGCAAGCTTGAACTCTACAATCAAAATCCTCAGTGTTTACGACTAATACTTTATTCATTTTTTCAAGTGAAATAGTTATTCCTTTATCATTTCCTACTGCATGACCCTCTAAAGAAGTTCCGGTTCCAAATGGAACTACTGGTACTTTATTTTCATTACATAATTTTAAGATTTGAGAGACTTCTTCATTAGTTTCAGGAAAAACTACTGCCTGCGAGAGCACAGGATCAAATGTATCCTCACCTCTAGCATAATTTGCTCTTGTTGATTCTGACTGAGAAAATCTATCATCAAGAATTTTTTTAAGTTGGTTTTGAAGATTTAAATTCATTGAAATATATTATTAAAAAATAAAAGTAAAATATACGACTAATTAACTAAGCATTTTTTTAATATTTTCAATTGCCTCAGAGATATTGTCTTGTGATGCAGCAAAACTAAACCTAACATAATCTTTGGCTTTTTTACCAAACGAAGTTCCTGGCACAATTGCAACCCCAGCTTCATGAAGGCATCTTTTTGCAAATTCTTCTCCATTCATACCTGTTTCACTAACATTGGGGAAAGCATAAAATGCACCGCCAGGCAAAACACATTCTATACCTTTAATATTATTTAATCCTTCGTAAATTAATTTTCTTCTTTTTATAAATTTCTCCATCATGAAGTTTATAGAATCATCTGGGCCATCAAGGGCGGCAATACCACCGAATTGAATAGCGGCGTTTACGCATGAATGATTGTTCACACAAAACTTTATTACTTGTTCAATTAGTTTTTCAGGCCAAACAGCCCATCCTAAACGCCAACCGGTCATTGAGTAGGCTTTACTCCATCCATCTAGTACAATTAATCTTTCATATAAATTTGGATAATCAAAAAAAGATGGCATTTTTTTCCCATCAAAAATTTGTCTAGAATAAATTTCATCGCTTAAAATAGCAACATTTGGAAATTTTTTTAAACCCTCTGCCAGTTCATCTATTTTATTTTTTTCAGTAAATGCTCCTGTTGGATTATTTGGATTATTTAATATTATTAATCGAGTATTTTCATTGATTAATGATAATATTTTTTTTGGATTTATAGAAAAATCTTTGTTCTCAAGCATATCTATCGGAACTGCTTTTGCTCCTGTATAATTTATCATCGACTCATATATTGGAAAACCTGGATCAGGATATATGATTTCTGCACCTGGTTCTCCAAACAATGTTATTGCATAGTACATTGTTGGCTTTCCTCCAGGCATAATAATTACTCTTTCTGGGTCAATTTCTGCATTATAAAGTTTTTTGATTTTTCTTGTAACAGCTTGTCTACACTCAATTATTCCATTTGGCAGAACATATCCGTGATGACCTTCATCTAAGGCTTTTTTGGCAGCATCTACAACATGTTTGGGTGATTTAAAATCTGGCTGACCTACGCTTAAATGAATTATTTTCTTTCCATCGGCTTCTAGTTTTTTTGCCTCAGCTAAAATTTTAAAAGCGGTTTCTGTCCCAAGTTTTTCAATATTTTTTGCAAGTCGCATTTTATTTTATTTTCTATATATTATTTTTGATGAATCAATTTCTTTAAGATTCTTGCAACCCATCAACACCATATTTCTTCTAATTTCATCTTGCATGTTTTGAAGAAGTTTCTCAACTCCTTTTTGGCCACCAGCTGCTAAAGAAAATAAAAACATTTTACCGAAGCTGCATGCTTTAGCTCCGGCTGCTAAAGCTTTTAATACGTGAGTTCCTCTTCTAACTCCTCCATCTAATATAATTTCTAATTTATCACCAACTGCATCAGAGATTACTTTTACTTGATCAAATGGTGATCTTGATCCATCTAATTGTCTTCCACCATGATTTGAAATCATTATAGCCGTACAACCAATATCAATAGCTCTTTTTGCATCTTCTACTGACATAACGCCTTTCAATGCAAAAGGACCATTCCATTTTTTTATACAATATTCTGCATCCTTCCAGCTCATTGTTGGATCGTATTGCTCGTTAATATATTCCATTACTGACTTTGCAATATTTGTTCCTTTATCTGTTTTTTTGGCAACATTAGATAATTCAAATTTTTTATGAGTTAAATAATTAAACACCCACTCAGGTCGCATAACAAAACTCATTAAACTTTTAATAGTTAGTTTTGGTGGTGTTGTAAATCCTGATCTATGATCTCTTTCTCTGTTTCCTGCTACGAGAGTATCCACAGTCAAACACATTGCATCAAACCCAGATCTTCTTGATCTTTCTATTAGATCGTCTGAGATTGATCGGTCTTTGTGAACATATAACTGAAATAATTTTGGACCACTTGAGATATTAGATACTTCTTCAATAGTATTATTTCCCATAGATGACATGCTGTAAAAAGTTCCAAATTTATCTGCAGCTTTTGCTGAGGCTATATCCCCATCATGATGATAAAGTCTTTGCATCGCTGCAGGAGAAAGAAAAATTGGCATATCAATTTTTCTACCAAATAAAGTAGTTGATAAATCTGGCTTACCAACGCTAGCAAGAATATTAGGAACTAAATCACAATCATTAAATGACTCTGTGTTTCTTTTTAGTGTAGACTCATCGTCTGCACCGCCGTCAATGTAATGAAAAATTGGAGAAGGTAATTTTTTTTTAGCAAGTTTTCTAAAATCTTCAAAGTTATAACAATTTTTCAAACTCACTATCTTCTAAATCTTAAATTATCTCTATTAAGATCGCTAATTTTGGTACAACCCATTAATTTCATGTCTCTTACTAATTCAGCCTTGTACTTTTCTATAGCTCTTTCAACACCTGCTTGCCCACCTGCTGCTAAAGCATAAAGATACAATCTTCCACCTGAGCAAGCTTTTGCACCCAATGATAACGCTTTAAGCATATGAGTTCCTCTATGAATTCCGCCTTCACAAATTACATCAAGCTTATCACCGACCGCATCAACAATCTCAGCAAGTTGATCGAAAGGTGATCTTGATCCATCAAGTTGTCTTCCTCCATGATTTGAAACCATTATTCCTGTGCATCCAATATCTACAGCTCTCTTTGCATCCTCAACACTCATTACTCCTTTCAGTGCAAAATGTCCTCCCCATTGAGCGCAAAGCTTTTCTGCATCTTTCCAATTCATAGATTGATCTAACATGGTAGAAAAATAATTTCCGATTGAAGTATTAGTATCAGTACCTTCTTTTACATAATCTTGGAGGTGAGGTAATTCAAACTTACCTTTAGTTAAATAATTTATTCCCCACATTGGCTTTACTGCAAAACTAAACAAACTAGCTAAAGTTAGTTTAGGAGGAGATGTAAAACCAGTCCTTAAATCTCTTTCACGATTTCCTCCTGTTATTGTATCTACTGTTAAAGCCATAACATCAAACTTTGCTGCCTTTGCTCTTTCCAAACAAGAATCATTTAAGCCCCTATCTTTATGGAAGTAAAACTGAAACATCTTTGGGGTATCAATCATGGAAGATATTTCTTCTACACTGACTGTAGCTAAGGCTGAAACACCAAACATAGTTTTGAATTTTTGTGCTGCTTTTCCAACTGCTCTTTCACCATCATAATGAAAAAGTCTTTGAAGTGCTGTTGGTGAAAGATAAAAAGGCAAGTCTAATTTTTTACCAAATATTGTAGTTGATAAATCAACATCCTCGACACCCCTTAAAACATTGGGAACTAAATCAACGTCATCAAAAGCACTCGTATTTCTAGCG
This sequence comes from uncultured Pelagibacteraceae bacterium, assembly GCA_902567765.1. Lineage (GTDB taxonomy): Bacteria > Pseudomonadota > Alphaproteobacteria > Pelagibacterales > Pelagibacteraceae > Pelagibacter. The sequence goes on along the minus strand of CACFNI010000006.1, from coordinate 41,198 downwards.
TAAGTTATTTCGTCATCTGCAGCACCGTCAATGTAATGAAATATAGGTGATGGTAATTTTTTTTTTGCTAACTTTCTAAAATCACTAAAATTGTGACAATCTTTTAAATTCATTTAAAACTTTTAAAACTTTTTAAGAAAATTAAACATATAACTATTTGCCCCAGGATTTTTGTCTCCTAAACTCGCATTAGATATATGGTTGTAAGAGATTCCAAATTGACTTTCTCGAGGTAATTCTAACGATATTTGAACTTCACTTTTAAATTCTACTAAATGTCCTAAATCCTTTCCGTCTCCTTGATTGTACACTCCAGGTGTAAAGCTTGGTGTAATATTAATATTACCAACTTTATACATTGCTTGTACGCCTGTATAAAAATAGCTTGCGTTATCCTGAGTGATTAATGCTCCTGTAACTGGCGATAATGTTCCAAGAAAACTATCTCTTAAAAGATTCTCATTTTGATGTTGAAAACCAATTATTTGTGAACTTTTTCCATCATCACTAAAATCAAACATGCCCGTAAAAATACTTATTTCATGTTGTTTATCTAAAATTTTTTTTGTTTCTTCACTTTTTAAAGGTAATGAAACTAATAAAAAAATTATAAAAAAGAAAAAATATTTATTAATAATTTTTGTTCTCATAAAAAGTTAACATTTTTTTTATATATACAATTAAATTTTTCTAAATACCAATTTTTTAAGTATTATTGCACCTCCTATTAAAAATAACAATACCGGCAATCCCCATAGAATAAACGTATTTTTGTTCAAACTTGTGTCGTAGACAATCCATTCTCCATATTTTTCTATCAGTAAGTCATAGATTTCTTTCTCATTTAAACCTTCATTGATTTTTTTCTTTATAAGAAGTTTCATACTGACCGCAAAATCAGATTGAGAATCATAAATCGATTGACCTTGACAAATTAAACATCTCAAATTTTTTGAAATCTTTAATTCTAACTGATCATTACTTTTAGCCAAAGCCGCATTATAAGTATTAAATATAAAAAATATTATGAAAAGAAATTTTAGTATTTTCATTTGATTATTGAATTTATTTCTTTAAGCGCATCCTCGGTTAAATTTCCAATAAATGTTTTTATAATTTTTTTATTTTTATTAATAATAAAAGTTTCTGGTATGCCATAACCACCAAACTCTATTGCGATTATTCCAGTTTTATCAATTATTGTTGTAGAAAAAGGATTTCCTAGCTCTTTTAAAAACTTCTTAGCTTTTTTTGGATTATCTTTGTAATTTAATCCGATAATCTTTACAGAGGAATTTGAGCTCAATTCCATTAATTGAGGATGTTCCTCTCTACAAGGTGCACACCAACTTGCCCAAATATTTAAAATATAAAAATCACTATCTTTAAATATTTCGTTAGAGTTAATTTCTTTATTTAAAAAAAGTTCTTTTGCTATAAATTCAGGTAATTCTCTTTTTTCAGATTTTGCCGGCACATAAATACTTGAAGTATTTAAACTTTTTAAAAATATTACAAAACAAAAAATTAAAAAAATTATTAGTACGGTAAGTAGAATTTTATTTTTCATGAAATCTATTATATAAACTTAAGAAACCTGCAACAGCTAATAATAAAGTAGATATCCAAATCCAAATCATAAATGGCTTAATTTGATATCTTACATTAAAATATTCCTCTCCTTTTATTGTATTCATTACTAAAAATTTGTCCTCAAATAAGCTTATTTTAATATCGGCCTCACTAGTAATTATTACGGGTTGATCATAAATTCTTAGCTCTGGATTAAACTCATAGGTTTTTTTTTTATCCTCTATTTTGAAAGATCCTACTATTGACTGGTAGTTTTCTTTTTCAATACTTTTTAGAGAACTGAAACTAATTTTTTCATTTTCAAAATTAATTTTATCTCCAACCCTTAGATTTACTGTTATCTCTTTAGATAAAATAGCATTAAGCACAATGCTTAAAATTAAAAGACTAAAACCAAAATGTGCTATTTTCTTTGAAAAATTATATAAATTTTTTGAAAAAAGATCTTTTACAGTTACAAAAAATAAATAAAGGGATGCTGATAACAAAAGAATATTTGTTAAACTTGATTGACCAAATTTATAAAATAGAAAATACGATAAAAATAAAGAAAATAAAAACAAAGTAAAAAGTTGAAATTTATTATTTATGTTTGTTTCTCTTATCCATTTAAAATTAGGACCAATAGACATAAAAACTAAGAAAAAAATTAAAAGAGGTACTATGAGCTGATTATAAAATGGTGGTCCTACAGATATTTTACTGTCACTAAGAACCTCTAAAAAAATAGGATATACAGTACCAATTAAAATCACAGACAAAAAATACATTAAAAACCAGTTATTTATTAAAACCGAAACTTCTTTACTTAAAAAATAAACTTTTCTGCTATCATTTTGTTTTTCTTTATTAAAAAAGAAAAAAATTATAAGTGATAAAAATATTAATAAAAATAAGAAACTTAAAATAAAAATACCTCTTGATGGGTCATTTGCAAAAGTGTGTACAGAATTTAATATCCCAGATCTTACTAAAAAAGTCCCACACATGCTTAAAGTAAAGGTTGCTATAGATAGAATTATTGTCCAGGATTTTAAAATTTCCCTTTTTTCAAAAACTAGAATGCAATGAATTAAAGCTGTTAAGCAAATCCAAGGCATCAAAGAAACATTTTCGACAGGATCCCAAAACCAAAAACCTCCCCATCCAAGTTCGTAATACGCCCAAATAGAGCCTAGCATGATGCCGATAGTTAAAAAAACCCAAGATATTAAAACCCATAATTTAATATTTTTTGCCCAATCTTTAGAAATATAATTTTCAACTACTGCTGCAAGTGTTGCAGAAAATATTAGTGATGTTCCCACATAACCCACATACAAAATTGGAGGATGAATAGCTAAAGCTGGGTCCTGTAAAATTGGATTAAGTCCTAGTCCTTCACTTGGTCTAGGAAATAAATAATTAAAAGGATTTGAAGTAAACAAAACAAAAGAGAAAAAACCTATTATAATAACTTGTTGAAAAACCAAAGTTAAAACCCTGTATTGTTTTGGCTCGTCTCTAGAATTAATTAAAAATAAAAATAAAAATAAAGTTAAAACTAGTAACCAAAGTAACAAGCTTCCCTCGTGATTTCCCCATGTGCCCGATATCTTGTAAAAAATTGGTTTATTAGTATGTGAATTATTAAAAACAGTTTCATTGCTAAAATCAGATATAACAAAACAAATTACTAAACTAGTAAAACTAATAATTACAAAAAAAAGTTGTAAAAAAGATAAAGAGAAAATTCGTTTATCTATAGCTTTTAAGTAATAACTTTTTAAAGATATTGTAAAAATTAAAATCGAACTTATAAGTCCCATTATCAAAGAATAAAAACCTATATGATTAGCTAACAATTTATTTTTCTCCTAAAGCTTCTTTTACTTCTGGTGGCATATAATTTTCATCATGTTTAGCTAAAATTTTTACCGCTTTAAAATAATTTCTATCTTCTAAAAATCCCTCTGCTACAACTCCTTTATTTTCGGCAAATAAATTTGGCACTGATCCTGAATAACTTACACTAATCTCATTTTTAAAATCTGTTATAACAAAATTTATTTTATCAGAGCTAATACTTATTGATTTGTCTTTAACCATCCCACCAACTCTAATTTTTTTAGTATCTATAGTTTTTAAATCCCTAACATCGGTAGGGGAAAGAAAAAAAACTACATCTTTTTCTAATGATTTTAAAATTAGAAAAACTGATAGTATCGCTGATAAAATAATTGCTAATAGAAATAAAATTCTTAATTTAACCTTTTTTACCATTTTAGGATAATAGGTTAAATTTTAGTAATTGAATTATTTAACAGTATTTCTTTATTTATCTTTTGATCCTTGGCGATTTCTATCTTTTCTTCACTTAAGGATCCAAATTTAAGAATATATTTTTTCTGTTCTTTCAAAAGTTCAAGTTTCGTTAATAAATATAATGAAAAGAAACTTGCTAGGGTAAAAAAAAATGAAGACCAGACATACAGCCCATACCCTTTCATTGAAATTATTTCATTGATCATAATCTATCTAATCCTTTATTTTTTATCCTTATCATTTCCGTATTAAATTTCATCAAAAAAATTAATAAGGAGAATAGGGCAAATGCCGCAGTCATTATAAATAATGGTAATAGCATAGATGAATGAATAGTTGAATCACTTAAAATTTTTATTGACTGACCTTGATGTAAGGTATTCCACCAATTAACAGAAAACTTAATTATGGGAATGTTTATTGCGCCAATAATCGCAATTAAGGAACTTATTTTTATTGCTCTATCTTTATTCTCAATTACTTTCCAAGATAACAAGTAGATAAGGTAGAATAAAGCTAAGATTAACATAGATGTAATTCTTGCATCCCAAGCCCACCATGTTCCCCAAGTTGGCTTTCCCCATATTGATCCTGTTACTAAAGCAATTATGCTAAAGATAAATCCTGATGGAGCTAAGCTTTTTGATATTAAAAAAAAATTTTTATTTTTGAAAATAAAAATACTTAAAGATAAAAACGCTAAAACTGAAAATATGCCTAAAGCCATCCATGCAGCCGGGACATGAACATACATTATTCTAACTGAATGACTTTGTTTATAATCCTCAGGAGATAAAATTAAGGCCTCAGTAAGTCCAATTGATAAAACTATGATAAACAAAATAAATATATATTTTGTTAATTTCGATGAAATTTCAAATATTTTACCTGGCTTTAAAAGTTTAAACATTTTGAAATTAATTATATTACCAAAGAAGATTTTTTAAATTAATATTTTAGAAAACTCTGATCAAGAATGCTGAGGGAGATAATAATAAGGGAAGTTTATGCATTCCTGACCAGAATTAAGAATAATCTATAATAATCTTATGTCTAAGGTTTGCGATAAATGTGTTTAAAAAGTGGCCCTTAACTAATTAGATTGCTTAAAATAAGTAGAGCCTTTTTTACCTGAAAATATTTCATTAATTAAAGGATGCTTTATAGGTTCATCTGAATCGTCATTAAGTAAATTCTGTTCTGAAACATACGCTTCATATGTTATTTCATCATTTTCTGCCAATAAGTGATAAAACGGTTGATCTTTCCTTGGTCTTACATTTTTAGGAATAGATTGATACCATTCTTCAGAGTTATTAAACTCAAAATCTACATCATAAATAACTCCTCTGAAATCAAAGTGCTTATGCTTTACTACATCTCCAATGGAAAATTTTGCTTTTTGTACTGGCATTAATATAAATATGGATATTTAAAAATAAAAATCAATAAAAAAAATTATAAAACTTTTATTAATATGTTAATATCTATGGGTGAATAAATCTTTTGTTAAATTTGTCACAGATTTTGGACCCTTGGTTGTCTTTTTCTTTTTTTATTATAACAGCGACAAAAATCTCAAAATTGCAATTCCCCCATTCATCTTAGCAACAGTAATTTCTTTACTTATCGTATGGTTTATTGAAAAAAAAATACCAATGGTTCCATTAATAAGTGGAATTTTAATAACGTTTTTTGGTGGTCTTACAATCTATTTTGATAATGCTGTTTTTATTTATATTAAACCAACGATTATAAATATATTATTTGGTTTGACTTTACTTTTTGGAAAATTTTTTACTGATGAACCTATTTTAAAAAAACTTATGGGAAAATCTATATCAATAACCCATCAAGGTTGGGAATTATTAAATAAAAGATGGATGTATTTTTTTTTCTTTATTGCTATATTAAACGAGCTTGTGTGGAGAACACAATCTGAGGAATTTTGGGTTAATTTTAAAGTATGGGGATTATTACCAATAACTTTTATATTTACAGCATTTCAGGTTCCATTGATAAGCAAACATAAGATTAATGAATAGAAATTTAAAATTAGTTATTAACAATTCATCAAAGAATGTGGAAAGAAAATATTTTTTTGAGAGAGATGAATTGAAGATCATTTTAAATTTATACGCTCAAATGGTATCTAAGGGATCTTGGAAAGATTATGGTCTCACAATATCAAGCAGACAGATTGGTTTTGATGTGTTTAAGAATTCTACAGAAAATGCAATGTACAAAATATGCAAAAATCTTAAGCCAAGTAATAAAAACCTAAAATATACAGTAACTGACTCAAGAGGTAAAATTCTTAAAAATTCTAATAATTTAGATAGTATGTTGAGAAATACTAATTGGAAAAAATTAACTGGTTAATTATCTTCTCTGACCGAAAAGCCTTAAGAGCATTATAAAAAGATTTATGAAGTCTAAATAAAGAGTTAAAGCTCCCATGACAGCTTTTTTTCCAATAATCTCTCCGCTGTCAGTTGCTGCATACATATTTTTAATTTTTTGAGTATCATAAGCTGTTAAACCTACAAATATAAGAACTCCCAAAATTGAAATTATAAAATACATCATTGAAGACTTTAAAAAAATATTCACCAGTGAAGCAATTATAATTCCAATTAAACCCATAAATAAAAAAGATCCAAGCTTAGTAAGATCTCTCTTAGTTGTGTATCCGTATAGGCTCATAGCACCAAATGTTGCTGAGGTAATAAAAAAAACTCTTGCTACACTTACTCCAGTATAAACTAACAAAATCCATGATAACGATAGTCCCATTAAAGACGCAAAAATCCAAAAAACAGTCTGTGCTTTTGCGGAGCTCATTTTATTTATTCCAAAACTCATGTAAAAGACAACACCAAGAGGCGCTAACATAACTATCCATTTAAGACCTGAAAAAAATAAAGCATTTCCAAAACTCGTAAATCCAGTTATTGCTCCGTTTAAATCTGTAACAACTGAAGTTTTAAAAGAGATGAGAGCTATAATTCCTGTTAACAAAATACCAGTTGCCATATAGTTGTAAACTTTGAGCATGTATGATCTTAAACCTTCATCCCAAACTACAGACTTTTTAGTAGTAGTTGCTTGAAAAATATTTTGTCTATTAAAATCCATTAATTATATATAGTAATTTTTTAATAAATATTCAAGAAGTCAAAATAATTGTAATTTTTATGAACTATAAAAAACTAGGAAATACTGACTTAAATGTAAGCACAATATGTCTCGGTACAATGACTTGGGGAGAACAAAATACTCAAGATGAAGCTTTTGAACAGATGGATTATGCTGTGAATAAAGGAGTAAATTTTTGGGATACTGCTGAACTATATTCAATCCCTCCTAAACCTGAAACTTTCGGTCATACAGAATTAATTATAGGAAATTGGTTTAAAAAAACGAAAAAAAGAAATGAAGTAATTATTGCTACTAAAGTTTGTGGTCCTATGAGATCTTATGTGAGAGGTGGAGGAAACCAATACGGAATAAAAAATATTACAGAAGCATTAGAGGGAAGTTTAAAAAGATTACAGACTGATTTCATTGATCTTTATCAGCTACACTGGCCCGAAAGAAATACCAATATGTTCGGAAGACTTGGATATGAACATAATGATGATGGTAATTGGAATAAATTTGAGGATATTTTAGGAACTTTGAAAAAATTCATTGATGCTGGCAAAATAAGATACATAGGATTATCAAATGAGACACCATGGGGAACTAAAAAGTTTCTAGAAATTGCAAAAGAAAAAAATCTTCCAAGAATGATGTCTGTCCAAAATCCCTATAATTTATTAAATAGGACTTATGAAGTAGGTTTAGCTGAAATTTCCATTCGTGATAAAATAGGACTGTTAGCATATTCACCTCTAGCAATAGGATATTTAACTGGAAAATATAGAAATAATAAAATTCCAAAAAATTCAAGGTTAGATCATGATGGGGATTTTTGGACAAGATATAACAAACCAAACGCAGAAAAAGCTGTTGAGGCATACTATCAAATATCAAAAAAAAATAACATTGATATGGCTCAAATGTCTTTAAAGTTCTGTGAAATTCAACCATTTGTAACTAGCGTAATTATTGGCGCTACAACAATGCAGCAGTTGAAAACTGATATAGAAAGTGTAAATGTAAAATTAACAGATGAAATTATTAAAGAAATTAATAAAATACAAAAAATATATCCAAATCCATGTCCATAATTAAAAATTTAATATTAGTATCCTTTATACTGCTTAACATGAGTCTCGTTAATGCAGAGGAAATAAAAAAAGTTTTAAAAAACAAAGATTGGGAGACTTATGTCGTTAATAATCAAAACGGCAAAGTTTGTTTTGCTCAATCTGTTCCAATTTTGCAAGCCCCAAAAAAAGATTCTAGAGAAGCACGACTTTTTGTAACTTTTAGACCAAACGAAAAAATTTCTGATGAGATAAGTATTACATCTGGATATGAATATAATAAAAAAAATTCTATCATGGCAAGGTCTGGAAAATACAAATATAAATTTGATATCTCTCAAGATAATTTTGCTTGGATCGCTAATAATGCAAAAGAAAAAAAAATGATTAAAACCATGAAAAGGGGATCAAGAATTATGGTTACTGGTTACAATCAAAAAGGTTCACAAACTATTGATCATTATTCTCTGCTAGGATTTACAAAAGCTTACAATTCCGCAAAAAAAAGTTGTAGTTAAAAAAATAAATGAAATTTAAAAAAAGAATTGTTCTCGCTTACTCGGGAGGTTTAGATACATCTATAATTTTAAAGTGGCTACAAGAAAACTATAATGCTGAGGTAATTTGCTATACCGCAGATATTGGTCAGAAAATTGATAAAATAAAAATATATAAAAACGCAAAAAAATTAGGTGTTAAAAAAATAATTATCGAAGATCTTAAAAATATTTTTGTCAAAGATTATGTTTTTCCAATGTTAAGAGGTCATGCTATGTACGAAGGTGTTTACTTGCTCGGAACTTCAATAGCTAGACCTTTGATTGCTAAAAGACAAATAGCAATTGCAAAAAAATTTAAAGCTTATGCTGTTTCGCATGGATCTACAGGTAAAGGAAATGACCAAGTTAGATTTGAGTTAGGCTATTATTATTTTGGACCTAAAATTAAAATAATTGCTCCTTGGCGAGAATGGGATTTAAGTTCTAGAAGTGATTTAATTAAATATGCAAGAAAAAAAAATATTACTATTCCAAAAGATAAGAAAGGGTCACCGCCATTTTCAATAGATGATAATATTTTTCATACATCAACTGAAGGAAAAGTTTTAGAAAATCCAAAAAACCCAGCCCCTGAGTATATTTTTCAAAGAACTAACTCTCTTGAAAAATCTCCGAATAAGCAAACAATCGTGAGTGTTGGTTTCAAAAATGGAGACCCTATTTCTGTAAATGGAAAAAAATTATCGCCAGGAAAACTTTTAGAAAAACTAAATAATATTGCAGGAAAAAATGGAATTGGCAGAGTTGATTTAGTCGAAAATAGGTTTATTGGGATAAAATCTAGAGGTATATATGAAACTCCAGGCGGAACTATACTAATGGTAGCACACAGAGCAATTGAGTCTGTTACTTTAGACAAAAAAACAATGCACAAGAAAGATCAAGTCATGCCGCGTTATGCTGAATTAATTTACAATGGATACTGGTATTCAAAAGAAAGATATAAAATTCAAAAAATTGTAGATTTGAAAAAAAATAAAGTAAATGGCTTGGTAAAACTAAAGTTATACAAAGGAAATATAACAATTATTTCAAGACAAACAAAAAGCTCTGCTTATTCAATGAAGAAGGTTTCATTTGAGGAAAATAAAACTTTTAATAAGTCAAATGTCGAAAGATTTATTAATTTTCATAAAAAAAAACTATAAAATTCATTAAATAGTTGCGTCAACAAGTGCTAGTTTTTAATAGAAATTAATGTATATAAATAATCATTTTTATTATGGAGAATATTACAAAAAACTTACAACTCGGTCTCTTAACAATAATTTTAATTAGTACAGTTATTGCCGTTGGAATAGAAATTAAAACAATGTATATAAATCAATCTGTTACATTAGCAGACCTACTTTTAATGTTTCTATATCTAGAAGTTTTAGCGATGGTTAGAGTTTTTTGGAGTCAACAATCAATTAGTATTACTCTACCATTATTAATTGCGATTACCGCGCTATCTCGATTTATAATTTTACAGGGAAAAGAAATGGATCCTTCAGGGTTAGTTTACGAAGCTGTTGCTATAGCTTTAATTGCCTCAGCAATTGTAATTTTAAGATTGAGACATAGTGACAAACTTGGAATTAAACCTAAAAATAAAAGAAAATAATTTATTTCTGAACCCTTTTAAAACACTCGATAGTATTTTTAAGTAGGCAAGCTATAGTCATGGGTCCAACACCGCCAGGAACAGGCGTTAAAGCTTTAGCATTTTTTGAAACTTCTTTAAATGCAACATCTCCAACAATGCCTTTATCAGTTTTATTAATTCCAACATCAATTACTATTGCATCTTTTTTTACCCAGTCTCCTTTAACAAGCTCGGGTATTCCAACTGCCGCAACAATTATATCACCTTTTAAACACTCACTTTTTAGATCTTTTGTTTTAGAGTGTGTAATTGTAACTGTACAATTTTCTTTAAGTAGAAGTTGTGTCATTGGCTTTCCATTTAAATTTGACCTTCCAACAACAACGGCTTTTTTTCCATTTAGATTTGGCTCAATTTTTTTAATTAGCAAATAACATCCAAGAGGTGTACAGGGAACAGAACTCTCATATCCCGAAGATAAATTTCCAACATTCGTAGGATGAAATCCATCAACATCTTTACTTGGTAAAATTTTTTCAATAACTTTTTGCTTGTCAATATGTTTTGGAAGAGGAAGCTGAACTAATATACCCGAAACATTTTCATCATTATTTAATTCTTCAATTTTATTTAAAACTGTTTTTTCATCAACTGTTTCTGGATATCTAATTACTTCAGACTTTAAACCGACTTCATTAGCTGATTTTTCTTTATTTTTTACGTAAATTTTGCTGGGCGCTAATTCGCCAATTAAAATTACAGTCAATCCCGGAACTTTATTATATTTAGATTTAAGTTCTAAAACCTCTTTCTTTAACTTTTCCCTAAGTTCAGCTGCTTCTTTTTTACCGTCAATTAAAATCATAATTTGCTAAAATATTATCGGCGCTATGTAGAGCTTCATACACATTTCTATAAACCAAATCAATAAAAGTAATATAATTGGAGAAATATCAAGATTACCTAAATTTGGTAAAAAACGTCGAATTTTATTTAAAATCGGATCAGTTAAACGATTAGTAAATTCTAAAATTGAATAAACAAATCTATTTTGTGTATTTAGAACATTGAAAGCAATCAACCAACTAATGATTACATTTGCTATTACAACATAGGAATAAAGTTTTAAAATTTGAAGGACTAAATAAAAAATAGCAATCATTTTTTCTCTACGTAAATAGACTGACTTGGAAAAGCAAAAGAAGCTTTATTTTTTTCCACAATTTGCTTTATAGAAATAGCAAGTCTTTCTTTTACGGCTAACCACTCATCCCAATCATCTGTTTTGGTAAAGCAACGTATATACATATCTATTGAGCTATCTGCGAACTTATCTACCCTAACTGCATAACCAAGCTCTGGTTTGTAGTCTTCATTTTCTTTTATATAGTTCTCAATTTCATTTCTTATGGATTTAAGCTGATCAACGGTAGTATCGTACTGTAAATTAATTACCCAACTAATTATCCAATTAGTAGTCTGGCTTATATTAATTACAGCATTTTCTGCAAATTGAAAATTTGGAATAATTGCAATTGATTTATCAAACTTTCTAATAACTGTTGATCTAAAACCTATTTTTTCAACAATGCCCTCTATTATATCTTCAACAAGAATCCAGTCCCCAATTTTAAATCTTTTTTCAACTAAAACTAATATTCCAGAAATTAAATTTTTAAATAAATCTTGTGCTCCTAAAGCAACAGCAACACCGAATAAACCTAGCCCTGCTATTATCGGACCTATTTTTATTCCCCAAAGCTCAAGCACTGCAGCAAGACCAAGAATAAAAATTAAAATTTTTAACGATTTAATTATCCAACCTATTAATTCTCGAGTTAAAACTTTGCCTAAACCACTTAAAATATATGATATTGGTTCAACAATTTGATGCATAACCCAAAAAATAAAAATAGTAATTAGTGTTCTGTTTATTGTATCTACTATCGCCCTATTTTCATCAGAGAACGACATATAATAACTTGCAATAAAAAATCCTATGACAATCGGAACAAATCTTGCAGGACCCTCCATTGCTTGAACAAACGTATCATCCAGTTTATTGCTAGTTTTTTTTGCTATACTTTCTAATCTCTTTATTATTATTTTACTTATGACGCCTCTAAAAATAAGAAAGATTAAGAAAATTCCAATTCCAATTAAAATTTGAAAAATATCTATACCTAAAATTCCTTGTTTCCATACTGACAAAAAAAGTTCTTTAAAATTATTAAAAATTTCCATATTTAAATTTTATATAGTAAAAATTCTTCTTCGCCAGGACTAAAAATAAAAATTTTTTTCCATTTAATTTCATTCAATACTGATGAGGTTTTCTCACTTATACACATCAAATTAGTATTCATCCAAAGATGATTTAACTTATATTTCTTAATTAAATTTAAAAAACTTAGGGCACTATTTTGAGAATATACATAAACTATATTTGGCATGTTAGTTTGAATTTTTTCTACAAAATGTTCATTTAATTTTTCAGTGTGATTTGTTTTATAATTAATCAATCTTTTAACCTCATAACCTTCTGAAATAAGTTTTTTATCTAATTCATTAGAAATAAGTTCTCCACTAACATAAAGTAATTTTCCATCAGATGTGTTAAAATTCTGTAAAATAATCTCTTTCAAATTATTAACATTTCCTTCAGCAGTAAAAGTATTTTGAAATCCAGCACTTCTTGCTTTTTTTTCTGTAGCAATACCTACACAAAAACAATTTATTTTTTTGTCTATATCTTTTATATTTAAATATTTAATAGCATTGCTACTTGTAAAAATTATACCTTTAAAATCTTCAAAATTAATTTCTTTGTAGTTTTTTTTCTCTAAAAAAATTAATGGCATATGTGAAACTTGATGACCTAGTTTCTGAAATTTGAGCATTAAATCATGACAATCTTCTAAGGGTCTAGTGAATAAAATATGCATAATTATTTTTTATATGAATTTTTAGACCTTTTTTTTAATAATATACCAACTTCTTTACCAAGATCTTTAGCTAAATTTAGTTTTTTTGAGGATTTTACATAAAATCTTTTTTGTCCATCTAGAGAAAATAACTCAGCTTCTAATACAGCTTTATCAGACTTTATCTTTGCCAAAACCCCAACTGGTGTTTCGCAATCCCCTTCTAAAACTTTTAATACATTTCTTTCAGCTTGAACACAGCAATGTGTTTTTTTATGGTTAATTTTTTCTAATAAATTAATAATAGCTCGATCATCTTTTCTACATTGTAAAGCTATTACTCCCTGACCAGCGCTTGGAATAATTTCTGAAGTTGAAAAAATTTGGGTAATATTATCTTCAAGATTTAATGATTTAATCCCTGCATAGGATAATATAATGGCATCAAACAAATTTTTCTTTAGTTTTTTAATTCTTGTATCAACATTTCCTCTTATAAGTCTATATTTTAAATCTTTTCTAATTCTTTTTAATTGAAACTCTCTCCTATATGATGATGTTCCAATTACTGAACCTGCTTTAATTTTGTGAAAATCTAAATTATTTTTGCTAATTAAAATTTCTCTAGGATCATTTCTTTTAAGAAAACAGTTAGTAATTAAACCTTCTGTTTCATTTGATGGAAGATCTTTAAGAGCATGAACTGCTATGTCTATTTTTTTATTTGTTAAATCCTCCTCAATTAAATTACAAAAAAGACCTTTGCCTCCTGTATCTGAAAGTCTTACATCTTGAATTATATCTCCTTTTGTAGTTATTTTTTTTATCTTAACATCAAGATCTTTAGAAAATTTCATTATTTCGGCTTTGGCTTTTTCAGCATAAATTAATGCCAATTTACTACCACGAGAACCAATAATAATTTTTTTGCTTTTCATATAATTTCTTTATAATCAGTACATTACATTGACATTATATAATTGATAAAAGTTAATTTAGTGAAAAAAAAACCAATAATATTAGGAATAGAAACAAGCTGTGACGAAACAGCGGCCTCAATAATTCAGGAAAACAATGATGGAAGCATAAATATATTATCAAATATCATTTCTAGCCAATTTGATATCCATAAAGAATTTGGTGGAGTTGTCCCTGAATTAGCAGCACGATCTCACGCAGAAAAAATTGACCTAATAACAAAAAAAGCAATTTTTGAAAGTGGAATAAATGTAAAAAACATAGATGCTGTAGCTGCAACTGCAGGTCCAGGATTAATCGTTTGCTTGTCTGTTGGCTTAAATTTTGGAAAAGCAATCTCGGCATCTTTAAAAAAACCATTTATAGCTGTTAATCACTTAGAAGGGCACGCGATAAGTCCAAAACTAAATTCAAAACTTGATTATCCATATTTGCTTCTTTTAATTTCGGGTGGTCATAGTCAATTTCTTAGTGTTGAAAAATTAGGAAAATATAAAAGATTAGGTACAACCATCGATGATGCACTTGGTGAGGCATTTGATAAAACTGCAAAACTAATTGGTATTGATTTTCCTGGAGGTCCAAAAATTGAGGAATATGCAAAATTAGGGGATCCAAATAAATTTGATTTACCTAAACCAATCATAAATAGAGGCGGATGTAATTTGTCTTTTGCAGGATTGAAAACTGCTGTGCTTAAAATTTCAAAAACAATTAAAACAAAAGAAGAAAAATTTGATCTCGCAGCTTCTTTTCAGAGAACTATAGAGGAAATACTTTATATAAAAACTAAAATAGCTTTTAAAGAGTTTAAAAAAATTAATAAAAAAGGTAATAAATTTGTTGTTGCAGGAGGGGTGGCAGCGAACAAGAAAATAAGAAAAGTTTTAGAAAAACTTTGTTATGAAGAACATTTTGAATCAATTTTTCCACCATTAAATTTATGTGGTGACAATGCTGCAATGATTGCAATGGTCGGACTAGAAAAGTTTAAAAAAAAAGAGTTTAATAAATTAAATTATCCAGCTAATCCTAGATGGGCATTAGATAAAAGTGCAATATTTTTGAAAGGTGCAGGTGTAAAATTATAAAAATGAGAAAAAAATCTTACTGGCTACTTAAATCTGAGCCTGATGTTTGGTCTATACAACAACAAGAAAGGGAAGGTAATAAGGGATCAATTTGGGATGGTGTAAGAAATTATCAAGCCTCAAATAATTTAAAAAAAATGAAAAAGGGAGATTGTTGTTTTTTTTATCATTCGAACATTGGCAAAGAAATAGTAGGAATAGTAGAGGTAGTAAATGAAGCGTTTATTGATCCAACTGATAAAAAAGAAAGATTCGTTGCAGTGAGGGTTAAATTTAAAAGCAAGTTGAAAAAACCAGTTACACTAGAAAATATCAAAAAAAACAATAATCTTAAGCATTTATCTCTTGTAAAACAAAGCAGATTATCAGTCATGGAAATAGATTATAAAAGCTGGAAAATCATAAATAAGATGGGTAATATTTGAGAAAAATACATGGCTAGAAGATCAAAAAAAAAATCGAAATATAAAAAAAAAATTATAAAAAAATCTAAAAAAAATAAAATACCAAAAAGAACTAAAAAAAATAAAAAAGTTGAGACTAGTAGCGAGTTAGTTATCAAAACTAAAAATGAGTGGATTAAAAGAGCACTAATTAACAAATCTGGATATGAGGTAAAATATAAAAAATCTATTAAAAATAATGAGGAGTTTTGGAGAAAAGAAGGAAAAAGAATTACTTGGATTAAACCATACAAAAAAATTAAAAATGTAAAATACAGTAAAGATGAAGTTTATATAAAATGGTATGAAGATGGCACTCTAAATGCCTCTGAAAATTGTATTGATAGACATCTAAAGGATAAAAAAGATAAAACTGCGATAATATGGGTTGGCGATGACCCGAAAGATACCAAAAAAATTTCCTATAAACAATTACACAAAGAAGTTTCAAGAGTTGCTAATGGACTAAAGCAACTCGGAGTCAAAAAAGGTGACAGGGTAACTATTTATTTGACGATGATACCAGAACTAGCTTTTACCATGCTAGCATGTGCAAGAATTGGAGCTATTCATTCAATTATTTTTGGTGGTTTTTCTCCAGATTCAATAGCTGGAAGAATTGACGATTGTGAATCTGATTATGTAATCACTGCAGATGAAGGTGTAAGAGGTGGAAAACTCATTTCACTTAAAGATATAACAGACCAAGCTCTATCAAAATGTAGAGATATAAAAAAGTGTATCGTTGTTAAAAGAACTGGAAATTATATTAACTGGAATAGTGAAAGAGATGTTTGGTACGATGATATGATCAAAAATGTTTCAACAAATTGTGAGCCGGAAGAAATGAATGCTGAAGACCCTTTGTTTATACTTTATACTTCAGGATCAACTGGAAAACCTAAAGGGGTTTTGCACACAACAGGTGGATACATGGTTTATGCATCTATGACACATCAATACATATTTAATTATAAACCAAAAGATATTTACTGGTGTACTGCAGATATTGGATGGATAACTGGCCATAGCTATATAATTTATGGTCCTCTTTCTAATGGTGCAACAACTATAATGTTTGAGGGTATACCTACTTATCCAGACAGTTCAAGATGGTGGCAAATCGTTGATAAATTTAAAGTAAATATATTTTATACAGCACCAACTGCAATTAGAGCTCTTATGAGAGAAGGAAGTGCACCTGTTAAAAAAACCTCAAGAAAATCATTAAAATTATTGGGCACCGTTGGAGAACCAATTAATCCAGAAGCTTGGATGTGGTATTTTAAAACCGTTGGAAATTCAAAATGTCCAATAGTTGATACTTGGTGGCAAACTGAAACAGGAGGGATATTAATAAGCCCTCAGACTGGTGCTATAAATTTAAAACCGGGATCTGCAACTAAGCCTTTTTATGGAATTAAACCGATTATTGTAAATGAAAAAGGGGAAACTTTGAAAGGAGAATGTCAAGGAAGATTATGCATTGCTCAATCATGGCCCGGACAAATGAGAACTGTTTATGGAGATCATCAAAGATTTATTGATACTTATTTTTCACAGTTTGATGGTAAGTACTTTACTGGTGACGGATGCAGAAGAGATAAAGACGGTTATTACTGGATCACAGGTAGGGTAGATGATGTTATAATTGTATCAGGACATAATTTAGGTACAGCAGAAATTGAAAGTGCTTTTGTAGCCCATCCAAAAGTTGCTGAAGCTGCAGTTGTTGGATATCCTCATGATATCAAAGGAAACGGTTTATATTGCTATGTAACTTTAAATGCTGGAGAGAAGGAAGATTTTGATCTAGAGAGAGAATTAAAACTTTGGGTAAGAAAACAAATTGGCCCAATAGCAACTCCAGATCTCATACATTTTTCACCAGGACTTCCAAAAACTAGATCCGGAAAAATTATGCGAAGAATTCTAAGAAAAATCGCAGCTAACGAGCATGATCAATTAGGAGATACTACTACACTAGCAGATCCAAGTGTAGTTGATAGTTTAGTTGAAAACAGAAAAAATAATTAAAATTTAATTAATTTTATAAATTCTTCTTTAATATTATCCCATTTTAGGATCATTGAATTTAGAACTATTTTTCTATCTAAAACTTTTAGTTCTTCAGCAATAGGTGCCCAATCATATAAAGACAAAGCGCTATCATTAAATGGTAAAGATTTAAAATGGGTTTTCCAATTTATTTTTTGTAAACGTTTTTCAAAATTTTTTTTTCCTTTTTCTATTATATCATGTGGCATCCCATTGGAAATTTCATCTTCTAGAATAGCTTCATAAATCTTTTTTGCATTATCAACTTCTTGATAGTCAAAAAAAGTATTTAAATATGAAAAAGCAAAAAAAGTGAGATCTTGTAATGCCACTGCATAAATATTCCATTTAGCTTTATTAATTGATTCTAATAGTACCTCGTTATCAAAGTGTAAAACATATCTTGTACCCATTCTTGTTTTTAAATAACCATATAAAGTTACTTGAGATACCCATGCTGATTTTTTTTTGAATAAATTCTTTTAATTCATCAATATTTTTAATTTTTTTCTTTGGTATAAATGCCTTAAATAATGCAAGCAGATAAACTTTAAAGTCCTCTAGCTTTATGTCTTTCAAGTTAAATCTATACTTTAGTGCCATTTTCTAGTTCAGGTTGTTTTATATTCAATAATACTAGCTAATACCAAGATATTAGGGGTTTCAATATTAATTTTTATAAGTATGCTCACGTCTTTTAACCTATAGGGAGGATTAAAAATGTCAAAACAAGCACAACATTGGGAAAAAACTAGAAATCACCTATTCGTAACTTTGGCGATTTGGTTTGTGTTCTCAATTGGCATCTTTTTCTTCGGAGCCGAAATGGAAGCATCTAATTTTAGACCGTTAGGATATCCATTGTCATATTATATGACATGTCAAGGGTCTCTTGGAATTTTCGTAATACTAATTTTTTGGTTTGCAAATAGACAAGAAAAAATAGATGAAGAATTTGGTTATACTGAAAGAGAGGGTGACTAAATATGATAAAAGGAAAATTTATAGATAACCTGCCAAAAGTTTATGGAATTTATACTGGGGGCTTCCTAGTGTTCATAATCTTAATGGCGATTGCAGAACAAGCAGGTATGTCAGCGAAATTAATTGGTATTTTCTTCGTTGCATTTACTGTTTTTATTTATGCTTTCATTGGTTGGTTATCTCGAACTATGCAAGCAGATGCGTATTACGTAGCTGGAAGACAAGTTCCAACTGTTTTCAATGGAATGGCAACAGCAGCAGACTGGATGTCTGGTGCTTCATTCGTTGCAATGGCAGGAGGAATTTATTTCAAAGGTTACGGCTATATGGCTCTGTTAGTAGGATGGACAGGCGGATATGTGCTAGTTGCATCACTTTTAGCACCATACTTAAGAAAGTTTGGATGTTATACAGTGCCAGACTTTATTGGTACTAGATACGGTGGAAACTTAGCTAGATTATCTGCAGTTTTAGTCTTAACAGTTGCTTCATTTACTTACGTAACAGCACAAATCAATGCAACAGGAACCATTGCTTCTGTAGCATTAGATATTCCATTTGGAATTGCAGTTTATGTAGGTTTAGCGAGTATCTTGATGTGTTCTATGCTTGGCGGTATGAGAGCAGTTACATGGACGCAGGTTGCACAATATATCGTGCTAATCATAGCATACCTATTACCAGTATTCTGGATAAGCAATAAAATGGGTGCCGGTTTCTTTCCGCACTTTATGTTAGCTGATGAAGTAGCTAGAATTGCTGAACTAGAAAGCCAATTTGGTTTAGGTTCTGTTAAAAACTCTGCGGCCGATTTGGCATCAGTGCCAAAAGGCTTAGCTGGTATTACTAAAGCACATTCTGAAGTTAACACTACACCTTGGAAATTTATTTCGTTAGCGGTTTGTATGATGGCTGGAACAGCCTCATTACCTCACGTGATGATGAGATATTTTACTACTCCTAGTGTAAAAACTGCTAGAAGATCAGTAGGTTGGTCATTATTCTTTATATTCCTACTTTATTCTTCAGCACCAATGTTAGCTACATTATCAAAACTGTCGTTGATGGATCCAAACCTTTCAACAGGTATTATTGGTAAATCAATTTCTGATGTACAAGCACTAGACTGGTACCAAAACTGGAACCAAGCGAACTTAATGTTTGTAAGCGATTTTAACGGAAATGGAACACTTGAGTTGAACGAGTTTTTCATGGGTGGTAAAGCTGTAGTATTAGCTACTCCGGAGATTGCTGGATTGCCTTATGTAATTTCAGGATTAGTTGCTGCTGGAGGTATGGCTGCTGCCATGTCAACTGCAGACGGTTTAGTTCTTGCGATTTCGAACGCACTGTCACATGACATTTACTATAAGATCATCAATCCTAAAGCTGAAACAGCAAAAAGATTAATTGTTGCAAGGGTATTGTTATTCTTAATTGGTTTTGCTGGAGCATCTATTGCAGCTCTTGAGATCCAAGGTATCTTAGGTTCAGTAATATGGGCTTTTGACTTTGCTATGTCAGGATTGTTCTTCCCACTTGTACTTGGAGTATGGTGGAAGAGAGCAAATGCACCAGGCGCTGTAGCAGGAATGCTTCTAGGTCTAATTTCTGGAACTGCATATCTGATTTGGGTACGTAATGGTGGAGCTGGATTCTGGGGTGTAACTCAACTTACATTCGGAATAGTTGGATCATTAGTTAGTTTAGTATCTATGGTTATTGTTAGTTTAATAACTAAAGCACCAGATGCAGCTACTCAAAGAATGGTTGATGAAGTACGTGTACCTAGCGGTAAAACAGTACTTGCTAAATCACACTAAATAATTAAAATTTAAGGGGCGAAATATTATCGCCCCTTTTATTAAGTCTTAAATACATGTCTGCAGATTTTCATCCATTAGTTTATTTAATTGATTATGTAATGGGTATGATCATGTGGACACTAATTGGAAGAGTGGCTATGAATATCTTCCAAAGAGAAAATTCTGAGTTTTTCTTCATGAAAGTTTTTGTAAAGCTTACTGATCCATTAATAAATTTATTCAAACCAATAACACCTACCTTCATAGTAAGACCCATTGTCCCACTTTATGTAGCTTGGTTTTTTTTCATGTTTAGATTTTACTTATTTCCTTATTTACTGGGATATTCTGTCATGGGAATGCTGTCTTTTCCTCTAGAAAGTGAAATTGCATCACAAATTTACCAAATTTTTGGTAAAAAATAATTCAAATTAAAAAATAAAATTGATACTAGTTAAGTAATCAATTAATGAAAAAAATAAAAATTTCACCATCAATACTTTCAGCTGACTTTAGCCAATTGGGAAAAGAAATAAAAAGATTAGAAGAAGCAGGAGCTGACATGATACATGTAGATGTTATGGATGGTCATTTTGTTCCGAATTTGACAATTGGCCCACCAGTAATAAAAAGTTTAAGAAAGTATACAAGTCTTATTTTTGATGTTCACTTAATGATATCCCCTGTTCATAAATACATTAAAGATTTTGCTGATGCTGGCGCTAATCTTATTACAATACATCCAGAGGCCACTGAAAATTTAAAAGAGTCATTAGATTTAATAAAAAGTTTAAATAAAAAAGTTGGGGTATCTTTAAATCCAGATTCGAAGATTGAATTGATTGAAGAAAATTTGAAGGATATTGATTTAGTTTTAGTAATGAGTGTTCACCCAGGGTTTGGTGGACAAAAATTCATACCTGAAGTTGTTGGTAAAATTAAAAAATTAAGAGAAATAAAAGATAAAGAAAATCTTAAATTTGATATTGAAGTGGATGGTGGAATAAATTTTGAAAATAGTAAAACTGTAATTGATGCTGGGGCAAATATACTTGTGTCAGGAACAACAATTTTTAAAAGTAATAATGGTGATATAAAAAGAAATATTGATATTCTTAAATCTAGTTGAAAAATGATTTTAAAAAATTCATTTAATTATATAAATCAATTTTTTTTTTTCTTTACAAATAAAACTAGAAGTTTTTATTTAAATTCAATAATTTATAATAAGAAAATATCGAAAACTGAAAATAAAATTTTAGAGTATAAACCAAGTCCTGGAATAACTGATTGTATTATAAAATATAATAAAAAAAAAAATAAAATTGAGGATTTTTCTTTAGTATCAATATGGGCTAACGAAAATATCAAAAAAAAAGATTATGAAAAGTTACATAATTTTTTTTGGCTTTTCACTTTAGATCTTAAGTCCTCTAAAAATATTACCCAGTCAATAATTTTAAATTGGATTAAATCTAACAATAAATACAATGTAAAAAACTGGAAGATAGATATTCTTTCAAAAAGAATAATTGCCTGGATTTCTAATTCAAAATTAACTTATGAAGAAAGTAATGAGGATTATAAGAAAAAATTTAATAATATAATTCAAAAACAAACTAATCATTTAATAAACGAAATAGAAAGATCAGAAAATCTTGATGATAAGATTTTGGGTTGTTCAGCAGTAATACTTGTGGGTTTATCATATCAAAACAATTTAAAATATTTGGAGTTTGGTTTAAATTTTTTAAAAAAAATAATTAAATATTCTTTAGATACGGAAGGTTTTCCAAAGTCTAGAAATATAAGACAATTAGTTTTTTATTATAAATATTTTATTTTAATCCGAGAATGGTTAAAAGAATCTCAGAGTGATATCCCTGAATATATAAATGAGACTATATTTAACTTGGGAAATGCTTATTCATTAGTATCTCAAGGCTTAAAACAAAGCGCCCTATTCAATGGAAATTATGACACTAACAACGAAGATTTTGATAATTACCTTTTAAAATTTGGATATAAATTTAAAAATGAAAATCAAGAAATTGGTGGTTACTCAATTCAAAAAAATAAGAGGATCGCTTTGGTGATGGATGTTGGGCAAAGTCCAGAAAAAAAATTTTCTAAAGATTATCAATTAGGGTCCTTATCTTTTGAAATTATATCAAATCAGAACAAAATAATATGCAATTCTGGATATTTTCAAAATCATAAACATAAATTAAATGGATTATCTAAAGCTACGGCAAATCATAGCACTTTAATTATTGATAATAGTTCCTCATGTAAGTTACAAAAAGTTGGAAGTAAAAGCTCACTTGTTGAACAGAGTTTAAAAATTTTAAATAAGTCTAGTATTTTCGAGAAAAATTACTGGAACATAATTGCTTCACACAATGGTTATCTAAAAAAATATGGAATAATCCATGAACGAAAAATAGAATTTTATCCTGAACAGAATAAATTTATTGGAACAGATAGTATTATTAAAAAAAAAAATTATAAAAAAGTTAATTTTGAAATACGTTTTCATTTATTACCGACTTCAAAGGTAATGAAAACACAAGACAAAAAATCTATTTTTATAGAGGTTGATAAAGAAGGTTGGAAGTTTACAACTGAAAACTATGAAATAAATTTAGAAACAGGCCTATATTTTGGTAAAAAAAATACTTTTGTAGAAAATCAAAATATATTTATTTCTGGAATGACACAAAATGAAAATCAGAATATAAAATGGGTCCTAAATAAAATCTAATGAGAAAAATAAAAAGAGCTATAATTTCATTGTCAAATAAACAAAATTTGATTTCTATTTTAAAAACTTTAAAGAAATATAAAATAGAGATAATTAGTTCTGGAGGAACTTATAAGGAAATAAGAAAACTTAAATATAGGTGTACTGAAATTTCGGACTATACTAAATTTTCAGAAATATTGGATGGAAGAGTTAAAACGCTACACCCTAAAATACATGCTGGAATTTTAAGTAAGAGAAAAAATAAAAAGCATAAAAAACAATTATTAGTAAATAAATTTGAAGAAATTGATTTGGTCATTGTAAACTTTTATCCATTTGAAGAAGCTTTAAAAAAGTCTAAAAATCACTCTAAAATAATTGAAAATATTGATGTAGGTGGACCTACGATGGTTAGAGCTGCTGCAAAAAATTATAACTTTGTTACAGTTATTACAAAAGTCGACCAATACTCAAAATTAATCAAAGAGCTTAATTTTAATAATGGAGGTACTTCTTTAAAATTTAGACAAGAAATGTCAGAGGCGGCATTTTTTGAGACAGCTTATTACGATTCTGTGATATCTGAATACTTTAATACTTTGTCATTAAACAAGTTCCCTACGAGAAAAATTTTATATGGAAATTTAATTGAAAAATTAAGATATGGTGAAAATCCCCATCAATCAGGTGCTTTATACTCGAAAAAGAAAAATTTAAATATTAAACAATTAAGTGGTAAACAACTTAGTTACAATAATTATAATGATATTTTTTCTGCAATATCTATAACAAAATCGTTACCAAGAAATACTGGAACTGTAATTGTTAAACATGCAAATCCAAGTGGTGTTTCAATAAACAAAGATAAGATAAAAAGTTTTAAACAAGCTCTGAATTGTGACCCGATTAGTGCTTTTGGAGGAATTGTTTGTTGTAACTTTAAAATAAATAAAAAACTCGCAACTGAATTGAATAAGACTTTTTTTGAAGTTATTATTGGAAACAAGATAGATAAAGATGCAATCAAAATCTTAAAAAAAAGAAAAAACCTCAGAATAATCGATGCCCTAGAATCTACTAGTAAGGATACTCAAAGCGTAATTTCAAATTTTGATAATTTTTTAATTCAAACAAATGATGATTCTTTTTTTTCAAAAAGAAATTTTAAAATTGTATCAAAAACAAAACCTGATAAAAAAACTTTTAATAGTTTATTATTTGCATTTAATGTATGTAGATATGTTAAATCAAATGCGATAGTTTTAGCTAACGATACATCAACCGTAGGAATTGGTTCTGGACAACCAAGTAGACTAGACAGTTGTAAAATTGCTATTAATAAAATGAAAAAATTTCAAAAATCTGAAAATAGTAATAAAATAATTGCTGCATCAGATGCTTTTTTTCCTTTTGTTGATGGTATTGAAACTTTAGTTAATTCCGGTGTTTCAGCTGTAATTCAGCCATCTGGATCAATAAGAGATAAAGAAATTATTAATTTTGCAAATCAAACTAAAACTATATTAATTTTTTCTAAAACTAGACACTTTAGACATTAGGAATTTTATCAATTTTAGCAGCTAATATAAAATCACTCTCTGCCAATCCTTTTATCGCGTGGGTAAATATTTTGATTTTTGCATACCCCCATCCAAACCAAATATCAGGATGATGACCTTCAGTTTCTGCAATATTTCCAACTTTATTTATAAATTTTTGACTGTTAATGAAATTTTCAAACTTAAATTCTTTAATTAAATAAAAATTTTTAGACTCGTCTTGCTTAACATCCCATCCATCTACTTTTTTTAAATATTTATGTATCTCATTTATATCAAAAGAAGGAATGCCACCTTCGCATGGAATACATTTTTTTTCTGATAAATCGCTCATAAAACTCCTTTATGGAGCGGGCAAAGGGGGTCGAACCCTCGACCTTCTCGTTGGCAACGAGACGCTCTACCACTGAGCTATGCCCGCTTATTAAAGCTGATTATAAATAGAGGTATTTTTTATTGCAAGTATTATTAAATTTTATTCATTAATGATATAATCAACTAACAAATTATGAATAAAAAAGAAAAATTTCCTAATAGAATTTCTGTTTTTCCTTTGTCTAATTTTATTTTCTTTCCAAATACTAATGTTCCATTAAATATTTTTGAGCCAAGATATATTAAAATGATTAATGATAGTATGAAAAGTTCCAGATTAATTGGGATGGTTCAACCAAAAAAAAACATCGGGAAATCCTTTGAAAGTCTTTACGATATTGGTTGTTTAGGAAAAATAACAAGTTTTAGTGAAACTCAAGATGGAAGATATTTAATTGTACTAAACGGTTTATCTAGATTTAAAATAATTGAGGAAATAAAAAACGACAAACTTTACCGTGAATGTAGAATTAGTTTTGATGATTTTCAAAATGATACTGATATAAATAAAGAAGATATAAAATTTTCTGATTTAAAGCTTATATTTAAAGATTTTAAGAATTTTTTTGAAAAAAAAGGTTTTGCAATTAATTGGAATGAACTTGAAAAACAAAATTTAGAACAAACAATTAATGCTCTTGCAATGGGCTCGCCATTTTCTCTTGAGGAAAAACAAATTCTTCTAGAGACAAAAAATTTGAGTATGAGAAAAGATAAGTTAGAGGAAATACTCAAAACATATGTTTTAGATAACTTTGATAATAGCACACTTCAATAGCTATAGAACCAAACCTTTGTTGGCATAACTAGAAAAAAATTTGTTAAGGTTTTTATTTTTGTCTATTATTTTAAAAAATATATTCGATATATTATTTTTTATTTTATTATCAAATTTAAAAAATTCATAAATTAAATCAATTCCAGATATAAAAACATAATTTAGATGTTTAGTATTATTTTCAAATTCCTGAAAGATTGAAATATCTAATGGTAAACCAAGATTTATTTTTTTTTGAATAAGCTTTGAGAGAACTTGAAGATCTCTTAAACTTATATTAAAGCCTTGACCAGCAAGGGGATGAACCTTATGTATGATATCGCCAAATGCTAAAATATTTTTTTGAAAATAATTTCTTAATGTAGAAAATGACAAATCAAAAACTTCTACTTCAGAAAAGTTTTGTATTTCATATTTAAAATTATAATAATTTATTAAATCTATAACTTTTATTTCATTTAGTTTTATTTTATTTAAGTCTACTGAAAAAACTATTGATGTCTTAGAGTTCGAAATAGGCAGAAATGCAATTGGTCCATATTTCGTAAAAATTTGTGAAGCTACTTTATTGTTTATTCTTTTATGATTGATGATGCAAGTAAATGCTTTACTATTATAATTCTTTGTAATTTTTTTAAAAAATATCTCTTTTGAAATAATATTGTTTTGATCACAATTAATTACTATGTCAAAATTTTTTTTTACTACTTTTTTCAATAGATTACTGTTTTTTAGATAAATTTTTTTATAAAGAAAATTTTTTTTTAAATTTTTCTCTAATAAATTATAGATTTCATCATTTTTAATCATATAAAATAGACTTTTTTTATAGTTCTCAAAATTTAATATCTTTTGTTTTTTGTATTTTTCACTGTAAACGTCTATTTTTTTAATATCCCAAATCATTTTTTTTTTAATATTTAAAATTTCTTCATTAAAAAACTGAAGATTATCTCTAGTGATTCCAATTGTTCTTGTATTTGATTTTTTTTTATTACTTTGTACATAGTTAAAAACTTTAATATTCTTATTTGTTAAGTTTTTAGCTAATGAAAGAGTTATTAAATTATTACCAATTAAACACACATTCATATTTAAAATTTAATTTTAACAATAAATATTAAGTGATACAAAGTTATTAATTTGATTCATTTTATGGAAATAAAAAAAATTGCTAAAAATAGCTTTGATTTCGTTATTAATCGGTTAATCGAACTTGTGGGACTTTGCGTCGCTACACTGGGTTTGCTTCTTTTAATATCTTTGATCAGTCATTCTCCTGAGGACCCAAATTTTATATATACAGGTGAGAAAGAAATTAAAAATATACTTGGATATAAAGGAAGTGTTATTTCAGATTTTTTTTTCCAATCAATTGGCCTTATCTCAATTTTTTTTTCAGTCACAATTTTCATAACAGGCATTAATGTAATAAAAAATAAAAAAACCATTATTTTAATTGAAAATTTATTTTTTACCATTTTATATTGTTTGTGTGGATCTTTATTTTTTACCTTTTATTATTCAGAACCTTTTTGGTTATCAATTAATGGCAATGGAGGATTTGTTGGAAAATTTTTAAATAATAGTTTTTTATTTGAAATGATCAATCTAAGTCCAAAAATTAGTTTTTATATTTTAATTATTGCTATTATTACTTTATTTTTTATAAGCGTAAATTTTAACATCCAAAAAATAATTTTATTCTTTAAAAATTTTAAAAAGATAACTTTTGGTAAAAAGGAAATGTTACAAGACAGTGAAAAAAGTAATACAATAATAGATAATTTAAATATTGCAAATAATTTGAATCCAATACAAGAGAATTTTCCTTTTTCAAAAATAAAAAATGAAAATTTATCTAACAAGAAGAAGTTTACTCTGCCATCAGTAAATTTATTAAAATCACCAGCAACCAAGAGTAAAAATAAAGATGCAATTACATCAGGTCTTGATCCTGCCTTTTTAGAAAAAATTTTGTTAGATTTTGGTGTTGAAGGAAAAATAAAAAAAATTAGTAGTGGTCCTGTTGTTACTTTAAATGAGTTTGAGCCAGCAGCGGGTGTCAAAGTCTCAAAAATTATAAATTTGTCAGAGGATATTGCTAGAAATACTAGCTCTGAATCAGCAAGAATATCTACTATTCCTGGAAGTAACACGATTGGTATTGAAATTCCAAATGCATCAAGAGAAAATGTTTATTTGAGTGAAATATTAACAAACAAAGATTTTTCACGAAAAGATATTAAATTGCCAATAGCCTTAGGAAAAAATATTTCGGGTACACCAATAATTGGAGATCTAGCTTCAATGCCTCATTTGTTAATAGCTGGAACCACTGGATCTGGAAAATCTGTTTGTATTAATACTATTATTCTTTCTCTGTTGTACAGTCATACTCCTGAAAAATGTAAATTTATTTTAATTGACCCAAAAAAATTAGAATTATCTCCATATGAAGGTATCCCTCATTTGTTATGTCCAGTAATTACTGAGGCAAAAAAGGCTGCGTCTGTTTTAGGCTGGGTAGTAAAAGAAATGGAAAATAGATATCGTTTGATGAGTAAGGAAGGTGTAAGAAATATTGAAGGATACAACTCTAAACATAAACTTCCAATGCCGTTCATAGTAGTAATTGTTGACGAAATGTCAGATCTGATGCTAGTAGCGGGAAAAGAAATTGAAAATTATATTCAAAAATTGTCTCAAATGGCTAGAGCTGCTGGAATTCATATTATTATGGCAACACAAAGACCCAGTGTTGATGTTATAACCGGAACAATAAAAGCAAATTTTCCAACCAGAATATCATTTCAAGTTACATCTAAAATTGACTCAAGAACAATTCTTGGTGAACAGGGGGCTGAACAATTGTTAGGAAAAGGAGATATGCTATTTATGTCTTCGGCTAACAAAGTAATCAGAATACATGCTCCTTTTGTATCAGAAAATGAAATTGAAAAAGTTAATAATTATCTTAGATCTAAAGAAGATCCTGATTATGTCGACGAGATATTAAGTTTTGCAGATGAAAAAGAGGATGTCGAAAATAGCTCTAATAATTCTGAAAAAGATGAACTTTATCAAGAAGCAGTAAAATTAATTAAATCAGAACAGAAAGCTTCAACGTCATATTTGCAGAGAAAACTACAGATAGGTTATAATCGAGCAGCAAGAATAATTGATATGATGGAAGCTGAAGGTATTGTCAGTAAAGCAAATCATGTTGGTAAAAGAGATGTTCTCTAATGAAAAGAATTTTTATTTTAGTCTTAATTTTTCTTTTTACGACAAAGCATCTTCATGCATCTATTAAAGAAAAAATTATACTAAACCTTAAAAATACTAATAATTTAACATTCAAATTCGAACAAAAAATAAATGATCTATTTGAGCGCGGAGAATGTACAATCAAATATCCAAAAAAAATTTATTGTATTTATGATAATAAGAAGAAAAAAATAATGGTTTCTAATGGAAAAACTTTAGTTATAACAAATGAAAATAAAAGTAATTATTATCTTTATCCTTTAAATAAAACACCATTGGAACTTATATTGGACAAGAACTATCTTATTAATCAAATTCAAAAATTAGAAGGAAGAAATGTAGATGATAAATATTATAATTTTACGATCATAAATGAAAATAATAAAATTAATATTTATTTTAATAATAAAAACTATAATTTAATTGGTTGGCAAACTGAAGATATTTATCAAAATTTAGCTATTACATTTATTTCGAAAATAAGAACTAATCAAAAAATAAATAATAAAATTTTTGAAATTCCAAAAATGAGAATGAATTAAGCTATTTTTGCTTTTAATGTTTCAGATTTAAAAATAGCCATTCCCCTTGATAAGTAATTTTTTAAAGCATTTTTGTGATCTAAAGAACACGTATGAAGCCATAGACGATTTATGTTTAATTGAAAAGCTTTTTTAATAGCTTGGCTTAAAAGATAACCACCTAATTTTTTACCAAAATAATCTTCTAAAATTCCAAAATATGCTATTTCTGCCTCCTCTTTAATATTGTGAAAAATTAATTCAAAATAACCAACTATATCCTCATTATCTTTCAAAACATATGTCGAAATTTTTTTATTTGAGACGTAATCTATCCAATTTTTATTTGACCATTCCAATCTGTCTTTCCAAAAATATTTTTTACCAATTTGTTTATAAAGAAATTTATTTAATTGAAAATCATTTGGATTAACTAAATAAATTGAATAATTACCATCAGGTTTTTTAACCTCATTCAACTCGTTAAGAGATTTAATTTCTAAGTAAATTCTAGAAATATTTTCAATCACTGAACCATTTTACCAATTTTTTCTCCCCCAAATAAATGAAAATGCAAGTGAGGAACTTCTTGGCCTCCATCCTCGCTAATATTTGAGAGTACACGGTAACCTTTGCCTTTATCTGTTGATATTCCTAATTTTTGAGCAACTATTCTCAAACCTTTTAACAATCCTAAAATCTCATCAGAAGATGCTTTTTCAGAAAAATCATCTAAATCAATATATTTTCCTTTTGGTATCACCAGCGCATGAATTTTTTTTTGAGGATTAATATCATAAAAAGATAAAATAAAATTATCCTCATATATTTTTTTACAAGGTATTTCTCCTCTTAATATTTTTGCAAAGACATTGTTTTCATCATACTTCATTCAATAACCTCTATTTCCTCAATAATACTTAAAATTTTATTTCCCTGCAATACTGCAAAGACAACAGCACACTCATAATCTGCATAAGAATTTTCTTCTGCAATTTCCTTCATTTTTAAACATTTTGATTTTGATGGAGTTAAAAGATGTTCTTGTAGTTCACCATCTAGATACATCATAAGACCAATCACCTCTCCCTCTTTTTCAAAACCTGCTTGTTCCTCAATCATCGCAACTCTATTACCAACTCCAATGTTAAAGTCTTTAATTGCTATAAAAACTTTATATGAAATAAATCCTATAATTATTATAAAAATAATTTTTAGTTTACTCATAAAATTTTATTTTTCCCTTTTTTTTAGTTCAAGCATCACATCTTCAATTTTAATATTATTTGCTTCAAGATATACTATTAAATGATAAAAAACATCGGCTGCCTCATGAACTTTATTTGTATCATTTTTTACAGCCTCAATAAGTTCATTTATTTCCTCTAAAACTTTTTCCATACTCAAATTCTTATCTTTCAGTAATTTATTTGTGTATGAGCCTTCTAATGAATTATTTTTACGATCTCTTACAAGATTAAGTAATTTTTCTAATGTGCTTAACATGTTAAATTCTAACAGGTATTCCTTTTGAATCCAAATATTCCTTGGCTTGTTTAATTGAATGTTTTCCGTAATGAAAAATTGATGCCGCTAAAACAGCGCTCGCTTTTCCTAGTTTAATGCCATCAACTAAATGATCTAAATTTCCAACACCACCAGAAGCAATGACAGGAATATTTACTTTTGAAGAAATTTTAGACATCAAATCAATATCATATCCAACTTGAGTCCCATCTCTATCCATTGATGTTACTAATAATTCTCCTGCTCCACTTTCTTCCATTTTTTTTGCAAATTTAATTGCATCAATCCCAGTTCTATTTCTTCCACCATGAGTGTAAATCTCCCACATATCTCCATTGTTTTTTGCATCAATTGCAACAACAATACACTGTGAACCAAACTTTTGAGAACTATCTTTAACAATCTTTGAGTCTTGTACTGCGGCAGTATTTATTGAAACTTTATCTGCTCCACAATTAAGCAATTTTCTAATATCCTCAATGCTTTTTATTCCTCCACCTACTGTTAAAGGGACAAAGCATTTCTTAGAAGTTTTCTTAACAACATCATAGATAATATCTCTATTTTCATTAGATGCTGTAATATCTAAAAAACAAATTTCATCAGCACCACCCTCACTATAAATTTTTGCCTGCTCAACGGGATCTCCAGCATCTTTTAGATCAACAAAGTTAATCCCTTTAACCACACGACCTTTTTTTACATCTAAGCAGGGAATTATTCTATTTTTAAGCATCTTCTTCTACCAATTCTTCTAATAAGATATCGCCATCGTAAATTGCTTTACCAACTATTATACCTTCGATATTTTTTAAGTCCTTAGCTTTTTTGATATCATTAACGGATGATACTCCACCAGATATAATTACGGGACAATTAGATAGTTCAGCAACTTTTGCCGTTTCTTCAAAATTAGGACTTTGCTTCATACCATCCCGATTAATATCAGTAAAAATCAATCTGCTAACGCCATATTCATTAACTGCATTTAAATAATCTCTAGTTAATACTTTAGAGTTTTCCTTCCAACCAAATATTGATAAATATCCATCTTTAGCATCCAAAGCTAAAGCAATTTTATTTGGGAATTTTTCACATGCTTCTTTTAAAAAATTTTTATCTTTTATAGCTGCACTTCCTAAAATAACTTTCTCAACTCCAACATCTGTATATTTTTGAATACTATCAAAGTTTCTGATACCTCCTCCAATTTCAATATTTAAATCGAATTTACTCACTATTTCTTGAATGATATCTAAATTAATCGTTTCACCTGTTAAAGCCCCATCTAGATCAACAATATGTAAATTTTTAAAACCATGATCTTTATATTTGTTTGCTTGTTCAATTGGGGATATTTCATACTCTGTTTTATTATCAAAATCTCCTTTGGTCAATCTTACGCACTTTTTATCCTTTATATCTATTGCTGGAAATATTTTCATTTATAAAATTATAAAATTATTAATTATTTTAAGTCCGATCTTATCACTCTTTTCTGGATGAAATTGAGTTCCAAATATATTTTCTTTTTCAACAGAGCAAACAATATTTGAGGAATAATCTGTTGTTGCTGAAATTACATTTTTATCTTTCGGAATAAATTCATAGCTGTGAACAAAATACATATGAGAATTATTTTCTATATCCTTAAAAATTTTGCTATCCTTAACAATACTAATTTGATTCCAACCAATATGAGGAAGTTTATATTTTCCGTTTTGATTATTCATTTTTGAAACTTTACCTGAAATCCAACCCAAACCTTTTGTTTCAGTTTCTTCATAACCGATATCAGCAAACATTTGTAAACCAACACAAATTCCAAGAAGAGGTTTTTTATTAATTATTGCAAACTCGTTAAGTGTTTCTGTAAGACCACTTATTTTGTTTAAGGCATCTACACAACTCTTAAACGAGCCTTGTCCTGGTAAAACCACCTTATCACTAGATTCAATTTTCTTTAAATCTGAGGTTACTTCAATATTTACTTTATCTTTGGCAACTTCCCTGAAGGAGTTTATTACAGAGCTTATATTCCCCGAATTATAATCGACTATTGCGACTTTCATTAATTCTTCTTCTTATAAAGAACCTTTTGTAGAGGGCACTGTATTTTTATTTCTTGGATCCAATTCTAATGCTGCTCTCAATGATCTAGCTAATCCTTTATAACAAGATTCTATAATGTGATGACTGTTATCACCATAAATGTTTTCTACATGTAAAGTTACTCCTGCTGATTGCGCAAATGCTTGGAACCATTCTTTAAAAAGTTCAGTATCCATCTCTCCTAACTTTTCTACTTTTAATTTAACATTCCAAATTAGATAAGGTCTGTTAGAAATGTCAATAGCAACTCTAGTCAATGTTTCATCCATAGGAAGTAGAGCATGAGCATATCTTTTTATACCAACAAAATTTTTAGATGCTTTTTTTAAACATTCACCAATTGCAATTCCAATATCCTCAGTCGTATGATGTAAATCTATATGTGTATCTCCTTTAGCTTTGACGCTTAAATCTATTGAGGAGTGTTTTGATAACTGTTCTAGCATATGATTAAGAAAACCAATTCCTGTGTCAATTTTATACTTTCCTTTACCATCAATATTAAGGTCTACTTTAATTGATGT
Source organism: uncultured Pelagibacteraceae bacterium (assembly GCA_902567765.1). Lineage (GTDB taxonomy): Bacteria > Pseudomonadota > Alphaproteobacteria > Pelagibacterales > Pelagibacteraceae > Pelagibacter. Next base: position 7,244 of record CACFNI010000006.1, on the reverse strand, counting down.
TTCTTTTGTTTTTCTTGTGATATTGGCTTTTCGCTTCATAATTTTTATAGGTATATCTCCATTATTTAGTTATATCAACATAACTAATAAAGCCCTTGAACTATCAAAAATAATATCCATTTAACAACTATGACAACGATTGTTTTAGTTAGAAAGAATAAAGATGTTGTAGTTGCTAGTGATGGACAGGTAAGCATGGGTAATACTGTTATCAAAAGTACTGCTAACAAAGTTAGAAAGATTGAGAAAAGAAATGTGATAGCAGGTTTTGCTGGATCAACAGCAGATGCACTAACTTTGTTTGAAAGATTAGAGTCTAAATTAGAAAAACATGCAGGCAATTTAACAAGAGCAGCTGTTGAATTAGCTAAGGACTGGAGAACAGACAAATATCTAAGAAGACTAGAAGCGTTAATGGCAATAGGTGATAAGGAAAAGAGTTTTATTATTTCCGGAACGGGAGACGTTTTGGAACCAGAAGGAGATGTTATAGGAATTGGCTCTGGTGGAAACTATGCTTTAGCATCAGCAAAGGTTTTAATGGATACGAACTTAACTGCTGAAGAGATTGCTAAAAAAGCAATAAAAGTTGCCTCTGAAATATGTGTTTTTACGAATGATAAAGTAACTATAGAAAAAATTTAATGGAAAATTCAAACGTAACAACATTGGTTCAAAAAGATAAAAATAAAGATGATAATAAGTCTTATATAAGCTCTTTATCTCCAAGGGAGATAGTTTCTGAACTTGATAGGTATGTAGTTGGACAAAATAAAGCTAAAAGAGCTGTTGCAATAGCATTAAGAAATAGATGGAGAAGACAGGCCCTTGAAGGAGAAATGAGAGATGAGGTCTTGCCTAAAAATATTTTGATGATAGGACCGACCGGTGTAGGAAAAACAGAAATTTCTAGAAGATTATCAAAACTTGCTGAGGCACCTTTTGTAAAAGTAGAAGCTACTAGATTTACTGAAGTTGGTTATGTTGGAAGAGATGTTGAACAAATTGTAAGAGACTTATTAGAGATTGCTATAGCAATGGAAAAAGTAAAAAAAAGAAAAGAAGTATCAGCTATAGCTCAAAAAAATGCGGAGGAAAAAGTTCTTGATGCTTTAGTTGGAAATAAAGCCAGCATAGCAACTAGAGAAAGTTTTAGAAAAAGATTAAGAAACGGTGACTTAGACGAAAACGAAATTGAAATTGCTGTTAGCGAAACAAGTTCAATGCCATCTTTTGAAATACCTGGAATGCCTGGAGCAAACGTTGGTATGATAAATCTTGGAGAAATGCTCGGAAAATCAATGGGAAATAAACCAAAAAAGAAAAAAATGACTGTTAAGGAGTCTCACGAAATTTTGATTAATGAAGAGTCAGATAAACTTATTGAACAAGATAAAATTATTAAAGCTGCTAAAAATTCAACTGAAAATAATGGGATTGTGTTTCTTGATGAAATTGACAAAATTTCAGCTCGTACAGATCGTGTTGGTGGTGATGTTTCTAGGGAAGGTGTACAAAGAGACTTATTACCTTTAATTGAGGGCACGACTGTTAGTACAAAGTATGGACCAATTAAAACTGATCATATTTTATTTATCGCATCGGGTGCTTTCCAACTTGCAAAACCTTCAGATTTATTACCTGAACTACAGGGCCGTTTGCCAATAAGAGTTGAACTTGATGCATTAACTAGTGATGATTTCAAAAGAATTTTGAAAGAACCTGATAATTCATTAATTAAACAATATAAAGCTCTTTTAAAAACGGAAAACGTTGAATTAGATTTTTCAGATGATGGTATTGATACAATTGCAAACTTAGCAACAGAAGTTAATTCGACTGTAGAAAATATCGGAGCAAGAAGACTACATACTATTATTGAAAGAGTTTTGGATGATATAAGTTTTACTGCAACTGATAATTCTGGAAAAAAAATCACTATTAACTCGGATTATGTTAAAAAAAATCTTGGCGAGTTGGTTAAAGATACAGATTTGTCTAAGTTTATTCTTTAATATTTTTTAGATGAATATCGAAAGCTCCACTATCACCTTCATTAGCTTCCTTTATTTCTTTAATAAGTTTCATTAACTCTGAATTAGATTTAATAAATTCAGGAACTGAATGTTTTAGAATACTTAAATCTTTAGAAACATAAGGATTATTATGTGTGCTAGATCTTAGTCCTTTTCCAGTAATAACTATAAGTTTTTTAATTTTAGAATATGAACAAAGTTTAATTTGTTCGCTTACAATTTTGTTTGCACTTTCTAAAGAAGATCCGTGTAAATCAATTGTTTTCGATCCTGTACTTGAATAATTTTTTTTATTTTCAGATAAATCTTTGTTAAAAATTTTATCTTTACTGTTAATAAACTTTTCCCAGTCTTTTTTGTCCTTATCTGTAAATTTTTTATTCAATTAAGTTAAAATATCTACAAGTTGCCAATTTGGATTATTTGAACGAATATCTCTAGAAAAAACCCATGTATCATGAATTTTCTTTATTTTTTTTGGATCTCCAGAAATAATATTTTTATTTTTATCTTTGATGCAAGTAATAACCTCACTTACGAAATCTACTGTTACTTTTAAAATTTGGTCTATGTTTTTATGTTCTTTAATGATAGCAGAATTTACTCCAATAAATGTTATTTCTGCATAATGACCCCTTTTACTTCTGTCTTGTAAGGCTTGATTAAATTGATCATAAATTTTTTTACTTATGAGTGGTTTACTATCTGTAAGTTTATTATCATTATCACTAAAATCTGTAATTATTGTTTCATACGCAATTTTTGCTCCATTTAAAAAATCCTTTTTTGCTGCATCGTCAAAATTTTCTCTATCAATATTCTTTTTTGTTACATTGTTTGTAAATTCTTTATTAAATTCCTCTCTAATTTTTCCTTCAAAGCCTGTTCTTTTCCCTAGTATTCCCCTTAATCTTAGAAAAATAAACCCTGCAATCATTGCTAAGAGTATAATATCAATATATTCAAAACCACCATTCATATATTGATAATATGTACTATGTTGCTTTATTTCAACTAGCAATTTACACTACAGACAAATGAACTCACTGATAATATTAATTATTTCGATACCAATAATTGAAATTTACTTATTTATTAAAATTGGATCACAAATTGGTGCTGTAACAACAATTTTTCTAATTTTTTTAACTGCTTTTATTGGATTGCTATATGCAAGGTATGAGGGTTTTAATACTCTGAGATCAGGAATGTCCCAATTAATTAAAAACGAGCTACCAATGTATGAGATCATTTCTGGAGCAGCTCTTGCCTTTGCTGCTTTATTATTAATTATTCCAGGTTTTGCCACTGATTTTTTAGGTTTGCTAATTATTTTTCCACCTACAAGAAAATTTTTATTAAAAAATATTAGTAAAAACTATTCAAAGAAAGTAAAAGAAAAAAAAGATTTTATTGAAGGAGAGGCAGAAGATATAGAAGAAGATAATGACAGAAAACTATAAAATATTATCGGAGTTTATAAAGGATATGTCTAGTGAAACACCTGACATTGAAACTTACCTATTTGTAAAAGAAAATATATCAAAGTATCATCTGACTATAAATATTACTTCAAAGGCACTTAAAAATCAGATGGTTGAGGTTTGTACTACTTTAAAATACGAAGATAAAGAAGCGAGTGAAAGAAGATCCTATTTTGAAATAAATTATGCAACTGTAGTGAAGATAAATGAGAAAATGGTCGATAAAAAAAAATTAGAAAAAATTCTACTATGCAATGTCCAAAAAGATATTTACCCAAGATTAGAAAAAGCACTATTAAATCTAATCCACGACTGTGGCTTTCAAGATGTAAAGTTTAGCAAAAAAGTTGATTTTGAGGAACTTTATAAAGGTAAATTTAATTAAAATAATTTTTTTTTAGACTCTTTTTTAAAAATTTTTTGTGTAAATCCAGCTCTTCCTTAGAAGGTTCAATAATTTTTTTATAATACATGAAATTATTTACTAAATCTAAATTTTCTTTTTTTTCACTTTGATTTTCTAAATTTAAAGTGGGTTCTTTTTGATCTATCAAGTTTATATAAACTTTGGAAAGCAATTCACAATCTATCAGAGCGGTGTGATACGATCTTTTAGAATTATCAATTCTAAATCTTTTACACAAAGCATCTAAACTAATTGAGGAACCAGGGAATTTTTCTCTTGCTAAGTCAAGAGTATCTACAACTTGATCTTTATTAATTCTTTTTTTTCCTAATAAATTTAACTCGTTATTTAAGTGACCTAAATCGAATTCGGCATTATGAATAATTAATTTTTTATTTTCAATAAATTTTAAAAAATCATCTGCTATGTCTGCAAATTTTTTTTTATCTGATAAAAACTCATCAGTATAACCATGTATTTCTAATGCTTTCTCCGATACTTTTCTCTCAGGATTTAAATAACAATGGAACTTTTTTTTTGTAGGTATTTGATTATCTAATTCTATACAACCTATTTCAACAATTCTATGACCATCTTTAACTGATAGTCCAGTAGTTTCCGTATCCAATATTACTTCAAGCATTTATAAAATCGTTTCTAAAATTCTATTTATATCTTTTTTTAAAAATTTTTTAGAGAAATTATTTCTAATAACAAATTGTGATTTTTTCTTTTTAAATTCTAAAGATAGTTGAATTTTCCTAAATTTATTCATTAATTTCATATTAAAATTTTTTCTCTTTTTTAATCTTTTAGTTATTTCTTTTTTTTTTGAATCTACAAAGACTATAACATCTTTTTTTTTGTTAATTTTATTTTCTAAAAAAAGCGGAATGTCCAAAACTACAACATTTTTATTTTTATTTTTTTTTAAAAATCTAATCATTTTTTTTCTTATTAAAGGGTGAATAATTTTAATTATTTTTCTTAAATTTAAATTATTTTCTATAATTGCAGAAATTATTTGCTTTTTAGTTATTGGAAAAGTCAGAATATGTTTTGGTAATATTTTGTTTAATTTTTTGAAACATAATTTGTCAAACCTGTATAATTTGCTAACTTCTAGATCAGCATTAAAAACCGGATAACCAAATTTGTAAGCTACATAAGATTTTCCACTGCCTATATCTCCAACTATTCCAATTCTTTTCATCAGTCTAATAATTTAATAGTTTCGTTGTTTATGTCAGGCATAATTTTATGCCACAACGAAAATGCTTGATGCGCTTGATATAAAAACATCATTTTTCCATTTTCAAATTTATTACCATTTTGTTTGGCTTTTTTAAGGAAATTTGTTTCCTTTGGATTATATATTAAATCATAAAAGAACTTGTTTGAGTCTATTTTTTCATAATTTAGATCTAAATTATCGCCCTTTTTAAGGCCAACACTGGTTGCGTTAATAATCATGTCAAAATCAGAGGGAATATTTCCCCATTTTACTATTTCTATATCTTTAAAATAATTTTTGAGTTCTTTTGATTTTTCTAGAGTTCTGTTGCTCAAAATTATTTTAGAAGCCTTCATTTTTTTTAAAGCAAATATTATAGAGGGCACAACTCCACCAGCGCCTAAAATAAAAGTTTTTTTATTTGTGACGTCATAATTTGAATGTCTTAAAGCAAGCTCAAATCCAGCAATATCTGTATTATGTCCAACCAATTTTTTATTTTCTAATAAAATAGTATTAACTGATTGAGTTTCTTTTGATTCTTGGCTTAACTCATCTAAAAAAGGTATAACAGACTTTTTAAAAGGCACAGTCACATTAATACCTTGTAAATTCTTTATTCTAACTTCATTGATAATCTTCTCTAAATCTTCTTCATTAACTAGTTTCTTGTCGTAGGATGCCTCAATATTATTTTTATTCATCCAATAATTATGTAGCTTTGGGGATAAAGAATGTTCAATTGGGTTTCCTATAACTATATATTTTTTCATTTTAAATTATTTAAATATTCTTTAAGCCTTTTAACGGGTATGCCCATTATAGTATCTTTATCACCATTAATTTTAGAAAATAAATTTTTCCCCTCGCCCTCTATTTGATAAACATTATAAGCGTATAAAGCTGCATCTGTAATTTTTGACAAATATGACTTTAATTCGTTATCATTTAAATTTTTCATAACAAGTTCGGCCTTTTCACTATAATTCCATATCATTTGTCCATTTCTAGATACACAAATCGAACTAATTAAGTTGTGCACTTTACCGTTTAGTTTTTTAAGTATTGTTAATGCTTCTTCTCTATTTGTTGGTTTTGATACTATATAACCTTCTAAATCAATAACGCTATCCGCGCCAATAACAATTTCACCATTTAAACTTTTGCTTATTTTATTTGCTTTTAATTCTGCAAGATTTTTTGAAATTAATAAAGGTGTTGCTCCTTCATTTTTTAAGCTCTCTTTTATTGTCTCTTCATCAATGTTAGCTGGTTTAACTAGACAACTAAAGCCATTTTCTTCTAATATTTTTTTTCTGACACCACTTTTAGAAGCCAATATTATTTTATTTATCATTGTTTTTATATATCTCATGAATTTTAATAATAGACGCAGCGGTTTCCTCAACCGATTTTCTGGTAACATCAATAACGGGCCAGTTATATTTCTTAAAGGTTTTTTTAGCACCTTCAACTTCTTTAGATATCATTTCTAAATTTGTATAATCTATTGGTTCAGTCTCTCGTAAGGAACTCATCCTGTTTTTTCTTAAATCTAATAATCTATTTGGCTCTGTAGTTAGACCAACAACGCAAGATATTTTAGGGTTTTTCCTTAAAATTTCTGGTACTGAATTTTCATTTACAAGAGGTATGTTAGAAGTCCTTAAGCCTCTGTTTGCTAGATAAATTGATGTTGGTGTTTTACTGGTTCTGCTAACTCCAAGTAATATTATGTCTGATTTTTCAATATCGTTAATTAAATTTCCATCATCATGGTTCATTGTAAATTGAATTGCTTCTATACGATTATAATATTCTTCATTAAGTGTATGTTGGCCACTTGGAAGATGTGAAGCTTTCTGATTAAGTATTTTTGAAAAATTAATTATTAAATCTCCAAGAACACTGAAACAAGGAATTTTATTTTTTTCGCTGTGTTTTAATAAAAAGTTAGCAAGATCAACATCAACTATAGTGTAAAGTATTATAGAGTTTGATTGATTACTTGAAATGTCAATTATTTTTGATATTTGATTTTGAGTTCTTATAAATGAGTATGAGTGTGTTTTATAAGTAAAATT
>CACFNI010000005.1 GCA_902567765.1 uncultured Pelagibacteraceae bacterium | reverse complement strand
AAAAAGTTAAGAAAAAGAAGAAAAAAAGACGAAACAAAAGAGTTAATAAGAAATAACCTTTAAAATCTCATTCAAGTTTTATTTACTTTAATTATATTCAGGTTAAATTCCTAATGTGAAGCTGTTATTAATAAAATATAAAAATTATTTAATTTTTTTCGTTCTATTAATCTTTTTGATAGTTTTAAAATTTATTAACCCAAGTTTTATTAAATCAATTTCTTTTATAAGTTTTGACTTATACCAAAAAGTATTTCCGTTAGAAAAAAGGGAAACGGATGTAATCATTATTGATATTGATGAGAAAAGCTTAGGAAAATTTGGTCAATTTCCTTGGAGCAGATCTGTTTTTGCAAAAATTATTGAAAACGTCAAGGTTTCAGAGCCCAAAGCGATAGGCTTTGATATATTTTTTAGCGAGAAAGATAAACAATCTCCTGAGGAAATAATTAAGGCATATAATTTAATTCCAACGGATGTAAGCGAACTTCAAAATATTAAGGGACATGACGAGATTTTTAGAGAACAATTAGAAAAATCAAAATCTGTTATAGCAGTGCTTGGTAGCAGTGTTCCTTCTCATGGCACTCATGACCGATCAGCAAAAGCTAGATTTTTATCAAAAGGTGGAGACCCTAAAAATTTTACTTATGCATATCCTTATTCAATAGGTTCACTGGAAAAATTAGAAAAGAGCTCCAAAGGTTTGGGATCAATTTCTTTTTTAGATCAGACTGACGGTATAATTCGATCCTTACCATTACTCGTTCGTTTTGAAAATAAACTTTATCCAACAATGGGGCTTGAAATGATACGTGTTGGATCCAATCAAAAAAATATTTATATTGAAATGAATGAAATAGGTATTAATAGAATAAGCTCTAGACCTCATAAAATTTATTCAGATCCTAATGGAATAATTTGGATTAGATATAAAAAATCATTAAAGAGTCAGTATATATCTGCAAGTTCAGTTTTTGATGGAAAGTTTGATAGCGCAAGATTTAAAAATAAATATGTTTTAATTGGAGCTTCAGCTCAAGGTTTATTCGATTTAGTAAAAACTCCTTTAGGAGTTACAATTCCTGGAGTAGAAGTTCATGGAAATGTAATTGAAAATATATTGGATCAATCTTATCTTGTTAGAAATCCAAATACATATCTATTTGAACTTTTATTTTCGATTCTAGTAGCGGTAATAACTTTTTTTCTATCTCAAAAAATTAAACCAAAATATAGTTTGTCAATTTTTTTTGGTAGTTTGGTTACAGTTATCATAATTGGTTTTAGTGTTTTTTTATTTAGATCAGAACTTGTAGATATTAGTTATCCTATTTTCATGTTAACTATTACTTTTTTAACTGGACTTTACTTTAGGTTCGTTGAAGAGAATAGAATAGCTCTAGCAAATTTACAAAAAGAGGCAAAGTTGTTGAAAGAAAGAGAGCTTGCTGGAGGTGTTCAAAAAAGTTTATTTCCAGATATTACTAGATTTGAGAATTTTATTTATGCAAAAAACGTCCCTGCAAGAGATGTTTCAGGAGATTATTACGATGTTGTTAAAGTTGGTAAAAGTGAATATTTTTTTACTTTAGCAGACGTGTCAGGTAAAGGAATAAAAGCAGGAATGTATATGGCTAAAGCATCCTCAATATTTAGAACACTTTCTAATTTATCCTATCCACTAGAAAAAGTTGTTTTTGGTGTCAATAATGAGCTTGTTGAGGCAAAATTTAAAGGAATGTTTGTGACCGCGGTTTTTGGTAAAATTAATATTGAAACAGGGGAGGTCAGTTTTGTTAATGCTGGACACGAAAGCATAATGGTTTTCGATACAAATAAAAATTTTGAATTTATAAAATCTGAAATGCCTCCTATTGGAATTATTAAATATTTTACAGAGTCTATGGTAAAATCAAAAACTATAAACCTTAAGGATAAAACATTCGTTGTTTATACCGATGGTGTAACAGAAGGGTATTTGAAAGATGGACAAGAGCTTGGCGCCGATGGAGTACAAAAAATTGTTACAAATTTAGATATTGTTACTCCAAAAAATTTAGTAGATTCAATTGCTAAAGAGCTTGATTGGGGAGCTGAAAAATTAAGAGACGACATTACCTGTTTGGCTATAAACATTAAAAACACAGAATTGGTAAAACCTGAGAGAAAAAAGAAAGTTGAGGGTGAAAAAAAAGCCTAAAATGGTTACAAATAACCTTTTTTTATGAATTTAATTACATTTTAATATAATTTATATAAAATCATTTCAGGGAGAGATGAAAAAAATTTTTTTATTAATTTTTGCACTAGTAATCTTAAATGGTTGTGCGCAATCTACATCATTTGTAGGTCCCACTTATACAATGGCTAAATCAGGCAGTATTTTACAAGCAGGAAATTCTTTTGCAGCATCTTATGGATTCAAAAGCTTAACAGGTCAAACTCCTGGAGAGTATGCATTTTCTTCTTTTGCTAAAGATGATAAATCAGAATCAATTTTAACTGCACAAGATAGGGAATGTGAAACATTTCATAGTTCATCTCTGAGTGAAATTTTCTTTGATACTTTAGATGGAATCGACTGTTTTAGGGACCCTTTTAGTATTCTTAAATAAAAAAACAAAATAATATAAGTAAATTCAATTGAAAATTGAGTGCGCTTAACTTGTTTATGGAAGTATAAACATAGATGATCTATTTATTAACTTATAAATATGGATAATAAAAATTTGAAAATTGGAATTGTAGGAGCAGGAATACAAGGAGTTTGTAATGCAGTATTTCTTCAAAAAAAAGGTTATCAAGTAACTATTTTTGACAAAGATGATCCTGCTGCATCCTCTGCATCTTACGGTAACGCAGGTCATTTTTCACCATACGCATCTTTACAATTAAATAGAATTGATATTCTTGCTGACGTACCAGCAATGCTAATGAGTTCTACGGGTCCTCTTGCACTTAAATGGAACTATGTTCCAAAAATGATTCCATGGTTTCTAAGGTTTATTATGAATTGTTCTAAAAAGAAAATGATGCATACAGCAAAGTATATGCATCAAATTCTTGATTTAGCGATACCAGCCTATGATGAAATATTTGATGAAGTAGATATGTCAGGTTTGGTCGAAAAAAAAGGTATAATGTATATTTGGAATAATAAAGACTTATCGAGTAGAGAATTAGAAATTAAAATAAGAGACGAACTAGGAATAGATCAAAAAATTTTAACACCTAAAGAAATTCATGATTTAGAACCAAATATCAAACCTTTTTATCATGGCGGAGTGTTTTATTCAAAAGCACGACATGCAAGAAACCCAAAAAAAATTCTATTGAAGATTTTTGATCATTTCATCGAAAAGGGAGGTAACTTTAAAAAGTTAAATATAAAGGATATTTCTTTTGATACTGAGAAACCAATTTTAAAATCTGAAACACAAAATTTCATATTTGACAAGGTTGTTATAGCTTGTGGCGCTTTTTCAAAAAGATTGACGGACAAATTAGATGAGAAAATTCCTTTAGATACAGAAAGAGGTTATCATGTTCATTTTAAAGGTTATGACCATTTATTATCAAGACCAGTTGTATTTGCAAATAGAGGATTTGGGATCACGCCAATGGAACAAGGTTTAAGAGTTGTTGGTACAGTTGAATTTGGTGGGCTTAAAAATCCTTTATCAAAATCAAGAATCAAAAATCTAATTAACAACGCAAAATATATGCTCGATGGTTTACCCGAGCATCATGATGAATGGTTAGGTTTTAGACCCACATTACCGGATTTTTTACCGGTAATAGGACCTTCAAAAAAATATAAAAATGTTTTTTATTCTTTCGGTCACCACCATTTAGGATGGACTTTAGGAGCAATATCTGGAAAAATCGTCTCTAAAATGATTAATAATGAAAAAACAAATTTGGATTTACAACCTTATAGCTCCTTAAGGTTTTCATAACTTGTGCAAAATAAAAATAATTTAGCCTACTTCATTTTAATATTAACAACAATTTTTTGGTCGGGAAATTTTATTGTCGGTAAAGCAGCGAGTACCTATGATATACCTCCATTTTCTCTAAATTTTTATCGATGGTTTTTTGCAGGATTAATATTATTCCCATTCACAATTAAAGAGTTGATTGCTAAAAAAAAATATATTTTAGAAAATATTGGTTTTTTTACGATACTTGGCATTACAAGCATCACAATTTTTAATTCAATAGTCTATTATTCTTTATATTACACACAAGTAATCAGTGGAATACTAATGATATCAACTATACCTGTTTGGATTATTTTTATTTCATCAATTTTAAATATTGAAAAGACAAATATTTTTCAAATTATTGGTGTAATTTTTTCTCTTACAGGAGTTATTTTTATTATTACAAAAGCAGATTTAGAGATAATTAAAAATCTAGATTTTAATAAAGGTGACTTATCAATGGTCGTAGCGATGTTTTCTTGGGCAGTTTATTCAGCTTTACTTAAAAGAAAAAAGTACGAAATTTCTCAAGTTACGTTATTACAAGTAGTAATTATTACTGGTTTAATATTTCTTACACCAATATATTTTATTGAAATGTATATGGGAAATATAATTGTGTTGGGAATTCCATTCGTTTTAACCCTAACTTATGTAGTTTTTTTTCCTGGGCTTGCTTCTTTTTTCTTTTGGATAAAAGGTATATCTATAATTGGAGCTAATAGGGCAGGTGTTTTTTTACATCTCATGCCAATTTTTGGAGCCATAATGGCAATGCTAATTTTCAATGAGAGATTTATGTTTTATCATATTTTTGGTGCAATTTTTATTATTGCAGGCATAACTCTTTCAAACAAAAAAAAAATAAATAATGAATAAAAAATTAACATCAGAACAAAAAATAATTCTATTTGAAGAAGGAACAGAAATGCCTGGGTCTAGCGTGCTAAATAATGAGAAGAGAGAAGGTTCATATCATTGTATTAATTGTGATATTAAACTTTTTGAGTCAAATACAAAATATGAAAGTGGTTCTGGATGGCCTTCATTTTTTGACTCCTTGCCAAATGTTTTTGAAACAAAAACTGATCATCATTTGGGGTATGAAAGAACAGAGTATCATTGTAAAAATTGTGGCGGTCATCATGGACATATTTTTGACGATGGACCAAATCCTACTGGAAAAAGGTTTTGTAATAATGGAATTTGCTTAGTTTTCAAGCCTAGGTAGCAAAAACTAAACTTGCATAAAATAAAATTATTTTTTAAAAAGAACTATGAAAAAATATTTCTTAATATTTATTTTATTTTTTACAAACTATTGTTTAAATGTTTTTGCTGATGAGCGAATTGTAGTAGATAATTTATCAGAAAAAATTTCAGAAAAAGTCGTAGGATGGATCCCTGGAGAAGGTCATACCGAAGCGTCGATTGAGCTGAGAGATGAGGGAAATCCAGATTTTGAAATTTTAGCTGTTAGAGATATTTTAGCGCAAACTAACTCAAATTATTTTACTCAATTTAGTCTTCATAATAGTGAAGTCGAGAGTAATAATAGGTTAATTGGAAATATTGGATTAGGTTATAGATTTTTAACAGAGGATAAATCGACAATGTTAGGAGTTAATTCATTTTTAGATGCTGACTTTGGCGAAGGTCACAGAAGAGGAAGTATTGGCTTAGAGGCAAAAAAATCAATTTTGGATTTTACATTTAATGAGTATTTTAAAATATCAAATCAAAAATTTCCTGACAGTGTAAAGGAACAAGTATTAAGTGGAAGAGAGTACAATCTTAGCTCACAAGTTCCACATATGCCATGGGCAACTATTAATTTGCAGGGTTATTATTGGGAAAATGAACTTGCGACAAGAGATACAAAAGGAAATGTATATTCATTGGAAATGATGCTGAGCCCTTCTTTGCAATTAGATTATAATTATGATGAGTCAAGCAATGACAGTATAGACGATGAGCAATGGGTTAAGCTTTCATTTTTATATCCTCCAAAAGAAACAAAACCAACATTGGCTGACGGATTTATCTCCGAAGAAAAATTTGTAAAAGAAAATATGGAAGAAAAGTTAAAAGAAAAAGTAAGGAGAAACAATGATCTTGTAGTTGAGATACAAGGCTCAGTAATAATAACGAGTAAATAATTATGAAAAAAATATTTTTATCAATCATATTCTTTTTTTTATGGAATACTTCTTTACAAGCAGTTCAATTCACGGGTGAAGCAACTGAATATGGAATTACAATGACATATGCTGAGTTATGCGAGACAGGAAGTACAGTTTCAAATTGCGTAAATCCTGTTGTACTTGGATCAGGAGATTCAGGAACAATTGATATTGCAAATACTACCGCTGGAGCAGCTGCAGCTTCATACGGAAACCTAGGCGCAGTAAAATTTGGAACAGTATACACTCACATGCAAGTTACATTGAAAAGACAAATTACTATTGCTGGTACAGTAAGTGATGGCTCTAACACATGCAGAACAACAAGTAATAACGGAAACATTGCAAAAAATGTAGCAGGTGAAGTGTCAGGAGCTATTAATACAATAACTTTATATATGGCAATGGTTGGAAGCGATATGGGAAATGAAATTAATAGTGTTAGCGCTGGGGACGGAACAGGAACCTCACAGAGTGCAGGGGTTGTTAATGCTACAGATGAATATTTAGAGTGGAGAGGAGCTTTATCATCTTCATTTACAGCAACACCAGGAGTAATGCCAACAATGAAAATTGCATTTGGAACTTCTAGTGCATTGGGCTATATAGGAACAAGTGGAGCATGCAAAACTGGAACTGCTGCTGCTGACCAGGGTTTATATGGTTCTTCACCTGATGTAACAATTACTATTGAATAATTTATTTTAACAGACCTTCTAATTTTTCTTCTTTTTCTAGAACTCTTAATTCTTGATAGCCCCCTACATGATGATCATCAAAAAATATTTGAGGTATAGTTCTTCTTCCATTTGATTTTTTTATCATTTCATCCATAAGGCCTTCTTTTGATGAAATATCAATTTCTTGATATTTAATATTATTTCTAGAAAATAATCTTTTCGCAGCATCACAAAAATTACACAACGGACCTGTGTACATAATTATTTTTTTCATATTTTATATATAACCATTTTCTCACTTTTTTCCACCCAAGACAATATGACCCAAATTGGTCATTTAATTTTTTTAAAAATCCAATGAATTTTGAAAAAATTTTTAATGTAAAAATTGATGGGTCTGATATTATAATTTTAGATAGTCCTATCTAGCCATCTTTAGCTCCCGGTTTTTTAGGACTATCCCAAAAAAGCTTCAAATAGCATAATTCCTTTTTTTACCAATTAAACAAATTAAGTGATAATAGTATTTAAGGTTTTTTATGAAAATTGGATTTATTGGGACTGGACAAATTACTAAAGCAGTTGTCATTGGGATAATTAGCTCAAAGTTAAAAATAAATAAAATTTATATATCTGAGAGAAATAAAAAAATATCAAAAAATCTTAAATCTAAAAGTAAGAAAATAATAATAATTAAAAACAACCAAGAAATAATTAACAAATCCAATTGGGTTTTTTTAGCAGTTACACCTAAAGTTGGAAGAAAAATTTTATCCAACTATACTTATAAATCTAACCAGATAATAGTTAGTTTTATTTCAACAATAAAAATGAAACAGCTAAAAAAAATGATTAAAGTTAAAGCAAAAATAATAAGAGCTATACCTCTACCGCCAATTTCATTAAGAAAGGGGCCAGTTCCCATGTTCCCACCAAATAAAAAAGTAAAAAATTTTTTCAATCATCTTGGTACTGCAGTTGAAATTCAAAAAGAAAATTCTTCACTGAATTTTTGGTCTACTTCAGGAATGATGGCGCCATTTTATGAGTTGCTAAATTGCATGTCTACTTGGTTAATTAAAAGGGGAATTAAAAAAGATGATGCTCAAAAATATATAACATCACTATTTGTTGCATTGTCACAAGATGCTGTAATAAAATCAAAAAAAGATCTTAAATATTTGGTTAAAGAATCACAAACACCTAGAGGTCTTAATGAGCAAGGTGTTAAAGAACTTAAAAAAGCAGGAATTTATAGATCAGTTGAAAAAACATTAAATAGTATTCTTAAAAGATTAAACAAAGTATAATTTTCTATGCAGTCAGATACAAATATTCTGCAAATAGATAATCTTTCAAAATATTTTGGGGGCCTTGCCGCTGTTACAGACTGCTCACTTAAAATAAAAAAAGGAACAATTACTGGTATAATTGGACCAAATGGATCTGGAAAAACTACATTATTCAATTTAATTGCTGGGAATTTGAAACCAGATAAAGGAAAAGTTTTATTTTATGAGGAAGATATTACCTCTGTTCCATCATATGAGTTGTTTTCAAAGGGTATCCTGAGAACTTTCCAAATTGCTCATGAATTCACAAATTTAACAGTTTTAGAAAATTTAATGATGGTTCCAGGAAATCAATCAGGTGAAAATTTAATGACTGCACTATTGAAACCTAAAATAGTAAGAGAAGAGGAAGAAAAAATTAGATCTAAAGCCTATGAAGTAATTGATTTTTTAAATCTCAAGCATCTTTCTAATGAAATTGCTGGAAATTTGTCTGGTGGTCAAAAAAAACTTCTAGAATTAGGAAGGACCATGATGGTTGACTCAAAATTAGTTTTACTTGATGAGGTTGGAGCAGGCGTGAACAGAACTTTACTTAAGGATTTAGGTACGGCGATTTTGAAACTAAATAAAGAAAAAGGTTATACCTTTTGTATGATTGAACATGATATGGATTTTATAAGTAGAATGTGTGATCCAGTAATTGTAATGTCTGAGGGTTCAGTATTATTCGAGGGTTCCTCAGAACAGGTTAAAAATAATGATAAAGTAATAGAGAGTTATTTAGGAAGGGCTAAAAAATAAATGGCTTTTTTTGAGGGCAACAGTATGACTGCTGGCTATGGAAATGGACCAGATATAATTAACTCCTGTTCCATAAATGTTAACAAGGGAGAAATTGTTGCTATCTTAGGTCCTAATGGTGCTGGCAAATCAACTGCTATGAAAGCGATGCTTGGACTTTTAAAACTAAAATCTGGATCCGTCATTATTGACGGAAAAGATATATCAAGTTTATCTCCTCAAGATAGAGTAAAAAGTGGAATATCATTTGTACCACAAACTAAAAATGTTTTCCCAGGTTTAACTGTAAAAGAAAATTTAGAAATTGGAGCTTTTTTAAGAAATGAGGATTTAAATAAAATAATAGACGAAATTTTTTCTCTCTTTCCAATACTTAAAGAAAAAAGTTCTCAAATGGTAGGTGAGCTTTCCGGTGGACAAAGACAACAGGTTGCTCTAGGAAGAGCTTTAATGATTAGACCTTCAGTTCTAATGTTAGATGAGCCTACAGCTGGAGTATCTCCAATAGTAATGGATGAATTGTTTGATCATATTACAAAAGTAAAAGCAACTAACGTTGCAATTATAATGGTAGAACAAAATGCTAAACAGGCATTAAGTATTTCAGACAGGGGCTATGTATTAGTTACAGGCAAAAATAAATTTGAGGGATCTGGCAAAGAGTTACTTCAAGATCCTGAAGTTAGAAGATCTTTTCTTGGAGCATAATATGGACTTTTTAAATGCATTTATTTTACTTTTAAATTACACAATAATACCAGCTTTAGCGTATGGATCTCAGTTAGCACTGGGAGCAATTTTTGTAACACTTATTTATGGTGTTTTAAGATTTGCAAATTTTGCAACTGGAGACATGATGTCTTTTGGAACAATGTTTGCAGTGTTATTAACGTTTTATTTCCAATCTAAAGGCATCAATTTTGGTTTCTTACCAACCGCACTCCTTACTTTGCCTTTCGCAATATTAATGATGATACTTTATATGCTTTTAATTGATAAATTTGTTTTTAGTTACTACAGAATTAAAAAAAGTCCACCCGTTCAACTTGCAATGGTCAGTGTAGGTGTGATGTTTGTTACACAGGCAATCATAAGAATAATAATTGGACCTTACGACCGGAGATTTTTAGATGGAGAAAAATTCATCTTAAAGGCAAATGAATTTAAAGAAATGACAGGCTTAAATGAAGGTTTAGCTTTTAAATCAACACAATTAATCACAATTATAATTACGATTATTGTAGTTTCTTTGATGTTTTGGTTTTTAAATAAAACAAAAACTGGAACAAGTATGCGTGCATATTCTGACAATGAAGACTTAGCTTTATTATCAGGTATTGATCCAAAACGTGTTGTATTGTTGACTTGGGTTATAGCTGGGGTTTTAGCTACGGTAGGGGGTGTTTTGTATGGGCTTGATAAAAGTTATAAACCATTTGTATATTTTAACAATATGCTTCCTATATTTGCTGCAGCAATTGTTGGGGGAATAGGAAATCCATTTGGAGCTTTTCTTGGTGGATATGTAGTTGCATTTGGGGAAATATTTATAACTTACGCTTACAAGAAATTTTTTATCTATATTTTACCTGAAAGCCTGGAGCCAGATTCATTAATGCAATTATTATCAACTGATTACAAATTCGCAGTCTCTTTTTCAATTTTAGTTATAGTTTTATTATTCAGACCTTCAGGGATTTTTAAAGGAAAGATTTTATGAAGAATTATTTAAACGTAATAACTGCATATTTAATTATGTTTGTGCTAATTATTTTAGTTGGAATATTTCAGTCGTGGTCAATTGCTCTAACAATTTTTAATTATTGTATGATATCTGCTGTAATGACAATGGGAGCTAATATTCAGTGGGGATATGCAGGATTAATTAATTTTGGAATAATGGGATATACAGCTCTTGGAGGTCTTGCGGTTGTGCTTGTTTCAGTCGCACCAGTTCCAGAAGCATGGGCGGTAGGTGGCTTTAATATGATGATCTGCTTATTATTAATCGTCGGAATGGTTTTTGCTATCAAGTATGTTCTAAATAAATTTAAACAAAGTAAATATAAAAATTATTTTATTTCAGGGATAATCGTAGTGGGTATAATTTTACTAAGATTTATTTCTGGACCTGCTATAGAAGGCATAGAGGCAGTCGAACCAGCTAAAACAGGATTTTTAGGTGGCTTAGGAATGCCTGTGATGTTCTCATGGATTGTAGGAGGAATTTTTGCAGGAGGTCTTGCATATGTGGTTGGTAAAATTGCTTTAGGATTAAGAGCAGATTATTTAGCTATCGCTACTTTATTAATTGCAGAAATTGTTGTTTCAGTAATTAAACATGAAGATTGGCTTGCAAGAGGAGTTAAAAATGTAATTGGTTTAAAAAGACCTGTGCCATATGAAGTAGATTTGCAAAATTCACAATGGTTTATTAATTTAGTTGAAAAATTTAATTCTACTAAATTAAATTTAATTTCTACAGTTTCAGAAAAACAGGATTTATTAAACCAATTAGTAATTGATGCGTCTTCAGTTTATGTGAAACTTTGTATGGCTGGATTATTTTTATCAGTTGTAATTATTTTATTAATCATAACGCAAAAAGCTCTTTATTCTCCATGGGGAAGAAAAATGAGAGCAATAAGAGATAATGAAGCGGCAGCAAGCGCCATGGGAAAAAATATTGTTAAAGAACATTTATTAATTTTTATTTTAGGTTCGGCAGTTGTCGGAATTGCAGGCGCAATGATGGTAACAAATGATGGATTATTTACACCAGGAAGTTATAGACCTATGAGATATACTTTTGTTATTTGGGTTATGGTTATAGTGGGTGGAACTGGAAACAATTTTGGAGCAATATTAGGTGGTTTTGTAGTTTGGTTTTTATGGGTTCAAGCTGGTCCAATGGCGCTATTTTTGATTAATTTTTTTACAGCTCATTTACCTGAGACAAATATGATAAAAGTTCGTTTAATTGAAAGCGCACCATATTTCAGATTTTTAATGATTGGTATAGGTTTATTGGTAATAATGCGCTATAGACCACAGGGCATTCTGCCAGAAAAAATAATAAAACAGTAGTATGTTTAAAAAGACATTAATTTTATTATTTATACTTTTACCTTTAAATTCTTTTGCTTTGGATAAAAAGACAACGTTCAATGAAAAACTTTTTAAAAATGCCCAATTAGAGGGGAAGGTTGTAGTTGTTAGTTCGTGGATTAAATATTGCTCATCGTGTGCAAGTCAAATGAAAGTTCTAAATAAAGCAAACAAAGAATTTGATAATGTAGAATATTTTGCATTTGATGTTACAAATAAAGAAATTTCAAATTTATTTAATGTTGAGTATCAAAGTACAATTCTGATTTTTAAAGATAATAAAGAAGTTTATAGAAGTATAGGTGAAACAAGTAAAAAAGAAATTTATAAAGTAATAAAAAAATTTATTTAAGATTTCTCATTAAATCACTAATATAAAAATTAATTAGATCCTAAGAGCTTTAAAAAGACAAATTTTGTTGAATTATAAAGTCTAGCATATAGCATAATAAATGTTAATCTAGATATTCATTTTTGAATGAATAAAAATCTTTTTGTTTTATTAATTAGTCAAGTTTTTAGTTTTACTGCAGCACCTGTAACAGTTTTTTTGAGTGGAATTATCGGATCTCAAATAAGTCCAATAAAATCCTTAGCAACTTTACCTATGTCTATTTCCATCATTGGAATCGCTATAGGTTCTATAATTGCCTCAAAACTAATGAGCTTAATCGGAAGAAAAAATGGTTTCATAATAGCTTCAATTGGTAATTCAATTTTTTCAATATTAGCAGCTTATTCTATATTCATACAAAATTTTTTTTTATTTTGTTTTGCAAATCTTTTAATTGGTATTGGAATGGCATTTACCCATCAGTATCGTTTTGCAGCCGCCGAAAGTGTTGATAAAAGTATCGCTCCTAAAGCTATTTCAATATTATTGTTTGGTGGAATTATTTCAGCTTTTTTAGGACCAAGTTTAGCAAATTATACAAAGGACTTAATCAGCGAAAATTTATACGTTGGCTCGTATCTCTCACTTGCATTTCTAACTTTTATTCCTTCAATACTTTTTTTATTTTATGAAAGTAAATCAAAAACTGAAACGAGTTTAGAATATGTTGGTAGAGGTTATTTAGAATTACTCTCACAGCCAAAATTTCTTCAAGCTTTAATAGCATCTGCGTTTGGATATGCAATAATGACTTTTCTTATGACTGCAACTCCAATAAGTATGCATGTAATGGAAAATTTCAGTTTGAGTAAAACAAGTTTTGTTATTCAATTTCATGTTGCTTCTATGTTTTTACCTTCGCTTATAACTGGATATATAATTAAAAAGTTTGGTCACAGCAATATAATATATGTAGGTTTAGTCTTTTATAGCATAACTATAATTGCAAGTTTTTTTGAACAAACTTTTTTTAATTATATGTTTGCATTAATATTTTTAGGAATAGGATGGAATTTTTTATTTATTTCAGGTACTAGCTTACTTACTCTCACCTATAGAGAGGAAGAAAAATTTAAAGCACAAGGATTAAATGATTTTATAGTTTATTCTGTTCACGCTTTAGGAAGTTTATCTGCTGGTATTTTTCTAACATTAACTAATTGGAAAATAATGAACATAATGTGTGTACCTTTTATGATTATAATTATTTTAGTTACAATTAGGGCAGATGTATTAGGTAAAAAATAAAAAAAAACCTCAGCAGATTTCTCCGCTGAGGCTTATAATATTAAATATTATCTTTGCTTTTTAGTCTTAAATTTACCACCTTTTATTTCTTTTTCTAAGAAAGAACCAAAAGCTTCTCCAACTTCTGTAAACTCAACACCAGTTGCACCTTCGTAATTAATGTCTTTACCTTTTGCTAGTAAATCTAGTGCTTTTTTTAGTTCACCTGGATATATCTTCTTACCAGGAGCGTTTGCAACAGACATCACATTCTTTTGAATAGTAGCTCTATCTGCTTTACCACCAGCTTGCATTGCAAGAGTAATTAGAGCTGCTGCATCATAAGACTCTCCAGTATAAGGACCAGACGAGTCAATTCCAGCTGCTTTAGCCACTTTTGTAAATACACCAGCACCTTTTCCTGTTGATCCTGGTAGAGAACCAAAAGATTTATTTAAAGATTTTCCAAAAGTATCTGTTAATGAGTCACCAATCATACCATCTGATAGAATAAAAGTATCAAATGCTCCAGAGTCTAAAGACCCTTGAATGATTCCTTTTCCACCTTGGTCTAAGTAACCGATAACAGCAACTGCATCACCACCAGCTGATGCCAAAGTTGCTACTTCTGCAGAGTAATCAGCTTTGCCATCTTCGTGAGCCGCTGAAGTTGTAACCTTTATACCATGAGCTTTAACGGCAGCAGCATAAACATCTGCTAAACCTTTTCCATAGTCATTGTTTGTATAAGTTATTGCTACACTCTTAATTTTTCTATCTTTAGTAATATCAGCTAAAATTTGACCACCTCTAGCATCTGATGGAGCTGTTCTAAAAAAATAACCATTATCTTTTAGATCAGTTAATCCAGGAGATGTTGCAGATGGTGAAATCATAACAACACCATTTGGTACTGCAACATTTGTTGCAATAGCACCTGTAACTCCAGAACAGTCAGCTCCCATAATAGCTACAACACCATTTGAAACCAAACCTTCAGCAGCTGAAGTAGCAGCAGCAGAATCAACACAAGTTGAGTCAGCTCTTTCTACTGATATTTTTTTACCTCCCAACAAAGATCCTGAGTCCGAAACTTCCTTAAATGCAAGTTCAGCAGACGCAGCCATTGCTGGCGTAAGAGATTCTATTGGACCAGTGAAACCTAAAATAATTCCCATTTTAATTCCATGTCCATCCGCATTAGAATTTGTTGTCATTGTAGAAACAAATAAAAATACAGCTAAGATTAATTTTCGCATAATTATTCCTTAATTGTTAACAATTTATAAAGATTAAATTAAATCTTATTAGTTTAAATTTTCAATAAGTAATTTTTGTTTTTTTAGGGAAAAAAACTTAAATTTATAGAAATTTCAATGAATTTAACCCATTGTGAAGGGGTCATCCATTGGTTTATCAGATGTGTTAAACCAAGTTGTTTTAATTCTGGTGTAATCTTTAATTGACTCAATTCCCGCCTCTTTACCATAACCACTATCTTTAATTCCCCCAAAAGGAGCAGATGGTGAAATTAAACGGTATGTATTTACAAAAGTGATACCTGCGCGTATTGCCTTAGATACTCTTAACGCTCTATTAATATTTTTTGTATAAACTCCCGACGATAATCCATATTGATTATCATTCATTTTTTTAATTACTTCCTCTTCAGTATCAAATTTCATTACTGATAAAACAGGACCAAATAATTCATTTTCTGCAGTTGGTAGGTTATGGTTATTGCATTCAATTACAGTGGGAGGAAAATAGTATCCTTTATTTGACATGCTGTGTCTTTTTCCTCCACATCTAAGTTTACCGCCTTGATCCAATGTAAGTTTAATATTTTTTTCAATAATCTCTAACTGTTTTAAACTGTTTAACGGCCCCATTTGGGTAGCATTATCCATAGGGGAGCCCAGTTTAATTTTTTTTGCTTTATTTACAATTTTATCTAAAAAATTTTCATAAATATTTTTCTGTATATATAATCTCGATCCTGCAATACAACTTTGACCGCTAGCGCCAAAAATTCCAGCTGTGATTCCATTTAATGCGTTTTCTAGATCTGCATCTTCAAAAACAGCTACAGGACTTTTGCCGCCAAGTTCGAGGCTTACTTGAGATAAATTTTCTGCTGAATTTTTTATAATATGTCTTGCTGTTTCAGGTCCTCCTGTAAAAGCAATTCTTTCAACCAAATCATGGGAAGTTAATGATTTTCCACAAGGTTCCCCATATCCTGATATAATATTTACAACCCCTTTAGGAATTTTTGTTTTTTCAATTAGCTTTCCAAATTCAAATAAAGTTGCCGGAGCAAGCTCTGATGATTTAATTACAACAGTATTGCCCATAGCAAGCGCTGGAGCTAATTTTACGGCAGTTAATAACATTTGAGAATTCCACGGAATAATTGCAGCTACAACTCCAATAGGAACCCTTGTTGTAATAACTTGCATATTAGCTTTATCTATTGGCAAAACTGTTCCTTCAACTTTGTCAGCTAGTCCTGCATAGTAATCATAATATTCAGCTATATAGTTAGCCTGATTTTTTGTTTCCTTAAACAATTTGCCTGTATCAATTGTTTCAATTTTTCCCAATAATTCTGCATTTTCTCTTAATTCATTTGCTATTGCTCTTAAATATGAAGCTCTTTCTCTAGGAAATAAACTTGGCCAACTACCTTCAAATGCTTTTTGCGCAGCTTTTACAGCCTTATCAATATCTTTTTCATTTGCTTCTGGCACTTCTGCCCATGGTTCGTTGGTTTCAGGATTTAACGTTTTAAAAGTTTTTTTGCTTTCGGAGTCTACCCATTCTCCATCAATAAACATTTTATATTTTTTTAATTTAGACATTTTCTATAAATTTTTTGATGATAATATTAACATCATCTGCACATTCAATACTACACAAATGCTTACCATTATTTATTTCTTTGTATGTCGAATTTTTAATATCTTTTGACAGATTTTTTGACATTTCTGGAGTAGATCCTGGATCATTAGACCCAGTCATAATAAGAGTTCTAGTATTTATTTTTTTAATTTTTTCAATTTTATCCTCATAGTATGCGAATAACTCATAAGCTTTAATAAAGTTTTTTTGATCATCGGAACTTTTGTTAAGGATTTTAATAAAATCTTTAAGTATGTTTGGATTTTTAAGAAGATAATCATCTGAAAACCATCTCTTTAGCGCAAGGTTAGAAATAGGTTTGTTTAATTTTGCTAAATTAACTCTATCTATAACTTCTTGTCTTTGTTTTTTATTTCTTTTGTATGTAGTCGAAATCAAAGTTAAAGAGTTAATTTTTTTTTCAAATTCAGATGCAAAATTTAAAGCTATTAACGATCCAATTGAAAAACCAACAAGATGAAACTTATCAATTTTTAGATTTTTAGTTAAAGTATCTAATTGTTTTACATAATCCTCTATATTTATTTTTTCTCCTGTAAAAGAAGATTTACCATGCCCGAGAAGATCGTAAGTTAATGTAGAATTCTTTTTGAAAAAATCAATTTGTGGTTTCCACATATTTCGATCTAAACCAACTCCATGTATAAAAACTATTGGGGGAGTTTTATGATCGATGAAAGTGTAATAATTTTGATTATTTAGGCTCAATACCCATCTCTTTCATATCTTGATATCTATCACCTGTTCTAGCGTGAGCTCTTCCATTTGGAGCTCCACCAATCGCTACTACAATTTCATTCTCGTTTGGAGCATCGTGTATTGTAAATTCATGAGTTAAATAAAAAGGCCTTAAACCTGCATCAGTTTTATGCATCATCGGAATAGAAATTTTTGCTCCTGCTGATCCTCTTGAATTTGTAAAGCTTAAATAAGAAGTTCCACCAACAGCATCTCTAAATTTATTTCCAAATCTTAGTGTGTGAATGAAAGCTGAGGCATGCTCTATTTCACCATTCAAACCAACCATGGCAGCTTTTCCATAGGCTAAAATTTTATCTCCAGAACCAATTTCTTTAGTTAATTCCGGAACTAAAAGGTCTCCTAGCTTAGGTGCAAGATCTAATATTTCAGGTTTTAAATCTTCCACAAAACCTTTGCCAGCCCAAGGATTTTCAATAACAGCTGCAACAGAAACTAGCAATACTGGTTCCTTTGCTTTTTTTCCACCTTCAATAAAAGTTTTATCTACAAATTTAGCAAATTTTCTGAGTTTTAAATCCATTAACTAGCTTGCTCTTTGAATGTTTGTATTTACAGAATTTATATTTGGAATTACTTCTTCAGTGAATAATTTGATACTTCTCATGCAATCTTCATGTTTAATACCAGGAAAATTAGACCACACTTGTAAGTTTTGAAGATTTAGTTCTTGTTGTAGTTCTTTAATTTTTTCAATTACAAATTCAGGTGTTCCAAATAAAAGATTTCTTTTATGAAGAAATTCATAATTTAATAAATCTAATTTATTTTTTGTCTCTGGTAACTTTTCATCTGGATCCATATGGTTCCCTAACCCTCTCCAATGACAGACCCATCGCATATAATTTACAATATGTTCCCCGGCCATCTTTTCTGCCTCATCCATAGTTTCTGCAATAAACATGTCTCTAACTAAACTAATACCTTCGCCTAATGGAACATCTCTATTTTCTGCTTTAGATTTTGCCTCTTTAAAAATTTCAAATCTTTTTTTCAAAGCCTTTACTGTTGGTATCCACATAATTGTGTTTAGTCCATTTTCAGCAGCCCACTGAATTGATCTTTCTCCATCAACGACTTGAGAAATAGGAGGAAAAGGCTTTTGATAAGGTTTTGGCAAAACAGATATTTGTTTTAATTCGTTTGTTTTTAAATCAACTATATTTTCTTTTGGGGGACTCATATCATGTTGCCAAATAAAATTGGGAGATGGGTATGTATAAAATTCTCCTTGGTGAGAAAAGAAATCTTTTGACCACGCTTTTTTCATTATTTCTAAAGTTTCTGAGAATAGTCTGAAATTTTTTGCCTGATCTTTTAAGTCAGCTTCTTTATTCATATTAATAGCTTCTCTTCCGTAAACACCTCTTCCGATTCCTACTTCGACTCTTCCTTTTGACAGTTGATCAAGTGTAGCAATATCTTCAGCAAGTCTTATAGGGTTGTGAAATGTAATTACGTTACAAGCTTGCCCTAATCGAATATTTTTAGTTCTCGCTGCAGCATCTGCACACATCATTAATGGATTGGTACAAGATTCCATTCCCTCATAATTAAAATGATGTTCAGTATACCAAATAGAATTCCAATTATTTTTATCACAATATTCTGTGATCTCTCTAGCCTCTTCTATTATTTGTGTATAAGGTTTTTTGTTCCAATTAGTAGTGTTACAAAAGTATCCAAAGTTCATAAAGCCCCTTTAAAATTTAATTTAAAGACGACCGATCCCACTTTCGTAAATTATGAATTTAACGACGAGTTATGTATCGCTTTATTCTTACCTTATTATTACTAACGCTGATATTCAATAAATTTCTTCAAAGATTTATTTAAAAATTTCTCGTAAATTTGACCATTATTTTTGAATTTATGACCTGTTAAATATGATTGGTCCATTTTGAAATCATAAGAGGGTTCGAAGAAAAAAGGAATAGAAAGTCTTTTACTCTTGTTCCATAGCACTCTATGATTTGTTGCTTTAAATTTGCCTTTACTCAAAAACTCTAAAGCTCTCCCAGTATTAACAACTAAAGCTTTTTTATTAAAAGGTACGTCATGCCACTTTTTTGTTTTTCTATTTTGTACTTGTAATCCACCTTTTTTATCTTGATAAAGCACAGTAAATATTCCACTATCTACATGAGTCTCACATCCTAAAGCCACTCCATCATGCTTAGATATTTCAACTGGTTTTGCTTGATTTGGATAATAATTAAATCTTAATGTGCTCAAAGTTTTGAGTCTTGAAAATGCTTTATGTGAAATTTTAGGATTTTTTTTATATATCTTAATTATACATTTAAACAAAGTTTCACTTAAATCAAAAATACTGTCAAAGTATTTTTCTAGTATTTTAATAGATTTTTTATCAAAGCTTTTATTTAAATTTAGATACTCAATATATTGATTATTAAGTTTTAAGGAATAATTTTTAGAAACTTTTAAATCACCTATATCCAAACCTTCCTTTCCGTTCACATCATTTGGAAAGTATCCCCTATAAAGATTTTTATTTTTATTATTCCATTTTTTAGGAGATAATTTTCTTTTATTATCTTTTGATGATTTAAAAAATTTATTCCCTACTTTACATATTTTTTTAATATCTTTAAAACTAAGACCGTGCCCTATAACTTGAAAAAAACCAATATCAATACAGGCTCTACAAATTTGATTAATAGTATTGACCGATTTTTTAGAATTAAAATTATTTTTTAAAATTGAAGAAATGTCGATGGTAGGAATAATATCTTTTTTCATCTATCTTAGAGGCTTTTCTGTCACTATAGACTTAGATTGTTTTTTTACTTTTTCCCGAATAAAAATATAAACTCCACAGGTTACAATTATTAAAGCCCCTACAATCGTATTTAAATTTGGTATCTCATTAAAAAATATCCAGCCACTTAATGAAGACCAAAGTAATATCGAATACTCAAAAGGCGAAATAACTGAAGGTGATGCAATGCTGTATGCAGTAAACAAAAAAAGAAAAGCTGCAGAAGCTGTGAAACCTGTGATAATCATTAATAACATCGAAGCTTCGAGGTTTTGAAACCATTCTCTAAATATATATTCATACGCAGGATTACCTTGTTTGTAGAATTGACCATCACCTATAAATAAATAAAAAATCGAACTGATTATTATAGCTCCAATATAAAAGGTAAAAGTTATCGTATGTACATTATCTTTGTCTGAAGTTTTTTTAATTATTATCATAGACAATGAATAACAAATTGCACAAAAGATTGGAGTAAGGGTCATAAAATCAAAGTTATTGAAGTCGGGATTTAAAATTACATACACACCAATAAACCCAATTATTACAGCAGACCATCTTCTTATACCAACCTCTTCTTTTAAAAAAATACTTGCAAATATTGTAATTAAAAAAGGAGTAACAAAAAATAATGCTGTAGCTGTAGCCAAAGGTAAAACTGTTAAAGAAACATAAAAAAAGCTAAAACCAAAAAAGAAAAGTATCACTCGGATAAAGGTTAATAGAGGATAATTACTTTTAAACACCACAGGTTTTTTTGTAAATTTTAAAAATAATAAAATAAGAGCAAAACTAACTAAAGTTCTTACTAAATAAACCTCATATAAGGAGGCAAAATTAAAAATATATTTCATAATACTGTCTTGAACAGAAAAAACCATCATAGCCAATAATATAAAGATAATTCCTTTAGGATTATTATTTTTTGAAGACATAAGCCCATATACCACAGAATCTTTCTTCTTTATATTTTTATTAATTATGTAATATTAATTTTATGATCTGCACAATAAAGTTAATAAACTTCTGCCCAGTTAAATCTTTATCGTTTCAGAGCATCAACTCGTGTCAAATTAAAAAAAATCTTGGTATGCCAAATGACAGAATTTTTGCATTTTCTAGAGGTATAGAGTCTGAAAAAGCTAAAACAATTGAAAAAAACCCTAAAGAAAGAAAATTAAACAACTTTTTAACTTTAAAAAATTCACCTGTTTTGAATAAATACAATTTTAGTTATGATGAGAATAAACTTACACTTATATCAAACGGCGAAGAAATAATTTCTATTTCAGCTGATGATCAGAATGAAAAATCTTTACTTTCTAAAAAATTGTTTGAATTAGAAAATACACTAGCAAATCCTATCATTCTTTTAAAAAATACCGAGTATCCTTTTTATGACACTTCCCATTCAAATAATGTTTTTAACTCTATCTCATTAATAAATATTAATAGTATAAAAGATTTTGAAAATAAAATAGGTGAAGACATAGAATTTCAAAGATTTAGAGGAAATCTTTATATCGATGGAATTTCTGCATGGGAGGAAAGAAATTGGATCAATAAAACAATTAAAATTAATAATACTTTATTTAAAGTTGAAAAAAATATTCCTCGTTGTGTTGCTATAAATTTAAAACCTAAAACAGAAGATAATTCACTTAACTTACTTAATTCATTAAAAAAAACATACAATCATTTTGATATGGGTGTATATTTAACTGCATTAAGCAATGGAAAGGTCAATGTTGGAGACAAGTTGGAATTGACTTAAAAAGAAAAAATTTTTTTTAACAACTTCAGATTGAAATATTTTTTATATACAAACACCTTTTTTTTTAGTTAAATTATTTTTCAAATAAACTTAAATAGGGGGAAATTATGAGAAAGTATATTAAATCAATAACAGTACTTCTTGTTATTCTTTTTAGTGTATCTTCTGTAAGTGCAGCGACACTAACACAAAGACTAGCTGACGGACATAAATTAAGATTAGGTTTTGGTACAGCGGTGCCATGGGCTTACGCCGGAGATAATGGTGAAGCATTAGGTTTTGTTAACATGATTGCTTTAACAGTTTTAGAAGAAATGGGAATTACGGAGCATGAAACTAAAGTTTTCGAATGGTCTGGACTAATTCCAGGAATAAATGCAGATCGTTCTGATATGATAACAGGCGGTATGTATATCTTGAAAAGCAGATGTGAAAACATTAACTTTTCAGATCCAATAGGAGTTTTTGGTGATGCAATGTTAGTTCCTAAAGGGAATCCTAAAGGAATTAATAACTATGCTGATGTTATCAGAACAGGAGCGACACTTGTAACTGGTACAGGTTTCAATACTGTAGAAGCTGCTAAAAAATTTGGTGTACCTGATAGCCAAATGTTATTAGTAGAAGGTGAAGTAGGAATACTTGCTGCTATGAAAGCAGGAAGAGCTGATGCGGCAGTTCAAACGTTTTTTGGTGCAAAAGAGCATGAAGAAAAAACTGGTGGTGCATTTGAAGTAACCGATCCTAAGCTTATGCCAAAAGAAACTGTAAATGTAGTTGGAATTGGTTTTAGAAAAAGCGATAATGAGTTTAGAGAAGCATTCAATGCTGCTTTAGCTAAAGTTTTAGCTAATCCTGCAAAAATGTTGGAAAGAGCTGGTGAGTACGGTTATGACAAAGCTCAACTTCCACCCGCAGACATGACTACAGAGTGGGCTTGCTCAACTAAGTAGTATTAAAATTTAATTATTAATCAGGCGACCAAATAATAAAGTCGCCTGATTTTTTTTAACTTAATTTATGGTAATACATTGAGCTATTTTGCATTTTTAGCTGAACATGGAATGACATTGCTTCTAGGAACGGTCACTACTGTAAAAGTTTTGATATGTTCTATGGTTTTGTATGTAATTATTTCAATGATTTTCGGTTTGATGCGTTTATCTAAAAATCTAATTATTCAAGGAATTGCAACTGTATATATAGAATTTTTTAGAGGAACCTCATTATTAGTTCAACTTTTTTGGGTATATTACGTATTACCATTTTTTGGAATTTCATTAGAAGCATTTGTTGCAGGAGTAGTTGCCTTAGGTTTGAATTTTGGTGCATATGGTGCAGAGATTGTAAGAGGTGGAATATTAGCAGTACCTAAGGGCCAATGGGAAGCTGCTCATGCACTTAATTTTAGTCCTGCAAAAAGAATTAAAAGAATAATAATTCCACAAATATTTCCTATAATTTTGCCTCCAGCAGCAAATTTGACCGTAGAACTTTTAAAAGCAACTGCTTTAGTAGCCCTTGTAACAGTTGTTGATTTAACTTTTGAAGCAAAACAAATTAATTCTATTACTTGGCTTTCCGCGCAATGTTTTGGAACAGCCTTATTAATTTATTATATCATGGCTAGGTTAGCGCTTGTTCCATTTTTAAGATGGTTGGAAGTTTTAGCTGCCAAAAAGGTTGGGAGAGGAAACGTTTAATATTATGGAAATGGGATTTAGATGGGATTTTGCTTATGAAATTTTACCTCAAATGTTATGGGCAACTTTAAATACTATTATTGCAGCGGGAGTAGGGTATGCAATAGCACTTATTGTTGGACTCTTTTTTTTATTAGGTCAAAGAACTCCATCAAAAATTATAAATGGAATCAATAGAGAAATCGTAGAATTTATTCGCTCAACACCATTATTGATACAGTTATTTTTTGTATATTTTGTTTTACCTCAGTTTGGCATAAAATTATCAGCATGGGTTTGTGGAATGATAACAATTGGTTTGCATTTTGGAACCTACCTTTCAGAAGTTTATAGAGGAGCTTTAGAAGGTGTTTCAAAAACTCAATGGGAAGCATGTAGAGCTCTAAATTTTTCCACGGTTTATACTTATAGAAGAATAGTTTTACCTCAAGCTTTTCCAATAGCGATTCCAGGTATGGGTAACTATTTAGTAGGTATTTTTAAAGATACTCCACTTTTGTCAACAATAGGTGTGGCTGAGTTATTCCATGCAGCAACAGCAGTTGGGGGATATAATTATAGATATTTGGAACCTTACACAATGGTTGGTATAATATTCTTAATTCTTTCTGTTCCAGCTGCTATGTGGGTTAGAAAGTTGGAAAGAAAAGTTAATGTTGCTCAAGGAAAAATGAAACAATAAAGAATTTAAATTATGGAAAATAAAAAATCTGAAGAAACAATAGTAAAATTTGAGGAAGTAACAAAACAATATGGCGACCTTGTAGTTTTAGATAAACTTAATTTAGATATTAAAAAAAATGAGATGGTATCAATCATTGGACCATCAGGATCAGGAAAAACTACTGTATTAAGAGTTTTAATGACCTTAGAGAAAATTAATGGAGGTGTTATCCATTTAGATGGCGAGTCATTAACTCATATGAACTCTGATGGAAAGTTAGTAGAGGCAAGCGAAAAATATTTAAGAGAAAGACGTTCAAAAATAGGAATGGTCTTTCAACAATTTAATCTTTTTCCTCATATGACAGCACTTCAAAATTGCATCGAGGCACCTATAGAAGTGTTAGGTATGAAAAAGGAAGAAGCAGAACAAAGAGCGCTTGAATTGTTAGAATTAGTTGGTTTAACAGATAAAAAAGATCAACATCCAACAAGATTGTCTGGAGGACAACAACAAAGAGTGGCGATTGCAAGAGCCCTAGCAATGAGACCTAAGGTTATGCTATTAGATGAAATTACATCAGCATTGGATCCTGAAGTAGTTGGTGAAGTTTTAAATGTAATTAGATCACTTAACAAAGAGCATAATTTAACTATGATAATGGTTACTCATCAAATGGGTTTTGCTAGAGAAATATCTGATAGAGTTTGTTTTTTTAATGATGGTAAAATTTTTGAGCAAGGTCCGCCCGAAAAATTATTTGGAGATCCACAAAATGAAAGAACAAAACAATTTTTACATGCTGTTCTTGATGCTAATTAATTTAATATTAAGTCAGCACCTTTTTCAGCAATCATTAAAGTTGGAGCATTTAAATTTGCACTTGGTATTTCAGGTATTACTGAAGCGTCAATAACTCTTAAGTTTTGAATTCCTTTTACTTTTAAATTTTCATCGACTACTGCCATATGATCTACTCCCATCTTACAAGTACCACATGGATGATAAGCAGTATCAGCTTTTGATTTAATATATTCATTTAATTCTTCATCTGATTGAGAGTCTATTCCAGGTCCAATTTCTTTTCCAGCATGCTCAGTTAAAGCTGGTTGAGATAAAATTTTTCTCGCAACGTGAATACATTCTCTTGTTTGCTTTAAATCTTCTTCATCTTGCAGATAATTAAATAATATTTTTGGATATTCATAAGGATCAGACGAACTAAGAGTAATGTTTCCCCTGCTTCTTGGATGATTTGGGCTAGCATGCAATTGATAACCGTGGGTTTTTGGTTGCTCTAAACCATGATTAATCACAAATGATGGAAAGAAATGAAATTGAATATTTGAGATTTCTCTTTCAGGTGAGGATTTTGCAAATCCACCTGCTTCTAAAAAAGATTTAGAGCATGGTCCAGATTTAAACATAAACCATTGTATTCCTGCTAAAACTTTAGGAACAAGTTTTGTGTAAGTATATAAAGTATTAGGAGTTTTACATTCTTGTTGGATATATATTTCTAAGTGATCTTGCAAATTTTTACCTACACCTTTAACATCATTAACAACATTTATTCCTTTATCTTTCAAATGATTTGAATCTCCAATCCCAGATAGCATCAATAATTGTGGTGAATTTATTGAACCACCACTTAAAATGACTTCTTTATTTGCATAAATTTTTTCAGTTTTATTTTTGATTTTAACCTGAAGACCTACTGCTTTTTTCCCATCGAATAAAATTTTTTCCACATATGAGTTTTTTAAAATATCAAGATTTTTTCTATTTTTAACTGGATCTAGATAATATTTTGAAACTCCTGCTCTTTCTCCTTTATGCATAGTTGTATCAAACATTCCAAATCCCTCTTGTTCTTCACCATTCATATCAATGTTAATTCTATGTCCAGCCTCACCAGCGGCATTGATAAAAGCTTTAAACAATGGATTAGAATTTTTTGACAAACTAATTGGGAGAGGGCCCAAAGAACCCCTAAATTGATTTTCTCCCTCTGACCAAGTTTCAATTTTTTTAAAATAAGGTAATACTTTTTCATAGGACCAATTTTTTAGTCCAAACCTTTCCCACCTAGTATAATCATCTCTATTTCCTCTTACAAAAACCATTCCATTATGAGAGGAACATCCACCAATCATTTTTCCTCTTGGGCAGAATATTCGTCTATTATTTAAGTATGGCTCAGGTTCTGAATAATACTTCCAATTATATTTTGGGTCATGCATCGTGTAGAGAAGAGCAAGAGGCATTTTAACTTTCCAAATATCACTTGTTCCTCCAGCTTCGAAAATTGCAACTTTATGATTACTATTTTCAGATAGTCTATTTGCAAGGACGCATCCTGCTGATCCAGCGCCAACAATTAAATAATCATAATTCATTTTAAAGATGCTTTTAATAAATCTTTATACTTAATAATATCTTTTATTTTGACGCCTATATTTTTTGCAGCATCGTCAAATTTTCTAAGTTTTATAGCATCTTTAAAAAAATCTTCTTTTTCAAATGCTTTTGATTCTTTGCTACTTAACATACCACCTTGGAGTTTAAGACTTAAAATAGATGCTTTAGAAAGCTGTCTAAAATATTTTTTATCTCTTACAAGATATCTTTTAGCTTTTACATGATGTTTTATTGGTTCAACTACTTCTTTTTTAAAAAATTTTTGTAGATATTGATAACCAATTTCTTCATGTTTACCGTCTAGGTTTTTTATGACCAAATCATTTGGCTCATCTAAAATAAAATGACCATAATCATGAAGCAAACAAGCACAAACTAAGCTCTTATTTGATTTTGCTTTTTCAGCCAACATAGCAGATTGAATCATATGCTCCGACAATGTTATTTTTTCTCCCATATATAATGATTTATTGTTTATAAAATTAGAAATAATTTTATATATTACGTTCATTAATTTTTAATTAGGCTTATCCCCTTCAATGGCAACCCGGTCCATTATCCTCTCAAAACCTAAACCTCTTCCAGGAAAAAAATCAGTTAAGCCTTGATGTTGTGTGCTTCTGTTGTCCCATATAGCTACAGCATTCTCTGTCCATTTAAATCTACATGTAAAATCTAATCTTTCTTGATGAAGAAAAATTTCTTTTAAAATATCTTCGCTTTCATCTTTATCCATATCTAAAATTTTTTTTGTATACATTGAATTTACATACAAGATTTTTTTTCCTGTTTCAGGATGAGTTCTTACAACAGGATGTTCATTTGAATATTCATCAAGATTTCCATTTCCTTCCATTTCTTCGTATTTTTCAACAAATGCAGCTGCACCCAATGAACTATGAATTGCTTTTTTGTTTTTTATTTTTTCCTTAATTTTTTTATCTAGGGTCTCATAAGCAACTTCCATATTTGAAAACATTGTATCTCCTCCAACAGGAGGTATTTTTACTGATCTTAAAATTATAACTTTAGTTGGTTTAATATTGTAACTCACATCTGTGTGCCATGTTTCTCCCCATTGGTGTTTTTCATTTGGTCCCTTTATAATTCTTACAATTTCAGGGTATTTATCTCTACCTTTTACGTAAATATGTCTTTCTAATGGCCCAAAAAATTTAGCCAAATTGATTTGCTCTTCTGGCGAAATATTTTGATCTCTAAAAAATAAAACTTTGTTTTCAAGTAATAATTTATTTATTTTTAAACAATTTTCATTTGATGAGTTTTTAAGATCTATTCCATTTACCTCAGCTCCAAGTGCTCCTGATAATAATTTTATTTCCATAATTTATTTTTTAAGTTTATTACAAAATTTTAAATCCTTTGAATTAAAAGTAGACTTATTTTTCATTATAAATTCCTCCATGATCTTTATTTTTTCATTTTCAAATTCAGAAACCTTTCTTTGTCCCAAATCTACATATAATGAAAGAACTTCTATAGTTGATGCTACATATTTTTTTTCTTTGTGTACCATTTCCATTTTGTATAAAAGTCTTTTTTTATCGTGGTCGAAGTATAATAAATTAACATCCACTTCTTCACCCTCAGTAACTTCTTGATTATATGTAATATGAGATTCTACCACCATAGTACTTTTTTTAGTAGTTTTTGCTGACTGCTCACCCATATTAAATTTATTCATTAAAATTTCTGCTCCATAAATATCAAAAATTAGTACATAATAAGCAACGTTCATGTGACCGTTATAATCGGTCCAATCTTTAATAACTTTTTGCTTTGATAAAAAAATACTCATTTTAACTTTTGTATTCCGGTTCTTCTTTGTCTAAAATTAATCTTATTTGATTTAAATGTGCTCTTCCAAGATCTGAGGGATAGTTTGCCCATTCTTGAGCTGTTTTTTCTGCCACTTCGTGAGAAGCTATATTTAATTCCTTACCAGTTGAAAGGGCTGTTATATAAGTTTCGGCAGATTTTTCAAAATAGTATAAAGCATCAAAACCATCTGAAACTGTTTCACCAGTTGTTAAAATTCCATGGTTTGCCATTAACAAATTTTGTTTATTTCCCAATGCTGTTGCCATTTTTAATGACTCTTCCTCAAAACCCATGCCACCATATTCGCTATATAAAGAGACTCTATTATAAAACCTCATTGTATTTTGGTCTATTGGTGGAAGAGTTGGGTCTTTTAAAGTAGAAAGTGCTGTTGCGTATTTTGAATGAACATGAAATATACATTTTGCGTGAGGAACTTTTTTATGAATAGTTCCGTGTATATTTATTGCGGTAGAATCAACAATTTCAGGTTTATTTTTTAATTCATCAATATTATCTTTTGTTACTAAAATTAAATCACTTGCTTTCATTCGGCTAAAATGTACTCCAGACTTATTTACGTAAAAATCTGTACTAGAACCCGGCACACAAGCGCTAAAATGATTAGCAACAGCCTCATTCATATTTAATCTGGCTGTCCATCTAAAAGTAGCTGCTAGATCTTTTTGTAAATCAGTTATTTCCATTTTTTATAAATTGAATTATATTTCAATTATAAAATATGAACAATAAGGTATTTATATCTTGTGCGGTAACAGGTTCAGGTGATACTGCGGGAAAACATCCTGATTTACCAAAGACTCCTGAACAAATTGCTAATGCTGCTATAGAATCTGCTAAAGCTGGCGCAGCAATAGCACATATTCATGTTAGAGAGGAAGATGGGACACCCAGCAGAAGATTGGAATTATATAAAGAGGTGGTAGATCGTATAAGATCAAGTGATACTGACGTAGTTTTAAACTTAACAACTGGTATGGGAGGAGATCTGGATATAGGACAAGGAAAAAATCCTTTAGAATTTGGACCAATGACTGATATGGCAAACGTTATGGAAAGAATTGCAAATGCCGAGCAGTTTCTTCCAGAAATTTGTACTTTAGATTGTGGAACTTTAAATTTTGGAGATAGTTCAGTGATTACTGTTAATACACCAAATGATTTAAGGAAAGCTGCAAAAAGATTACAAGAAATAAATGTTAAACCAGAGATAGAGGCTTTTGATTTAGGTAATATGTGGTTTGGAGCGCAATTATATAAAGAGGGATTACTAAGTGATCCACCTATGTTTCAAATGTGTTTGGGAATTCCTTGGGGAGCTCCTGCTACACCGCTAGCTATGCAAGCTATGAAAGATATAATGCCTAAAGAAGGAATATGGTCTGGCTTTGCAATATCAAAAAATGAAATGCCATTTGTTGCGCAGACAGTAATTATGGGAGGAAATCCAAGAGTTGG
Source organism: uncultured Pelagibacteraceae bacterium (assembly GCA_902567765.1). GTDB lineage: Bacteria > Pseudomonadota > Alphaproteobacteria > Pelagibacterales > Pelagibacteraceae > Pelagibacter. The sequence continues at coordinate 41,856 of CACFNI010000005.1, read as the reverse complement.
TCTTGAAGATAATTTATATTTAGAAAAAGGAAAGTTAGCAACAAATCCCCAATTAGTAGAAAAAGCTATTAGAATTGTAAATGATCTTGGTGTTTCAATAATGACACCGGCAGAAACAAGAGAAAAGCTTAAATTAAAAAATTATAAATAAAAATTAATCTAATCTAATAGCGTTACCATCGACTGCTATTGTTTGACCAGAAATTCTTTCTCCATCTTGAGAAATTAAGAAACAACATGTTTTTCCAATATCATCTTCATAAATCCAACAATTCATTGAGGCCATAGAAACAAATTCTTTTTCCACTTTTTTTTTTGAAATATTCAAAAAATTTGCTTTATCTCTAATAACTCTTATCATTCTGTCTCCTTTAATTGTTCCAGGACATATAGCATTAACTCTAATTTTAAATTTACCAAGTTCCATAGCCAAAGTTTTTGTCATACCTATCACCGCCCATTTACTAGCTGCGTAAGGAGATCTTAAGGGAAAACCCATGATACCAGCGCCAGAAGAAAGATTAATAATGCTCCCTCCTTTATTTTTTTTTAGCATTGGTATCGCTAATTTTGTAAAATAAAAATGACTTGTGACATTTATTTTTATTGTTCTTTCCCAATCATCAGAATTAATTTTTTCCATAGTTAAAGTGGGACCAGCTACTCCTACGTTATTTACTAATGCATCAATCTTTTTTGTTTTCTTTTTTATATGATCAAAAAAATTTAGTACTTCATATTCATTGGACGCATCGCATTCGTATATAAATAGTCTTTTATTATTTAAAGGATGTTTTTTTAATTTATTTAAGAATTTTTTATTTATGTCGCAAAGGTAAACAATGGCACCCCTATCTAAACAAATTTTCGTAGTTGCCAAACCAATCCCTGATGCACCAGCAGATATAATTATTTTTTTATTCTTTAAAGACTTATTAGTCATTTATTATGACTTAGTTAAAGATTTTTGTAATTCTTTGTTTGTTATGTATCCTTTAACGTTACCTTGTTTGTCAATAACCTCACAGTTAGCATTATTACAAACAACTTTAGGTAAAAACTCTTCAATAAATTCATCTTCTTTGACTCTCACAAGATTATTTTTGTCAATTCCGTTTACCTCATTTGTAGGTTTCATAATTATTTTTGCTTTAATAACCTTTGCTCTATTAACATCTTTTACGAAGGCAGTTACGTATTCATCAGCTGGGTTCATTATTATATCAACAGGAGTACCAACTTGAACTAATCTTCCTCCATTTAATATACCTATATGATCACCTAATCTTAACGATTCATCTAGATCGTGAGTTATAAAAACTATTGTTTTTTTTAATTCACTTTGTAAATCTATTAATTGTTTTTGCATATCGCTTCGAATTAAAGGGTCTAGTGCAGAAAAAGCTTCGTCCATTAACATTATGTCTGTATTTGTAGCTAATGCTCTTGCCAAACCTACTCTTTGTTGCATTCCTCCAGATAATTGATTTGGATATTGATTTTCAAAACCATTTAATCCTACAGCTTCAATTTTTTCCATTGCTGTTTTATTTCTATCTTCAGGTTTTTGACCTTGAACTTCGAGGCCGTATCCCACGTTTTCTAAAACTGTTTTATGCGGGAACAAACCAAATCTTTGAAACACCATACTCATTTTATGTCTTCTAAATTCAATTAACTGTTTTTGATCAAGATCCATAACATTTGTACCCTCTACAGAAACTACCCCAGAGGTAGGGTCTATAAGTCTGTTAATATGACGAATAAGTGTAGATTTGCCAGAACCAGACAGTCCCATACAAACAAAAGTTTCACCTTCTTCAATAGTCAATGATACGTTGTCAAGGCCAACTGTATGTCCAGTTTTTTCCAATACCTCATCTTTTTTTGCTCCCTCTTTAACCATTGGAAGAACCTTAGCGGGCTGAGGTCCAAAAATTTTGTAAACGTTTTTTATTTCAATTTTTGACATTTATTCAATATTTTTAACAGGAGATGGTAGTTCTTGCAAATTAATCTATTTTAAATAAGTATCTAATTATGAGTGAAATTTCGAAAGTAGAGAGAAATAGTACATACCTAAAAATACTATGGAAGGATGGAGAAGAAAGTAAGTTTAACTATATGTGGTTGAGAGACAATTGCCCAACTGCTCATGACAAAGATTCAAATCATAGAATGTTTAATATTTTGAACGTCTCAAAAAGTATAAATCCAAAAAGATATAATGTTAATAAAAGTGGAAAATTAGAGATAGAGTGGAGCGAAGGAGACCATATAAGTTATTATGATACAAAATGGCTTAGAGAAAACTGTTATACAATTAAAAGTAAAAAAAAATATATTTCTCCTTATGAGCTTTGGGACTTTAAACTTCAAGAAAACTTAAACAGCATAAGTATAGAGCATGATGAGATTATTTCATCTGATGCAGGTCTTATCAAATGGTTAGAACTTTTACATCACAAAGGTATTGCAATAGTTAAAAATAGTCCTGTAGAGAAAGAGTCTGCCTTCCCAGTTTTGAATAGAATAAGTCACACTAGAGAGACATTTTTTAAAACCCCTTTTGAGGTAATTAATATTCCAAAACCAAATAATTCTGCTTATACAGCTCACTCTCTCAAAAATCATATGGATTTACCATGGTTCGAGAATCCTCCAGGGTATCAGTTCTTACATTGTTTAATAAATACAGCCAAAGGAGGAAATTCATCAGCTGTTGATGCTTTTGCTGTAGCCAACTATCTAAAAAAAAATAAAAAAGAAATTTTTGATATATTAGTTAAGGTCCCCTTGAAATTTAGAGATAAAGATTATACTCAGCAATCCCATAGAGATTTTCACGCACCAGCAATAAGTTTGACAAAAGATGGAGATTTTCATGATGTAAGATTTAGTGTTGCTACTATGGACACTTTAGATTGCCATCCTGATATTATGGAAAAAGTTTATATTGCTCATCATGAGTTTGGAAATCTTTTGCATGATGACCGATTTCAAATAAAATTTAGATTAGAACCAGGAGATATTTATTCTTTTAATAATCGAAGGGTTTTGCATGGTAGGACAGAGTTTGATCCTAATTCTGGAAAAAGACATTTACAAGGATATTATATTGATAGAGATGAAATTATAGGAAGACTTAATTTCCTTAAGAAATAATTTTATAAATTTTCAAAAATAAGATTTTTATTATAATATTTTTTTCTTATTATTTTATTTTTTGCAGTGTAATAATATTTAGGTTTTTTTATTTTATCTAACTTTTTTTCTGTCAAAAATTTTTTTTCCATGACAAGAATTTTAACATAGCTTAACTTGCTCTTTTTTATAATTTTTTCAACAGGTGTTACAGATGAAAAACAAAGTCCTAGCTTAAGATTTTTTTTTAAACCATAAATATTTTTTATGTTTTTTTCTTTAAATGAAGTAATTGAAAAAAATTTTAGTTTTTTTGTTTGCTTTATTAAATCAAGTAGATTTTGCTTAGAAAATAGCGATTTAATTTCAAGCATAAGATAATTTCTATTTCTTGAAATATGAATAAGTTCTTTTAACTCTGGAATATAATATTTAAATTTTTTACCTATTTTATTAATTTCTTTAAAATTGGTGTTTTTTATCAGTTTATTTGTCTTAAATTTTCTTTTTAAATTGAAATCATGAAAACATATTAATTTATTATCCTTAGTAACGTGAAGATCAGTTTCAATACCAAATTTTTTTTTGAAACAATATTTAAAAGCAGGAAGAGTATTTTCTTTAAATTTTTTTTTTGCCAATCCTCTATGAATCAATAAATGGGCCATCTAATAATTTAATTTGTATACTTTATATTTTGTATCCCCTCATATTTCGTATCCATTCTCCTCTTTTTCATTATCAACTAATTCATCTGGAAATCCTGGGGCTCTAAAATCTAAATTAAATTTATCTTCAAGTCTTTTTACTACCATTGAGGACCATGCTCTTGAGCCATATTTTTCTTGTGCATCTTTAAATATTTCTAGAACAAAAGGAGATATTTCTAACGGAGTATTTAATTTTTTTGAAAGCTCATTAAAAAGATTTATATCTTTTTTAACCAGGTCCATTGTAAAATTAATGTTATAAGAACCATTTAAAATTACCTGACTTTCAGTCTCATGCACAAAAGAATTACCTGATGAAACAGCTATACCTTTAAATGTTTTCTTAAGATCCAATTTAGATTTCCTTGCTATTGTCCATGCTTCTCCAAGTGCAGCTAAATGCACTGATGCTAAATAGTTAGTGATTACTTTAAGTATTGAGGCCGTTCCAAGATCTCCTGTATGAAGAACTTGTTTTCCCATTACTTTCAAAACGGGTAATATTTTTTCAAAAGCTTGTCTATTTCCACCAACAAAAATTGCTATATTACCTGTTGCTGCTCTGTGGCATCCTCCGCTAACAGGAGCATCCAAAGGAAATGCCTTTTTATCCATAACTTTTTTACCTATTCTCTTAATTTCAGAGTCGTCTGTTGTACTCATTTCTAACCAAATTTTATTTTTTGAAAGACCAACAATTACACCATCATCAGACTCCATTACTTTTGCACATATTTCGATTGATGGTAAACAAGTTATAATCAAATCAGTTTGTTCAGCTAATTCCCTTCCACTATTTGCAACTTTAGCACCTTTATTCTTGAAATTTTTTGTTAGTTTTTTATCTATGTCTCTTACAGTTAAATCAAACTTATTTCTCAATAAACTACCTGCTAATTTACCTCCAACATTTCCAAGTCCTATAAATCCAATTTTCATAACTTCCTTTTAATTTTAGTGAATATTAAATACTTTATGATATATTTTTTTTTGAAAATGTATTCAACAAAAATAAATCCAAAATTCAATATTAATCAAAATCCCAAAATAGGTTTAATTGCGCTCGCTAGCGATTATATGATTGAAAAAGATTTTATAAGCGTAATAAAAGACAAAAAAGTAGATTTTTTCGTTAATAGAATTGAATGTTTTAATCCATTGACAGCAGAAAATCTTATAAAAATGTCAGAAAAAGTCACAGATGTTACAAAAGATATTTTACCAGATGAAAAGATTGATTGTGTTGTTTATGGGTGTACTTCGGGAACAATCGCTGCTGGTTATGACTCAATTGTAAAAAAAATAAAGAAAGCAAAGCCCGAAGCGAAAGTAACAACTCCAAGTACAGCCTCAATTAAAGCATTAAAGAAAATGAATTTAAATAAAATAGCAATTTTTACTCCTTATCCTAAAAAATTGAACGATGAAGTTATAAATTTTTTTAAGGGTGAAAAATTTGAAATAACATCTAATTCTTATTTTGATATTGCATCCGATATAGATATAGGAAAAGTTGATTCTGATTATTTATTTGATGTTTTGTCAAATATGGATCTAAAAGGAGCAGATGCTTTATTTATTTCATGCACTGCTTTACCTGCATTATCTATTATTGACAAACTTGAAAAAAAAATAGGTAAAACTGTTTTATCAAGTAATCAAGCATTAATTTGGGATACGTTAGAAAAAATTGGAAAAAATACTTCAATACATGGTTTTGGAAAATTATTTTTATAAAATTAAAAATGTTATTTACTAAAGAAGAATACAAAGACAGATTAAAAAGGGTTCAAAAATCAATGCAAGAAAAGGGCATTGAATTATTAATTTCTCAAGACACCAATAACATGAATTATCTTACTGGGTACGACGCCTGGTCCTTTTATTATGCGCAGTGTGTAATAGTTCATGTCAACGCTCAAGAACCTTTGTGTTTTGTAAGAGCACAAGATGCTGGCGGTGCCTTTATTACTACTTATCTAAAAAAAGAAAATATAATTATTTATGAAGAGAAGTATATTCATGCTTGGCCTATGCACCCTTATGATCCTTTAATTGAATTAATAAAACAAAATAAATGGGACAAATTGAACATTGGTGTTGAAATGGACAGTCATTATTTTACAGCTTATTGTTATGAAAAGTTAAAGCAAGGTTTGCCAAATGCAAAAATTAAAGACTCAGAAAGATTAGTGAATTGGGCAAGATTAATTAAATCTGAAACTGAAATAGGTTTTATGAAGGGCGCAGCATTAATTTCGCAAAACGCTATGAGAGTTGCAATGGAAAGTATTAATCCAGGTGTTAGACAATGCGATGCTGTAGCGGAAATTCAAAGAGCTCTATTTAGAGGGACACCAGAAATAGGTGGAGAATATGCCAGTATTGCTACGCTGTTACCAACTGGAAAAGGTACTTCAGCATCACATTTGACTGCAACAGATAAAAAGTTTGTTCAAGGAGAGGCTACTATAATTGAATTATCTGGAGTAAATAAAAGGTACCATTCTCCTATGGCAAGAACAGTTCAGCTTGGAAAGCCAGAACAAAAGAAAATAGATGCAATGAAAGCTACAAATGAAGCGTTGGATGCAGGTATAGTAGCTACAAAACCAGGAAATACCGCAGATGATGTTGCTCAAAAATTTTGGGGAGTTTTAGATAAATATAACATTAAAAAAGAGTCGCGAACAGGTTATTCTATTGGAATTGGTTATCCACCTGATTGGGGTGAACATACTTTAAATATTTATAAGGGTGATAAGACAATTTTACAGCCTAACGTTTGTTTTCACATGATAGCTGTAATGCAATTTGGTGAATGGGGAGTGGAAGCTTCAGAGTCAGTGCGTGTAACAGAGAATGGAAGCGAATTATTCTGCAATTTTTCAAGAGAATTACATATAAAATAAGAACTTGAAATATACCTCTACAAATGTTTTAAAACATCCTTTATGTCAAAAAACTCACAATTTGTTAAATTTGATAAAGTTGACAAAAGTTATGACGGAAAAGTTTTAGTCGTTAAAGATCTTAATTTAGATATAGCCGAAGGTGAATTTATTACAATGCTTGGACCGTCAGGTTCTGGAAAAACAACTTGCCTAATGATGTTGGCTGGTTTCGAAACACCAACGAATGGAGAAATATATTTAGATAGCAATCCAATTTCAAACATTCCTCCTCATAAAAGAGGTATAGGTATGGTTTTCCAGAACTACGCATTATTTCCACACATGACTGTTTATGAAAATTTGGCTTTTCCTTTAAGAGTAAGAAAAGTTTCTAAGGATGATATTGACAAAAAAGTTGATAAAGCTTTATCAATGGTATCTTTAACAGGTTTTGAAAATAGAATGCCTGGTCAACTATCAGGTGGTCAACAACAAAGAGTAGCCGTTGCAAGAGCATTAGTCTTTGATCCTGCTGTAGTTTTAATGGATGAACCATTAGGAGCGTTGGATAAAAATTTAAGAGAGAGCATGCAGTATGAAATTAAACATATACATGAAAGCATCGGTGTTACCGTAGTTTATGTCACTCATGATCAAGGCGAAGCTTTAACTATGTCAAACAGAATTGCAGTTTTTAATGATGGAAAAGTTCAACAGCTTTCATCACCTGATAAGCTATATGAAGAGCCAGTTAATTCTTTTGTAGCAGAATTTATTGGAGAAAATAATAGATTTGCTGGTCAAGTAACAGAAATTTCTAATAACAAATGTAAAGTTAAACTTGATAGTGGATCAGAAATTCTTGCAAATCCTATTACAGTTAAATCAAATGGAGAAAAAACTATAGTATCTTTAAGACCTGAAAGAGCCTTAATAAATTCAAAAGAAAAAATGGAAAATAATTTTAAAGGAAAAATAGAAGAAGTTATTTACCATGGGGATCACACAAGAGTTAGACTTGACTTATTAGGAAATAAAGAATTTATTTTAAAAGTACCAAATAGTTCAGCTAATATGGAAATTAAATTAGGTAATCAAATAAATGTTAGCTGGAACAGCTTTGATGCTAGAGCTTTAGACCCAAAATAATCCTAAATACAATTGTACCTAGACAAAATTACTAAAATATAGCTTTATTCGTCCAAATGCCGTGTTGACTCCTATATTATATCTTGCTGTAATCCTGTTTTTAAAAAAAACGTTTAAACGGAGGATAAATGAAAAAATTAAGTAAACTATTACTTACTCTATCTTTTGCTCTTTCTATAACTTCATCAGCATTTGCAGTAACTGTTGCATCTTGGGGTGGGGCTTATACAGAGTCACAAAAGTTAGGATATGGTGATCCTACTGCTAAAAAACTTGGTGTTGAGATAAACTGGGTTGATTATTCAGGTGGATTATCTGAAATTAAAGCACAGAAAGAAGCTGGCGCAATTGTATGGGATATAATTGACGTTTTTGCAATGGATACTATTACTGGATGTGACGAAGGTTTATTTGTTGAATTTGATTTTGACAAAGATTTTCCAGCAGCTCCAGATGGAACTCCAGCAAGTAAAGACTTCTTTACAAGCATGCCGTCAAAATGTGCTGTAGGAAATATTTTATATTCTTGGAACTACGCATATAATACAAATAATGTAAAAGGTACTCCAAAAACTATAAAAGATTTTTTCAACACAAAAAAATTTCCTGGAAAAAGAGCTATCTATACAAGCGCTTTAACAAATTTAGAAATCGCTTTAGCGGCAGATGGAATTAAACCAGGAAAAGGTGGTGCTAAAATTTACAAAACTCTAGAGACAGAAAAAGGTGTAAATAGAGCAATGGATAAAATCAAAAAACTTTGTACAGATCCAAAAGGCGGATGTGTATTTTGGTCAGCAGGTGCTCAACCACCAGAACTATTAATGAGTGGTGAAGTTGTAATGGCAACTGGTTGGAACGGAAGATTCTTCAACGCAACAGTTGGTGAAGGCGCTCCAATCAAACAAGTATGGGACGGTCAAGGTCTTGACTATGAATATTTTGTACTTGTTAAAGGTGGTCCAGATGAAGCAAATGCAAAAAAAGCATTAGCTGAAATGACTAGTACTGAAGGTTTAGCAGGAAGTGCTAAGTATATTGCTTATGCACCTTGGAGAAAATCTTCAATAGAAGTTATGTCAAAAGGTGAGCCGTGGTATAAAGATGGTAAAACAAACATGGTACCTCATATGCCAACAGCTCCTGAGAACACTAAAAATTACTTCTTAGTTGATCCAATTTTCTGGGCAGACAATGGCACAGAGCTTGGTGAAAAATGGGAAGCAATGAAAGCTGGTCTATAATTTTAAGTTTTAAAGATTAGAATTATATATTATATTTAGGGCGGTTATTTATAACCGCCCTTTTTATTTATGAGCAGCGAAACGCAAAAAATTTTAACTACAGATGGAATTCCTCTTGAGGAAAGTCTAAAAAAAGCAGAAAAAAAAAATAAATTAAAGGCTTTTTTATTAGTTTGTCCATTATTACTTTTTTTAATTATTACATATGTATTTCCTATCGGTGATATGCTTTTTAGAAGTATTGATGACCGTATGGTAACCAATATGCTTCCTAAAACTTATAAAGCTATGGAAAAGTGGGATGGTAAAGATTTGCCTGACGAAGAGGTTTTTGAGGCATTTTATTTAGATTATAAAAAATTAGTTGAAGAGAAAACTTTTGGAAAATTAGCCACCCAACTTAATTATGAAAAAAATGGTTTTAAAAGTATTCTTAAAAAATTAAAAAGAAAAATGAAAAAATTTGAAGAAGGAAATTATAAAGAGCAAATAATGGGTGTACACAAAAGATGGGCGAACGTTGAGTATTGGAGAGCTCTGAAAAGAAGAGCGCCAGCATACAGTTATTCTAAATATTTAAAAGGTGTTGATATGTATGAAAATGAAAACGGTAAGATTGTTCAAGTTCCTGAAGATAGAAGAGTTCATAAAATATTATGGGTCAGAACTGTAGAAGTCGCTTTTTTTGTAACTGTTTTATGTTTTTTAATGGCGTATCCAATTGCACACCTACTAGCAACTCTTCCAATGAAATATAGCAATCTATTAATGATTTGTGTATTGCTACCTTTTTGGACATCATTACTTGTTAGAACAGCAAGCTGGATGATCTTGCTACAACAACAAGGTATTGTTAATGATTTTTTCGTTTGGATTGGCTTGGTAAGTGACGAAAATAGGCCTGAGATGATGTATAATAAAACAGGAACTTATGTTGCAATGACGCAAATTTTATTACCTTTTATGGTGCTTCCTTTATACAGTGTAATGAAAACTATATCTCCTAGCTTAATGAGGGCTGGGAAGTCTTTGGGAGGAACACCTTTTGTGGCCTTTTGGAAAGTTTACTTTCCATTAACTATCCCTGGTATTGGGGCGGGATGTCTTTTAGTGTTTATACTTGCAATAGGGTATTATATTACACCAGCTCTAGTAGGTGGAGCATCTGGAACCTTAATTAGTAACCAAATAGCTTTCCATATGAAGAGTACACTTGATTGGAGTTTTGCTTCCGCTATGGGACTAATGTTGTTAACTGGGGTGCTAGCAATTTACTGGGTTTATAACAAATTAGTTGGAGTGGATAATATTAAATTAGGATAAATATGGCATTACCAAAATATACAGAACCACATTATAGAGTATGGCATTATTTTTATTTGTTCATTTGTACTTGTGTATTTTTCTTTTTAATAGCACCTTTATTTGTAATATTTCCACTATCATTTAACGCAGAAGAATTTTTAGTTTTTTCAGACGGGATGAAGCGGCTTGACCCAGATGCATTTTCTTTAAGATGGTACAAAGATATGATTTACGGAACAAAAAATCCTTGGGGCTTAGCTGCGAAAAATAGTTTTATAATAGCTTTATTTGCAACGCTTGGATCAGTTATATTGGGTACTGTTGCAGCCTTAGGTTTAAGCAGCAGACATATGCCATATAAAGGAATTATTATGGCAGCTTTAATATCACCAATGATAGTTCCACTTATTATTTCTGGTGTTGCAATTTTCTTTTTTATGGCAAAAGTTGGTTTAGCAGCTACTCATACAGGAATAGTGCTTGCACATATAGTTTTAGGAACTCCATTTGTTGTTATCACTGTAACTGCAACTTTATCAGGATTTGACCATAGCGTCACAAGAGCGGCCGCGAGTCTCGGTAGCGACCCAGTCAATACTTTTATGAAAATAACCTTACCTCTAATTTTACCAGGTGTAATATCTGGAGGCCTTTTTGCTTTTGTTACATCATTTGATGAAGTTGTAGTTGTTTTATTTCTAGCAGGATTAGATAATACAACAATACCAATTCAAATGTGGACAGGGTTAAGAGAACAATTAAGCCCTACAATACTTGCAGTTGCGACTTGTTTAATTATTCTTTCAACATTAATACTTGTTACGGCAGAACTTTTAAGAAGAAGATCTGAACGAATAAGAGGTATTAATAGATAAAAATTCTCATTTTTTTAAATTATGAACATTAAAAAAGTAGTAATAATTGGATCAGGTACAATGGGTAGCGGTATCGCTGCTCATTTATGTAATGCTAAAATTCCAGTTACATTATTGGATTTAACTACAGATATAAGCACACAAGCTAGAGATAGAATATATAAGTCCAGACCTCCATTACTTATAGATAAAAATAAAATAAATAATATAAAAGTTGGAAATATAAATGATGATTTTGATGCTGTTAAAGAAGCTGACTGGGTAGTAGAAGCTGTTGTAGAAAGGATAGATATCAAACACAACATTTACGAAAAAATTTTTAAATCAAGAAAACCAGGCGCTATAGTTTCTTCAAACACATCGTCAATTCCAATAAAAATTTTATCAGAGAAATTAACAAATGATGAAAAAAAAGATTTTTGTATAACGCATTTTTTTAATCCAGTTCGTTACATGGGATTGTTAGAAATTGTTAAAAATGAAAATAATGATTTAGATAAAATAAATTCATTGAAGAAATTTTGTGAAGATGAGTTAGGAAAAGGAGCCATAGTTTGCAACGATACTCCTGGTTTTTTAGGAAATAGAATAGGTGTTTTCGCTATGCAGGTAGCTATGACCGAAGCATTTCGAATGAAATTATCTATTGAAGAAGCAGATGCAGTTTTTGGAAGACCAATGGGTATTCCAAAAACTGGAGTTTTTGGTCTTTATGATTTAATAGGAATTGATTTAATGGCTGATGTTTTAAAAAGTTTTATAAAAGAACTCCCAAAAAACGATCCCTTTCAAGAAGTTGCTAAGGAACTACCACTAATTACTAAGTTAATTGAAACAGGGTACACAGGCAGAAAAGGCAAAGGTGGTTTTTACAGAATGAACAAGACAGATAATAAAAAAATCTTAGAAGCAATTAATCTTGAAACAGCAGAATATTCCTCAACGAAGAAAATTGATCTTGGCATTGATACTGTGAATTTAAAGTTACTTATTGGTAGAAAAGACAAATATGGTGAATACGCATGGTCGGTAATTTCTAGAATAATTAAGTACGCCTCTTCTTTAGTTCCAGGTATTACAGATAAATTTAATGATATTGATGAAGCAATGAGATTAGGTTTTAACTGGGCAATGGGACCATTTGAAATGCTAAAATCTATAGGAGTTAAAAACTTTTTCGAACGTATTGATAGTTTTGAAAACAATAAATTTTTGGAAAAATTAAATCAAAATAAAGATGAAAACTTTTATGGTGAAAGACAAAAGTATACAAATATAGAAACTTTGGGGAAAGTTAAACCAAAAGCAATTAAAATAGATAAGAATAAATCTGCTGACATATATAGATTTAAAGATTTTAATATTGTTGAATTTACTACAAAGGCATGTGCTTTAGATTACGATTCAATGGATGCTTTAAAAAATGCAACAGATAAACCTTTAATTATTATGAATGAAAGTATGCAGTTTTCAGCAGGAGTTAATTTAACCTATACGATGAATTTTGCAGACAAAGGAGATTTTAAATCTATTGAAAAGTTTATTAAATATTTTCAAGATACATGTAAACATTTAAAATATTCAAAGTACCCAGTAATTTCAGCACCATCAGGTTTAGTTTTGGGTGGGGGAGAGGAGGTTGCGATTCAATCAAATTTTGTTGTGGCGCATACTAACATAGTAATGGGACTTGTAGAAACAGGAGTTGGTCTAGTACCAGCAGGTGGTGGATGTAAAGAGGTTTTATGGAGATGGTCGCAAACAGAAGAAGCAAAAAAAGATCCAGATTATGCACCTTTAAAAGTTTTTAATATTATAGGGTATGCAACAACAGCAACCTCGACTGTGGAAGCTGAACCATTAAAGTTTATAAAACCTCAGGATAAAAAAGTAATGAACAGAAATAGTTTATTTGAGGTATCAAAAAAATTAATTGAGGATAATAAAGACTTTACTCCACCAAAAGAATGTAAGTTTAATTTATCTGGAAAACCACTAAAAGATAAAATGGTGAAAATTTTAGAAAAACTTTATAATGAAAAAATTATATTAGATCATGGAATGGTAGTTGGAGAAGAGCTAGCAAATGTTCTAAGTGGAGGAAACACCTCGATTGACAAAACTTTATCAGAGGATGAGCTGTATAGATTAGAGCTAGAGTCTTTTATGAAATTAATAGAGAATAAAAATACCCAAGATAGAATTAAACATACACTTGCGACCGGAAAACCACTAATAAACTAAATTACTTTAATAATTTAAAAGTATTTATAAAATCTGGTCTCAAGACATATTCAACTTTTTCATCAAATTTAATTTTTCTCAAAACATCTAATCCAAAGATCACCTTTCCAACAGGGGAATATTCACCTTGATAAAGAGGTGCATCAACTAACAAAATAAAAAATTGACTATCCTCAGTATTTTTTTGATTAGTTCTTACAAGCGCAACAGTTCCAGCTGTAAATTCAAATGGATAATTTAACTCAGAATTAATTGACCCATAGCCAGATTTACCACTTCCTATATAAGAGTAGTTCAAGTTATTTTTTTTGCCAAACTCTAAATCACCCGCCTGGACAAGAGTATTTTTAATTACTCTATGAAAAGCTACATTGTTATATTCTCCCTTTTTGATTAAAAATTTAAATCTTTCAACAGATTTTGGAGCTACATCGGGATAGAGTTCAATTATAACGTTCCCACAAGGTGCATTTAATACTGCTATGTTTTCTCTATTATTAAATTCAAATTTTTCTGGATTATATTGTTCAACAAATAAACATTTATTTTTTATTAAAAAAAAAGATGTAACAGAACTTATCCCTAAAAAAATAACAAAAATAAGAAGTACCTTCTCTGAAAAACTTCGTTTAATTTTTTTTCTCATTTTAAAACTTCAAATTTTCATCTATCAGCATTAGTTTTTTTTTTAAATAAGATACTTTATTTTTTAAAATTGAATCTTTATCAATAATATTTTTTAACAATTTTTTATCAGTTATCATAAAAGAATATATCTCCGCCATATCCTCAGATGGAGTTGTCATTGAATATTCTGTAAGAAAACCATTTGTTTTTTCAAATAGTGATAAACCAAACTTATCTGAGCATGTAGAACATTCAGCATATTTAAAATTTTTATTATTAAAATTTATCCATTCTTTCTCTTCAAACAATTCTTTAAAATTATCATTAATAATATGAAAAATCTCATGATGTAAAACTCTTTCAAAATATTCTTTTTCAAAGTTTATATCTAATATTAAAGTTTTCATTAAATAATTTGGGACACCAGCCGCACCAATACCAGCTACACTTAAATTTTCACAAAGAACAACATATTTTAAATTTATTTTTTTAAGAAAAGTTTCATCATATTTCTTAAAGTTTTTATCGACTAAAGGGAAAATTTTATCTATATTGCCATCTTTCACATCAAAACAACTTACATTGTTATTTCTTATCCCAACCTGAAATGCCTTGTACGGTTTAAGATATTTAATACCTGAAGTAGAGTTTAGACTATAAATTTCTAAATTAGGAATTTTTATAAGGTTATAAATAGTATTTGCACTTGCCCAAGAAATTAAAATAAAAAATATAATTATAGTTTTAAATATTTTCATTTTACTAATACTTTTTTACAAATATTCCCATTAATCCATTTATGATTGATACACTAAAAAGAATAACCTGTCCTTTAAATGAATAAAAATCAAATGATGGATAAAAACTGATACCTACGCTTAAAAGTATATAAGTTATTATAAAAGGTTTATAGAATTTTCTTACTAACTCTACCATTTATTTGAAAATTTAAGTAGATTTGATTTCTACAGTATTTTCTTCAGAATAGTGATTTGTCTTAAATTGGTTTGAAATTTTTTGAACTTCTACAGATGAAACTTTATATTCTGCACATTGCGTTTCCTCATCTTTTCCATGTCCAGTTACCATATTAACCATATGCTCAGGGAAGTGGAACGTAGTGAATACAACACCTTCTTTTACTTTATCATTAACTTCAACCTTTAAAGCAACTTCTCCTCTGCCTGAATATAATCTTGCAATATCTCCAGTATTTAATTCTCTGTATTTTGCATCGTTTGGATGAACTAATAGTATATCTTCATCAACCATATCTATATTATTTGTTCTTCTAGTCATTGTAGCTGCATTGTAGTGTTGCAAGACTCTACTAGTTGTTAAAATTAATGGGTATTCATCTTTATTTTTTTCTATCTCTGTACTTTCCTTCCAGTCAAAGTATTTTAGTCTTCCTTTACCCAGTTTAAATTCTTTTTCATGAAGTATTTTTGTATCGGTTCCATCTTCTTTTACAGGCCACTGTAATCCAAACTTGCCAAGTCTTTCTCTCGTAATACCTTTGAAGAAAGGCACAATATCTGCAATTTCTGCTAAAACTTCGTCAGCATCATAAATTTTTTGATTAAAACCAAGTTTTTGCATCATTTCAGTAACAATAACTCCATCAGGTTTTGTTCCAGGCAGAGGTTCTGCTGCCTTATTAACTCTTTGAACTCTTCTTTCAGTATTTGTAAAAGTTCCATCTTTTTCTAAAAAAGTAGTTCCTGGAAGTACGACATCAGCATACTTAGCTGTTTCACTCATAAAAATTTCTTGAACGACTAATAAATCAAGAGCTTTCATTGCTTGTATTACATGATTACTGTTGGGATCTGTTTGAACAATATCCTCTCCAATAATCCAAAGACCTTTTAACTCATTGTTGATAGCAGCATCAAACATTTCAGGAATTTTCAAACCTGCTTTTGTTGGATGAATTACTCCATATTTTTGAGTATAAAAATCTTGTATCTTTTGCTCAGCGACAGGAAAGTATCCAGCGCCTTGATGAGGCTGACATCCCATATCAGCAGCACCTTGAACATTGTTTTGTCCTCTTAAAGGATTAACACCAACTCCTCTTCTACCTATATTACCCGTAATCATTGCAAGGTCAGCGATTAACATTACAGTCTTTGATCCTTGTTCGTGTTCAGTTACTCCTAAGCCATGAAACTCCATTGAATTTTTTGCTGAGGCGTAAGCTATAGCAGCCTCCTTAACAAATTGTTTATCTACACCAGCAACTTTTGCCAATTGGTCAATATTCAAACTATTAATATGCTCAAAAAATTTATCAAAACCTTCAGTCCTATTATCAATAAATTCTTTTTTATATAGTTTTGATTTTACTATAAAATATAGCATCATGTTTAGAACAGCTACATTTGTTCCTGGTCTTAATCTAATATGGTAATCTGCTAGTTTTGCTAATTCAGTTTCAACAGGGTCAAGTACTATTAACTTTTTACCCTTCATTACTTGTTGTTTTATTTTGGCTCCTGTAACTGGATGTGCGTTGGTTGGATTAGCACCTATAACTAAAAATAAATCTGCAAAATAAATATCCTCTGTTGAATTAGTTGCAGCACCTGTTCCGAATGTTTGTTGCATGCCCCAAGCTGTTGGCGAATGACAAATTCTTGCACAGCAATCAATGTTATTTGTACCCACTACTGCTCTAATCATCTTTTGGAAAATATAGTTTTCTTCATTAGTACATCTAGCTGATGATATTCCTGCAATAGCATCTGGACCATTTTCTTTTTTGATTTTATCTAATTTATTTTTTATGAATTCATAAGCTTCATCCCAAGAAGCTTTTTCAAATTTACCATTTCTCTTTATTAGTGGACTTCTTAATCTATCAGGATGATCATAAAATCCAAACGCATATCTACCTTTGACACATGTGTGTCCAGCATTAACTTCAGTTTCTTTTGGAGTATCAATTGAAACTACTTTTCCATCTTTGACAGATGTTTCTAAATTACAACCAACTCCACAATATGAACATGTGGTTCTTACTTTTTTATCATACTTTGCAGACTTTGATGCAAAAACATCAGATATTGCATCTGTTGGACAAGTGTGTGCGCATGCTCCACAAGATACACAAGAAGAATCTCCAAACAACATATCATTATCTGTGGTGATTTTTGACTCAAATCCTCTTCCACTCATTGTTAACACGAAAGACCCTTGTATCTCATCGCACGCCCTTACACATCTTCCACAATTAATACAGTTATCTAAATTCATTCTCATGTATGAATGCGAAGTGTCTTTAGGAGTACCTTTGTGTTGTTTAGGGTTATTATATCTATGATCTTTTATTCCAAGATCATTGGCAACATCTTGAAGTTCACAATTATTATTAACTTCACATGTTCCACAATTCATTGGGTGATCAGTTATAACTAATTCTACAATGTTTTTTCTTAAATTTTTGAGTTCTTCATTATTAGTAAATATATGTTGATTTTCGCCAACTGGAGTATGACACGAAGCTACTACTTTGGTAGGTCCATCTTTTTCTAATGCCACTTCAACAGAGCAAACTCTACAAGCACCGTAAGGAGCAAGATTTGGATCATCACATAAAGTAGGGACCTTTTTTTCGCCTAAATAACTTTTAACAAATTTTAATATAGAAGTATGTTTTGTACCAATTTCGTATGGCTTTCCATCAATATAGGCTATTTTTCTTTTTTCTGAGCTCATTAATTTTCTTTTACTATATCATCTTTCAATTCATCACCAAAATATTTTAAGATATTCATAATTGGCGTAGGTATAGCCCCACAAAGAGCACATAAACATCCTTTTTTCATTGTTATAAGTAGTTCATTTAACAATTTAAGAGGGATTTTGGCTGATTTATTTTTAACTTGATCGAACATTTCTTTTCCTCGATACGATCCAAGTCTTCCAGGAAAACATTTTCCACATGATTCCTCTGCGGAAAACTCAAATAGATGATGTATATAATCAATCATACTAAATTCTTTTGGAATACTAACCACGCTCGCATGTCCTAACATGAAACCAGCATTAGTAAATTCTTGGAAATCTAAATTTAAATTATCAATTTCTTGAATTGGAATTACACCGCCTAATGGTCCACCAATCTGAAATGCTTTGACTGGTTCTTTAAGGCCTCCACCAATTTCATAAAAAATTTTTTTCATAGGTGTTCCCATATCAATTTCATAAACTCCAGGTTTATTAAAAAAGCTATCTAAACAAACGAGCTTTGTACCTGCAGATTTTTTATTTCCAATTGACGAAAATTTTTCAGCACCATTTAATAAAATTCCACTTGCCGCAGCAAGAGTTTCAACATTGTTAACTACAGTTGGTTTTTTATAAAGTCCCTCTGTTACTGGAAAAGGAGGTCTAACATCTACTTCTGCTCTTCTTCCCTCTATAGATGCTATTAAAGCAGTTTCTTCTCCACAAATGTATGCGCCTTGTCCGATACAAATATTTAAGTCAAAAGAAAAATTTGTACCAAGAATATTTTTACCTAACAATCCTTCTTCTTTTAAAGCATTAATAGATCCGTTTAATGCTTCTATTGACTTTGGATATTCTCCTCTAATATAAAGGACTCCTTCATCTCCTCCAATTACATAACCACAGATTACCATTCCAAATATCACTTTTAGAGGTTGATCTTCTAGTAAATATCTATCAGAAAAAGCTCCAGAGTCTCCTTCGTCTGCGTTACAAATTACGTATTTTTTATCAGATTTAGCTTTACTACAAAAATCCCATTTCATTCCTGTTGGAAAACCTGCACCACCTCTTCCAGTTAAATTTGATGACAACAAAGATGAAATAATATCTTTTTTGTCGGTTTTAAGAAAAATATTTAGATTTTTTTTAAATTTGTCAAGATCCGATAATTTATCATCCATTAAAAAACTAGTTGAAGCAAAACTCTTAGAAGTAAATTTTTCTTGAATAATTTCTTCACCCTTGACTATTTTATCTATTTTAGAAATATCATTTCCGGCATAGTTTTCTCCATCGTAGTGAAAAGCGTGGTTTTCGTAGCAATAACCCAAGCAAAACATTTCACCAACTTTATCTTTACCGAGTTTATCTTGTAACTTTTTTTTAAGACCCTCTTGTGTGCCTGCACACATGCACGCACTACCATTGCATACAAAAGCTTTTTTTGCTCTGTGTTCAGGTCTTAAAAATTCGTAAAAACTTTCAGCCCCATGTATTGTAGATAGTCCAACATGATATTTTTCTGCTAATTCTTTCATGCCATCACCATTTTTAGAATTTAATGATCTTTCAGAAATTTTCTGAAAAAGGTTATCTTTTAAACCTATTCTACCTGATAACTTGCTTATATTTTTTGACATTTTATTTAGGCTTTTATTATAACTCTTTCTTTATTGCTATAAATATTAAAGCTATTACTTTTTACAAAACCTAACAAGGTCATGTCAAAGCGTTTTGCTAGATCTATAGCGAGACTTGTAGGCGCACCTACACCTGCCATTAGTCCTATATTTGACATTAAAGCTTTTTGAACTAACTCGAAATTTAATCTTCCTGAACAAGCTATAAATTGAGAACTATTATCAATAAGTTTATTTTTATGTACGTGACCAATTAATTTATCTAAAGCATTGTGTCGACCGACATCCTCTCTCGTTGCCAAAACATCTCCTTGATCAGTAATTAAAGAGCTAGCATGTATTCCTCCAGTTTTTGAAAATTCAGACTGTTTACTCACTAAAAGTTCCGGTGATTTTAAAATAATTTTTTCACTAACTTTTGGATAAGATAAACTCATTTTATCATTTTTTAATATTTCAACTGTATCAAGCGAAGTTTTACCACACACACCACATGAGGAATTTGTTATAAAGTTTCTTTTTAATTTTCCTATATCAATATTTTTTGTATTTTTAATTGTAGCAATTATTTTATTTTGTATATTGTAATCACCAACTTCATCCCCTTGTTTTTCAATTTTTTCTATATCTGAAAAATTTTCAATTATTCTCTCGTTAAATAAAAAACCAGAAATTAAATCTTCGTCATTTCCTGGAGTTCTCATTGTTATTGAGATATTTTCATTTTTCCATTTGCCATTTGTTTCAAATCTTAAAATCATTTCAAGAGGCTCTTCAACTGAAACAGAATCTTTAACCTCTTCAATATTATTATTTTTTAATTTTGTAACTTTATACTTAATGTCCATTTATGAAGGATATTTCTTTTTTAATATAAGTCGATTTAAAACTACACCAAAAAATACAATTATTATTGAACCCGTTATAACTGGACTAATTATATAATCTAAAGATACACTTCCCATAATAACAATGATTGGATTACCCCCGGCAGGAGGATGGGTTACATTTAATATTATCATAAGCCCTACAGCTACTCCCACAGAAATTGGAATTAAAATATATAAAGGCAAAGGGATTAAATTTAAAAAAAAAACTCCTACAATAGCAGTTAGCAAATGACCAAAAAAAATATTTTTAGGTTGAGCAAACGGACTTTCTGGATAGCCATATAAAAGTACCATCGTGGATCCAAAAGAGGCTATTAAAAAAACTCCATATTCTGTTTTGTATGTAAGTATAGTTAAAACACCAATAGTTATAGCAGAAAAGATTGTGGCAAATATTGATTGTTTTATTAATTTTTTATTCATTTAAGATTTTAAAGCTTTTAAAAGTGTTTTAAAAGGAAGCATCAAACATTCCTTTCTTGATAGATTTTTTTTATCAAACAACTTATTAAACTCTATCCATTCTTTTTGAAAAGAGCTGTTATTTTTTTCAAAAAATGAAATTGCAGTGCCAATTACTTCTTTTATTTTTTTAATCGGTTTATTAATGGATTTTCTTGACAATAAACTTACAGCAGCCTGACAATAAATACATGATTTACATTGATATCCAAAATCAACTATTTTTTCGTCTTTTATTTTTAAAGAAATTTCCATTTCATCACCACACAAGGGATTTTTTTGTTTAGATATATGAGTATGACCTTCAATAATTTTATTATTATCTGTATAAGAAGCAATTTTTAAAATTTCTAGGTCCATTAAATTCTTTTAATAAAAGATTTATGTTTTATATTTTGTTATATGAATGATAACAATATTTTAGCAGTTATTCTAGCAGGTGGGAAATCAAAAAGATTTGGAGAAGATAAAAATCTAGCAAAACTTGGATCAAAAAGTTTGTTAGAGCACGTTATTAAAAGGGTAAGAGAAAAGTTTCAAAAAATTTTAATAATTTCTAACAAAAACCACAAAATTAAAAAAATGGACCATATAGACATTATTCCGGACTGCATTGAAGGGAACCTAGGCCCATTAGTCGGTGTACTGTCAGCAATGAAATGGGTAAAAGAAAAAAAAAGTAATTACAAATGGGTTGCAACTTTTCCTTCTGATACACCATTTTTTGATAATTCAATAGTTGAAAAATATTTGGAAGAAATTAAGAATAATCAAAGCCCTCTTTATTTTATTAAATCAAATGAAAAAAGACACAATATATTTGGTTTATGGTCAGTAGAATTAATGGATATACTAGAAGAAGATATAGTAAAAAAAAATTTTAGAAAAGTAGAGGAGTGGTCAAACAAAATTGGAGTGAAAACTATTAATATAAAATTTAAAGAATTTGATCCTTTTTTAAATATAAATACAAAAGAGGATTTAATTAAAGCAGAAAAAATATTAAAAAATTTTAAAAAATGATTGAATACATAAAAGCAAGAAAAATATTAGAAAAATCTAAAATAAAAATAAATACTGAAATTTTAAATTCAATAGAATCTTTAAATAGAATTTCAGCTGTAAATGTTTATTCAAATATTAATTTACCCTTAGAAAACAATACTGCTTTAGATGGATTTGCAATTTGCTCCAAAGATACTTTGGGTTTAAATAAAAAAAAAATTAAATATTTTAAAATAATTAAAACAATCGCAGCAGGAGATAATCCTAAAATAAAAAAATTAAAAAAATTTCAAACAGTAGAAGTAATGACAGGAGCATTAATTACCAAACCCTTTGACACAATTATACCAATTGAACAAATTAAATTTAAACCGAATTCAGAAAAAAAAAATTATATTTTAATAGATAAAATAATAAAAAAAAATAATCACATAAGATTCAAAGGTTCAGATTTTAAAAATAAAGAATTAATTATTTCTAAGGGGGAGTTAATTCAACCTTCTCATATTCTTGCTTTTAAAAGCTTAGGTATAAAAAAAATAAAAGTAATGTCAAAACCTAATATTTTATTTTTTTCTACAGGAAATGAAATTACAGAAAGGGATAAAATAAATTCTTGGCAAGTAAGAAATTCAAATAGTTATTATATAAAATCTTTGGCAAAAAATTTTTTATTTAATTTTATTGATGGTGGAATTTTAAGAGACAATGGACGAAAAAATTTTGAGAAAAAATTAAAAAAAGTTTTAACTTCGAAAGTTGATATAATAATTACATCTGGCGCAGTTTCAGCAGGTAAGTTTGATTTTATTCCAAATGTTGTGAATAAGTTTAAGTTAAATAGTTTTTTTAAGGGAGTTGCTATAAGACCAGGCAAACCAATTTTATTTGCAAATTTTAAAAATAAATCTAAATCCATCTTTGGATTACCAGGAAATCCAATTTCCTCTGCGGCATGTTTTAGATTTTTTGTTTATCCATATCTTTCAGATATTTTAAATATAAAAAGAGAAAAACCGTTTAAGGCTGTTTTAAAAAAAAAGTATAAAAAAAAAAAATCTTTCACTAGATTTTTAAAAGCAAAACTTAAATCAACTAATAATGGAACTTTAACAGTTGAGATTTTAAGTGGACAAGAGTCTTTTAGAATAAAATCCTTTGTAAAATCAAATGTTTGGGTACTTTTAAATTCTGGCAAATCCTCTTTTAAAAAGGGTCAGTTAATTGACTGTTTTAGTCCAATTTTTCCAAACAAGAATATATTTAATTAAGCACTTTAAATAATAATTTTTATTGTGGAATACTCTTTAAAGCATTAAAGATTGCAAATGGTTGAAATAAAAAATGAAAAAATTGCTATTCCTGTTGTGTTATTTGCTGGTTTACTTTGGTCTTTTGGTCCTCTGATAGTGCGTTATATGGATCAGCCAAATCAAGTACCTTGGCAGTACTTATTTACTAGAGGAATTGTGATTTTCTTAATTTTAAATATTTATTTATTTTTTGAAGAGGGTAAAGATTTTTATAAAAATTATTTTAAAGCAGGTGTATCTGGCTTAATAGGTGGATGTGGACTTGCCTTAGCAATGATAACCTTTATTTATTCAATAATTAATACAAGTGCTGCTATAACTTTGCTTTGTCTTGCTGCAATGCCATTTTTGACAGCCTTATTAGGTTTTTTATTTCTTAAAGAAAGCATTTCTTTAAATGTTTGGATCGCAATTTTAGTTGCAACTATTGGAATAATAATTATGGCATTAGGAAATACTAATAAAGGATCCTTATTAGGATTGGTTTTTGGTCTAGCATCAGCAACGGGTTTTTCAGTTTTTTCAGTTACTTTAAGATGGAGAAAAGAAACACCAAAGTTTACTACAGTTTCTATAGCAGGACTTATTTGTGTAATTGTTTCATCTATTATGATGCTTGAAACTCAGCAAAGTTTCGTATCTTCAAATTATAATCAAGGACTTTTTTCAATTCATGGTACCTTTGTATGTTTGGGACTAATTTTATACTCACTAGGATCCAAAGCTATTCCCGCTGCAGAATTGACTTTATTATCTTTAACAGAGATCATAGGTGGAATATTTTGGGTATGGCTACCTTTGTTTGGTATTAACGAAATACCGTCAAATAATACAATTATAGGCGGTTTTTTAATTTTTATGTCAATAATTTACTATAGCTTGACAATAAAAACTAACAGGAGATTTATAGCTCTAAATTAGTTATATAAGTTTTATGAATAAAACAATTGTAAATAGCTGGAACGAATGGGATCCATTAAAGCATGTGATAGTAGGAAGAGCTGATAATTGTTGTATTCCAGCACCTGAGCCTGCGGTTGATGTAAAAATTCCTGCTGACTCTGATATGAAAGGTACACATGGGAGAAGAACTCAAGAAACTATTGATAGAGGGAATGAACTTTTAGATAAGTTTGTTAAAACACTTGAGGGAAGAGGGGTGAAAGTAGATAGACCTACACCTTTAAAATTTGATACCGAAATTGGGACACCAGATTGGAAAGTTGAAAACATGTTTGGATGCATGCCTTCTAGAGATGTTATAATAACAGTTGGGAATGAAATGTTAGAAGCAACTATGAGTTTTAGATCAAGATGGTTTGAATATCTTGCTTATAGACCCTTAATTCAAAAATATTTTATGGAAGATCCAAATATGAAACACGAATCTGCACCAAAGCCACGACTAACTGATAAAGATTATCACAAAAATTATCTTTCTGATACAGTAACAAATGAACAGAGATTAGAATGGGCAGAAAAAAAATTTTTCGTAACTACAGAGGAAGAACCTTTATTTGATGCAGCTGATATTTTAAGATTTGGAAAAGATTTAATAGTTCAACATGGATTTACAACAAATCTAAAAGGCATTGATTGGCTTAGAAGACATTTTCCTAACCACCGAGTACATACTGTTAACTTCCCGGGTGACCCTTATCCTATTCACATTGATGCTACTTTTACACCAATCAGACCAGGTCTTATTTTAAATAATCCTCAAAGAAAACTTCCCAAAGAACAGAGAAAAATTTTTGAGAAAAATGGATGGGAAATTGTATATGCCGCTCAACCTGCACACAATACACCACCACCTTTATGTTATTCATCTGTTTGGCTCTCAATGAATGTACTAGTTTTGGATCCAAAAACAGTGTGTGTAGAAAAAACAGAAATTTATCAAGCAGAGCAATTAGATAAACTAGGAATGGAGGTCTTACCTATAGACCTTAGGGATGTATACGCTTTTGGGGGTGGCCTTCACTGTAGTACTACCGACGTTTATAGAGAAGGTAAATGCGAAGACTATTTTCCCAAACAATAATTAGCTTGGGTTTTTTTTTAAAAATTCTATATATCTTACAACTTCATCAAACTTATTATCCTCAATATCTTTATAACTTGCATTAAATTTGTTTTTTATACAAATAGCAACGTGAGCATAGGAATTTCTTCCTTTGGGATGATTAGGATGATCAGGAAGTTTATTTTCCAAATAATCGCCAGCTTCCTGGATCAAAACCCACAAACGACGGCGATTTTCCTCATTCATACTACTCCAAACTCTGTTTTATCTAAATCTGGCATAGTCTGGGGCATAGTTTATCCAATAACTTCATATAAAGATTTCCAATTTGATAGATTGTTAGAGTTTAAGTTGATACCTTTATCTTTATAAACTAACCAATCTCTGTTGAAATTTATTGCATCTTTATTTGTAATAATTCCTCCTATTAATTTTTTTTTCTTATTTTTTTCAATATATTTTATTAAACCATCACTCTTTTCTTTAGCCTTATCAATAGTTATGCCACTTTTGGTATCAAATAAGCCAATTGTTTTATTTTTAAATCCCACGATAAAATCTATATAAAAAAGATTTGTATCTTGATTCTTTTTATATGGTATTGCAAAGTATTTTTGATCACCTTCTCCATTTTTAAACCACCAAATTACTTTTTTAGATTTTTCCAAGGTTCGGATAAAGTTTTCTTCTGTTTTCCACTTAAAGTCAAAATAAAATGGCTGCATAATTGATTTTTTTGAATTGAATTTGTTATATTTTCCAGAGTAATCTATTTTTTCTGGAAAACTCCAGTCATATTCAGAAATTTCTTGATCTCTTAAATCAACATAATTTTTATATTTTTCTTTTGTAAGATTTATTACTTCTATAAATTTATTTATATTACCTTGACTTAAAACAATACTTATTATTTTCGAAAAATTTTTTTCGTAATCGAGTTTTATAATATCTTTGAAAAATTTATAAATTGATTGTTTAACTCTACCTATTGATCTATCTTCAGGGTAATATGGAGAAAGATTTTGCAAGACAAAATAATCAAACAATTTTTGTAAATCGTAAGTATTTTTGATGTCTATACTTTTATTTCCAAAATAATGTGCTTTTGGATTATCAATTTGATCAATTTTTTTTTCTAAAATAATTGATATTTTAACCTTTGGGTTACCTAAACTTATTTTTTTTTTCAAATTATATTTTTTTGCTTGATCGATAAAAATCTCAATGAATTTAGGGTTAAGCCTGGTTCTTTCTCTTTGTCTAATTCTATTTGATGAAATAAGATTAATTTTTTTTTTACTTTCACTTGTATAAATAGTGATATAATCTTTTGCTATATCCTCAACTATTTCAATATTTTCTAGATTAGTGAATATGTATGATTTATTTAAAATTTCTTTGTTATAGTATCCATTTTTAATTTCTGGCATTCTCATGATTCTTCCAACTGTTTGAATTGAAAAAGTTAATTGCTTCCAATCTCTAAATAACACTAATATCTGTGCTCTTGGACAATCCCAACCAAGTGCAATTGCCTGTTTAAAAATTATTACTTCTGTTTCATTTTCATTTTTAGAGATATT
Organism: uncultured Pelagibacteraceae bacterium; assembly: GCA_902567765.1. GTDB lineage: Bacteria > Pseudomonadota > Alphaproteobacteria > Pelagibacterales > Pelagibacteraceae > Pelagibacter. Next base: position 15,004 of record CACFNI010000005.1, on the reverse strand, counting down.
TTCTAAATTTTTTTTATTTTCTGATAAATAAATCGCTAATTTACCATTTTCTGTTGTTATCTTATGTTTTGTTTTTAGATAATTTTCAATTTCATTAAGAAATTTATTTTCGTTTTTTATTTTTGAATCTGGAATTTGTATAAGAAGTAGAGGATTAATTTTTTTTTTTAACAATTTATAATTTTTTTTTATTTCCTCTTGTTTTTTTAAAGCTATGTCTAGTACAAATTTATCTGAGCCCTTGGATAACTTAGATCTGAACGTATTGGACTTGAACAAATTATCAAATTTTTCATTTAAGATTATTGATTTTTTTATCATACCTTCATTTCTGGCTTCATCTAATGAAACTGAAACAATTTCATCTGGGTCATTTATTACAGGTGTCGCTGATACCTCTATAGTTAATTTCGGGTTTATATCCTCAATTAGTTTTTTAGATAATTCGCTAGTAGCATGATGGTGAGACTCATCTATTATCAAAATTATAGACCTACCTTTTTCTTTTGTATTTTCTAATATTTTGTTGAGATAAAATTCTTTCTCATTTTCTACAATAATCGTATTTTTGTTTTTTTTTGTTAATGCTTTCCCAATTTAAAAATAAAATTTGATTCTCAAATAATTGTTTGTCTGTAATATTTTCAAAGTTCAAGCATTCTACAACATTTGTATTTGAGAAATAGTTTTCAAGTTTTCTTTTACTTTGAATATGAAGTTTTCTTGGTGCAGTCCAAATAAAGGATAGATTTTTTGTTAAAATATCTGAGCCACACAAACTACTAATATATTCAGCCATCATAAGAGTTTTGCCTGCACCTGTTGGTGCTTTGAAAACTAATTTTTTTTTATCTCGATCACTTATTAGATCAAAACTACGATGTAAAAGTTTTTTAATTGCTTTTTCTTGAAAGTTTTTTAGAAACATCAGATCAATTTATTAATTAAGTTGAATGATTTAATATAACTATTTGGCAAAGGTATTACTTCAACATTATTATATTTATTAAAATATTCTTCATACGTGTCTGTTCCTAGACTAAATATATAAATTTTAGTCAAAACTTTAGTATTTGTAATAATTTCATCTAAATTTTCCAACACTGTATCATCATAAATTATAATAGTAGTTTTGTTTAAATTATTAAAAATTTTATATTTTTTATGATTAATTTTTAGATTAAATGTTTCCTCTTTCAGACATATAATTTCGTCTATTTTATTGGATATATTAGCAATATCTGCATCTGATTGTATTTGATTAAAAAATTTTATTTTATAATATTTTAAATTTCCACCAAGCCCGTTTACTTTTTTTTTATTTTTTAAATTTGTGTATCCTTTAATATTTTTGGAGATTCTTGGGAATGTTACTTCTGATGCAATATTGTTTTCATTATTAGTACACAAAATGAATTGTCGATTACCAGAATCTTCTTTATTTATTTCTAATACAGCTTGACCTGTAGTTCCTGAACCAGCAAAAAAATCTAAAATAATTGCATCTTTTTGATGAATAATTGATTGTATAAATTCTTTTACCAAATACATAGATTTTGGAAATGGAAAGGATGTTTTAATAATACTTCTTAATAGTTGGGTACCAAATAGATTTGCATTAAATAACTTTTTGTCCCAAACAGTTTTATAATTAAACTTAGTTTTTTTTCTTATTATATCAAAGATTTTTCTTTTTTTATTAAATTCCACAAAAAGTTCATCTTTAATATTATCGATAGTTTGTCTTGCAAAAACCCATTTTCTCTCATTTCCATTTGTATCAATTGGATATATTTCCAGAATACCATCCTTCCTTTTAATATTAGGAGATTTTGGATGAAAACTATCTTCACATACTTTTCCAAAACCAATTACTTTATTATTTTTTACATATATTGGAAAAAAACAATTTTTTGCGTCTGTTCTAAGATGGTTCCCTGTTGAAACATCTCTTAAAGGTCTTATATCAGGATTCTCCTCTCGATTTTCTAAAGATATTTTTTTTATATTTTTTGGAAATATAAAAAAAGCAAATTCATTATTATAAGAAAAATTTTTACCCTGAACTCCCCCAGGATTATGTACTATTGAGATACAATGAATTTCATATTCATAAAAAATTTCTTCTAATAGTACTCCAAGTTGATTTTTTTCATTTTCATCTATAGAGCATATTAAAACTCCATCTTTCTTAAGGAGTTTTTTTGCAATTTTTAATCTGTTATTCATCATTGATAACCATTTGCTGTGTCTAAATGAGTCCAATTCATCTACAAAGTCATTATTATATTTCCAATCTTTTGCGCCAGTATTGTAAGGAGGATCTATATAAATTATGTCTATTTTCTTTGAATGAGTATAACTAAGTAATTGTAGAGAGTTATAATTATCACCCTCAATAATAAGGTTAAATCTTTTATTATCTGTTTTAATTTCTTTATTTTTTAATTCTTCTAAAATAGGAATATTCTTTTTTGAAAACTCTACAATTTCCTCAATTTTATCCTGCCAAACTATTCCAAATTTTTTTCTTTTATGAAGTTTTAAAATTTCATCAATAAGTTCTTCTTTAGACCAATTTGATAATGTTTTTTTTTTCACTTTTTAATTTACTAGATTTAATTTTTTACACTATCATGGATAATTAAAATCTTAAATAAAGACAAGATTGTTTTATCTTAATCTGGCCTAGTCTGTGGCCTAGTTTGTTAGCTAAATTGATGAGTCTTTAGGCGAATTATTTTCAATTAAATTTTAATTATCCGCGTAACTAGTGTGAAGTAGTGTGAGGTAGTGTGAAGTAGGTTGTCCCACTAGCACCTTAAAAAATCCCCAGCTTCTTGGATTTTACGCCAAATTTCAGCAGACTTTTTTTTGTTCATTAAATTTAGAGAGAAAATTAATTTAATTCGTCTTTTTTCCTTTGTTCTTGAATTAATTCCTCTTTAAAATTTTGCATTTCTTTATCTTTAATTTTTTGTAATTCTAAATCTTTTTGTCTTATTTCTTCATCCTTTAACTTTTCTTTAAGTTCTTTTCTTTTTTGTTCTTCATCAAAATTTTGTTCCCATTCTCTCAATTTTTGGACTTCTTCGTTTTTTTTTCTTTGTTCCTCGAATTTTAATTTTTGTTCCTCGAATTTTTTTCTTTTTCTTTCTTTTTGTTCTTTAGTTTTTTGCTCTTCTTCTCTAACTTTAAGATCAATATCTTTCCTTTTTTGCTCTTCTTCTTTTAACTTTAATTCTTTTTCCTTTTTTCTCTGGTCCTGAGATATCAATCTTAATTCTTCATCTTTTTTATTTAATCTCTCATTTTCGAGTTTTAGTTTTTCTTCCTTAATCTTAAGATCTTTGTCTTTTAATTTTAACTCTTCATCTTTATTTTTTAATTTTTCTTGATCCTTTTTAACTTGGTCATCTTTTAATTTAAGCTCTTTTCTTTCCTCTTTAATTTTATGAGACTCTTCTAATTTTTTTAATTTTATTTCTTCAATTTTTTTTATATGTAGTCTTTTTTTATACGAGTCGTATGCTGATCCTATTGAGTCAGATGTAAAACTTGCAAGCTTTCCTAAGCCTCCAAGTGGATTATTTTTTTTCTTTGTTTTTCTTTTTCTAGGCATTTTTTTAAAAATACATTTCAGCAAAATTTTTTTATTTTAACAAGAAAAGATTAAGCTTTTATGATCATGTTGCGCTCAACCTCAGGTAGATAAACTTTAAATCAGATTCAAAGTTAAAGTTAAATTTTTTCTTCAATTTTGTTTGTAGTGTCTTCTTTTTTGAAGCTAACACCTTTTCTTTCAAGCATTTTCTTAACTTTTTCACTGTACGGCTCCTCAATGTGTTCTGTTGAAGGATTAAGCTCTAATCCCAATGGTGTAATAGTTTGAGGCATTGGAGCAAATTGTGAGTCTGGATTTTCTACTGCTTCTCTAATTCTCATTCTATAAATACCAAATGAACCTATTAATATGTGAAAAAGTATTAAGTAAATAAAAAAACCATTAGGACCAACTATATCCATAAATAGCGAGCAAAAAAATGGACCAATCATTGCCCCAAGCCCAAAAACAAACTGCAAACCAGCTCCAGCGGATACAAATTTTTCTTTAGGTATAAAATCATTTGTATGAGCAAAAATTAAAGCAAACATGGGCAAACTACAAAAGGAAAACAGCATTACAAAAAAATAAAACCAATTTTTAGATGACGCTAAACCCTCTGGCATATAGATCTGTGAAGACGCAATTATTGCACAAAGCGCAAACAATGCTGAGGCAAATGTACAATAAATAATTACCAATCTTCTATCTAACACATCTGAAAGTTTACCAATTGGCCATTGAGAAATTGCTCCAGAAATAGCTACTAAAAAAGTTACAACTGATATTTCAAAAATTGTAAAATTCATTGAGGCTGCATAAACAGCAAGCAAAGAGAATAATGCCGAATGCGCAGAACCACATAATAGAGAGCTAACCAATCCAAATGGTGATGTTTTATATAACTCCTTAAGTTTCATTCCAAGAATTTTTTTAAAAGTTGGAGGTTTTCTTTTGGTAAGTAAAATTGGTATGAGAGACATTGACATAATTAAAGAAACTAAAATGAATGGTTGAAAATTTTCTGGTCTACTAAAATTAATAAAGAACATTCCTAGAGCCATAGCCCCATATAAAATGATCATATAGATTGATAAAACGCTTCCTCTATTTTTATTACTTGATCTATCATTTAGCCAACTTTCGGCAATTGTATATAAACAAACCATACTAAAACCAGTTACTATTCTTAAGATAAACCAAGAAAAAGGATTGATTATTATCGAGTGAAGTAGAATTACTATTGAAGCAATTGAGGCAAAGGCAGCAAATACACGTATGTGTCCGACTCTTGAAACTAAATTAGAAATAGTTTTTGCTCCTATAAAATATCCAATAAAATATCCTGAAAGCATAAAGCCTGTAGAGATCAGACTAAAATCTTCTTTTACTGCTCTAATTCCTAACAGAGATCCCTGATATCCATGAGCTAACATTATTAATCCCATACCTAAAAATAATGCCCATGAATTTTTTAATATTTTGTCCATTTCTGCGTGAGTATGCCTTTTATATAAAAAAGCAAGTACTTAATTTTCGATTATGTTTTTTTTAAGGCTAAAAAAGAGTGTATTGCAATAGTAGAAATTATAATTATACCTCCAACTATTGTTTCTATACTAGGCTGTTCCTTAATAACAAGCCAGACCCAAATTGGACCTAAAATTACCTCAAGTAAAAAGAAAAGATTTACTTCTGCAGCAGTAATAAATCTTGGTGCAATTGTTACAAGCACAAAAGGAATTGCTACACACATTATACACATAAGGGGAACATAAATAATGTCTTTATCTATTAAAATAAAATTTTTAACAAATAAAAATGCAAAAGCAGCAGTCAAAAATTTTCCGATTACTGCAGCCGGTACTAGATCTTTGTCTTTTGCATACCTTGCAATGTTTGCATTAACTGCCAATCCCAAAGCTGTAATAAAACCAAAAATATCTCCAAGAATATTTCCTAATTGTAAGGAATCATAAAAAATATATGTGACAGATAAAAATGTAATTAAAATTGCTATCGATGTATTTTTATCTGGTGTTTCTTTTAAAAAAAAAGCGCTAAGAAAAGCAGAAAGCATAGGAGCCATCGCAACCATAATAAGTGTATTTGCTACATTAGTGTTTTGAATAGAAATAATAAAAGTAATATTACAAATTGAAAAACTTAATGCGTAATAAATTCCAGCATATCCAATATTAAATAAAGCTTTTAAAAAATTTTTTTTATAAAAAAAAAGTAATCCCAATAAAACTACAAAAAAAGGTATAATTCCTCTATAAAAAAGCAAACCCCACGTTTCTAAATTACTCAGTCTTATTAATAGAGAGTCTGGCGTGATAAACATAACACCAATAAACGCAAGTAAAGAACCTTTTTTTTGATCAGATAAGCTTTTCATTAAGGTATTTTTTTACATCTTCTATATTTTTAAGCTTTTCAGAGCAGGTTTGATTTTTACAAACTATAACAAAGTTATCGTTTTCATTATTTTTATAAATAAACGTTGCAGTTTCAAAATAATCTTTAATTAAACTCTCTTTAATTTGTTTAAGTTCTTCATTATTTCCATGAAATGTAATTGTTAAATTTTGCTCACAAATGTCTATTATTTTAATATAGCTGAACATTTGAGAGAAACTATTATTAAGAAAAGAATGAAACGACTTTTTTAAATTGACAATTTTTTCCTCCCAAAAAGTATCCCCAGTTATATTGAATAATTTGTTACATACTAATAAAAATATACTGTTCCCATTAGGAATATTATTGTCAATTATATCTATAGGTTTAACAAAAAGATCGTTATTTATTTTAATGTTTTTTTGGAGTATCACATTTTCTTTATCATAGAAGTTTTCCCAAGTATATTTCATTAGTTCAGAACATAATTTTACCGATTCCTTATCGTTTTTTATTTCATACATTGAAACTAATAATAAACAAAAATAAGAGTAATCCTCTAAAAAAACGTCTATTTCTTTTCTATCTTTATCGTAACAGTGATAAACATTCTTGCTTAAAATTTTTTTAAGTTTATTAAAATATTCATTTGCTTGATCAAAAAGTTTTTTATCATTTAAAATAAATGATGAATGTAATATTGAGTATATCCAGTAACTATTTAAATCTGTTTGTGTTTTATCATCAAAAAATGGTTTTATTCTTTTATCTCGAATACTTTTTAGTTTTTCTTCAATTTTTTTAATTTTTTCATATTGATCAACAGTTAATTGATGATTGTTTTTTTCTACAAGAATATTTAATCCCTCAAAGTTACCATTTTCTGTGATTTCATATTTTTTCTTTAGTAGTTCTAAATCTTTCTCGAGTATATTTCTCAAGTCCTCATATTTCCAAGTATAAAATTTTCCCTCAACTCCCTCACTATCAGCATCATAGGCAGAACCTAATAAATTATCTTTATTTTTGAAATCTGAATTAATAAAATTTATAGTTTGTGAAAGCTTATTCTTAAAATAATTATCTTTTGAATAATTAACAAATATATTTAAAATTTTAACAAACAAAATATTATCATAAAGCATCTTTTCAAAATGGGGGATAATCCATTTTTCGTCTACGGTATATCTACTTATTCCACCATCCAGGTGGTCATAAATTCCTTTAGCTGAAATATTTTTTAATAAATTTTTGACAGGATACAAAAAGTTTTTATTTTTATTTTTTAGATAAAAATACAATAAAGTTTCAAAAATATAAAATTGAGGAAATTTTGGAGCACCTTGAAAACCACCATTATCTTTGTCCATATATTGAATAATTTTTTCAGCTAGAGGCTCTAGATCTTGTTTTAAAACTGAATTTTTAATATTCAATTCTTTAAAAACTAATTTCATTTGAGAAACTTGAGAAATAATTTTTTCTTTGTTTTCGGAATATACTTTTGAGACATTTTCTAAAACTGAGTTAAAACTTGGACGTCCTTGAAGTTCTTTTGGAGGAAAATATGTTCCCCCAGTAAATGGAACTCCATTTTCATCTAAAAACATCGAAAGTGGCCATCCACCTTGTGCACCAGTTAGAATTCCTAGACTTTTTTGAAAAATAAAATCAAGATCAGGCCTTTCTTCTCTATCTACTTTAATATTTATAAATTTCTCATTCATTATTTTTGCTGTTTCTATATTCTCAAAACTTTCATGTGCCATAACATGACACCAATGACAACTTGCATAACCAATACTTAAAAAAATTGGTTTTTTTTCATCTTTAGCTTTTTTTAAAGTTTCTTTGTTCCAAGGCAACCAATGAACAGGATTTGTTTCGTGCTGTTTTAAATAAGGACTTTTCTCATTTGAAAGTTGATTGGTCATAAAAAAAGGTAAAAAAAAATTATTGCGAATAAGGTTTCCTGGAAAAAATTCTTTTAACCATTGGTTCAAAATGTTCTAAAGGTAGTGATTTATATTTTGGATCAAATGAACCTTGATCATAATTCTCACAAAAATCTACTGTGGCTTGATAATATTTATGACCTTTATATTTATCTCTTTTATTTCTGTTGCCCCCTAAATGATGAGCATAATAATATGTTTGAAATTCACCATGTTTTTCAATTATCCAATGAGTTTTTTCTGAAACATATGGCTTAAGTATTGCTGCCGCATACTCTGAATGATTCATTGGCGCTAATTCGTCACCAATGTCATGAAGCAATGCTGCAACAATCATTTCTTCATCTTCTCCAGCTTTTAAAGCTCTTGTTGCGCTTTGAAGAGAGTGCTCTAATCTTGAAACTTGGTATCCTTCAAGAGTTTCAGTCAAACTAGAGATAAATTTTAATATTCTATCAGCTGTATGACTTGCAAAATCTTTTTCATGTTTGTCTAAAAAAAGATAATCTTCCTTTGTTCCATTTTTCATTTCTGTAAAACTTACTTTTTTCATTAATTATTTGACCCTGTGCTTAATAAGGACAATTGTGTTACTTTATCTTCACCTAATTCATCAATTATTTTAACTGGATAGTCTCCTGTAAAGTGGTGATCAGTAAGTTGTGGATATAGTTCATTTCTTTTCTCAAATCCCATAGCTTTATAAAGACCATCAATATCTAAAAATTTTAATGATTTTGCACCTATTAGTTCACAAATCTTTTCTATTGAATTGTTTGCAGCTAATAACTCTTTTTTAGTTGGAGTATCTACACCATAGAAATCTGGAAATTTAATTTCTGGACTAGCTATTCTTACATGAACCTCTTTAGCTTCAGCTTCGTAGAGCATTTTTACTATTTTTGATGAAGTGGTACCTCTAACTAAAGAATCGTCAACTAATATAATTTTTTTATTTTTGATAACAGACAAATTAGCATTTAATTTAAGTTTAACTCCTAAACTTCGAATTTTTTGTGATGGTTCAATAAAAGTTCTTCCAACATAATGATTTCTTATTAAACCTAAGTCAAAATTAATTTTTTTTTCTTGTGCATAACCCAGTGCTGCAGCATTACCAGAATCTGGCACAGGAACTACTAAGTCAGCATTTAAATTTTCTTTTTTTGCTAATTCTGCTCCAAAATTTTTTCTATACTCATATGCAGTTTTACCATTTAAAATACTGTCTGGTCTTGAAAAATAAATATATTCAAAAACACATGGCCTAATTTTTTTTTGAGGGAAAGGTTTAACACTCTCCAACTTATCATTTTCTATGCAAACAATTTCCCCATTTTCAACTTCTCTTACAAATTTTGCGCCGATTATATCTAAAGCACAAGTTTCTGAGGCAAGAACATATGAATTTTTAAGTTTTCCTAACACTAAAGGTCTAATTCCATAAGGATCTCTGACTCCTATTAAAGTGCTTTGTGTCATTATTACTAATGCATATCCACCCTGAATTTGGAACAGGGCATCAATCACTTTATCAATTGTTTTTGCTCTTTTTGATCTTGCTATCAATTTTACTATAGTCTCGGTATCTGATGTTGTATAAAATATTGATCCTTCATCTACCATTTTTTTTCGTAAGGTAATTGCATTTGTTAAGTTGCCATTATGTGCAACACCTATACCTCCAGCATTTGTATCAGCAAAAAAAGGTTGGATGTTTCTTAATGTTGTTCCTCCAGTTGTAGAGTATCTATTGTGACCTATTGCATAATTTCCTGGTAAAGTTTTGATTACTTTTTCCTTACTAAAATTGTCTCCAACTAACCCAAACCTTTTTTCAGAGTGATATTGATTTCCATCAAATGATACAATTCCACAGCCTTCTTGACCTCTGTGTTGCAAAGCATGAAGCCCTAATGCTGTTAAAGCTGAGGCATCTTGATTATTACTGATACCAAAAACTGCACATTCCTCTTTGATCTTGGGGTTATATATCTTGAACTTTTTCTTTAGCATCTTTGTATTCTTTTTCATTTGGAAATTCTTTTATAAGATAGTTACTACCTTTTTTAACATATGAAAAGGCAAAGGATTTAGATGTATTTATTGGCCAATTTTTATGATTATAGAAGATATTAATAGTTGCAAAAATACAAACACAGACAATGTAGGCTCTTATAAAACCAAAAAAGAAGCCAAAAACAGTATCTACCTTACCGATTCCCGAATATTTTACAGTTTTAGATATACCTTTGTTTATAATTAGTATTAGAAATATTACGACAACAAATATTCCAACTCCTAAAATTAAGTCTAATACATATTGATTATCTATAACATCTTTTACGTATGGTTTAATCTTAGGAAAAAGAATTAATGTAACCACATATGCTAATAACCACTTAGAGGCTGACAGTATACTTAAAACGAAACCTTTCGAAGAGCATTTAATTAGAGACCACACGGTGATTATTAAATAAATCAAATCGAAACCTGAAATAGATTTATAAAAATCTAATAAACTATCGACCATTATTTATTTATTTCTCCAAAAGGTTTAAATAATAATATCAAAGATGGCAATAAAGTAAGAACAGAAATCATTGCCAATAACATTGCAATACCTGTGAAAACTCCGAAATAAATAGTAGGTATAAAATTTGAAAATACTAGTATAGAAAAACCAAAAACAATAGTGATTGAGGTATTTAATATTGCAACACCAACTGTTGAATGACACAATTTTAATGTTTCAGTATAATTGCTATTTTTTTTAAATTCTTCTTTAAATCTATAAATATAGTGAATGCTATTATCTACGGCTATCCCAATAGTAATGGCGGCAATTGTTATTGTCATCATATCTAAAGGTATTCCAAGAAGTCCAATTATACCTAAAATAAAAAAAGCTGCTATAAAATTTGGTACAACTCCAATAAGAGATAATTTTAAATTTTTAAAAAGTATAAAAAACATTATTAATATGCCGATCATTACAAAACCAAGAGTTAAGATTTGTGACTTAAATAAGCTTTGTAGGAGATTATTGAATAAAATTAGAACACCAGCTAATTTAAATTCACTTCTTTTTAAACCTAATTCGTTCTCTAAATCATAATTTATTTTTTTAATAAGATCATTTCTTCTTAGATTTTCTTGAGAGTCTTTAATTCTTAAATTAATTCTTGCCTCATTATCTTCAATTGAAATATATGGATCGACTATCTCCTTTTTAATGGAGTCAGGAATTTTTGTATATAAAACTCCCATTTCTAATGTCCCTAAAGATTTATTATTATTTAGTTGTTCCGCAACTTTAAGAATAGATGAGAAAGATAAAACTTTTCCAACTGATGGTAATTTATCGAGATAATTATGAACTTTCTCTATTTTATCAATTTTATCTTTTGTGAACCAATATTTCTCATCACTTTGACTATCTTCATCTCCCCAATCTTCAAAATCATCATCCTCATTTTTTTTACTATTTTTCTCCTCATTAGGAAATTTAATAATTACCTCTAAAGGAGTTGTTCCCCCTAATTTGTCATCTATTAACTTCATTCCTTTATATATTTCTGTTTTTTTATTAAAATAATTAATAAAGCTATTTTCTACTTCCAATTTGGAAATACCAACAACACTTAAGATTATTACTAGTCCAGTTATCGAAAAAATAATCTTTTCGTTATTAATCGAAATTTTACTAAAAAATTCTGTTATTTTAGACTTATTCTGCTCTTTTATATTTGTTTTTTCAGAAGATAGGAAATTAAGCAATGTAGGAAGCAAAGTAAAAGTGACAATAAAAGAAGTTAACAAACCTAAAGTCATCATCCAGCCAAAATCAATAATTGGTTTAATTTCACTAAAAATTAATGATAGAAAGGCACAAATAGTTGTAAGAACTGTGTATGCTATAGGCCAAAACATTTTTGAAGTAGTCATTAATATTATTTCTAAATCTTTAAGATCAGGATTGTTTTTTTTTATTTGTAGAAAACGTGTGCTCATATGAATATTCATAGCCATAGTAAGTATTAACATTAGTGCAATAAAATTTGATGAAATTACTGTTACTTTCCAACTTAAAAGCCCAAGTAAGCCAGTCATTATAGTTACAGAAAAAAAACAGCTACTTATAGGAACAATAATCCAAATAAATTTTCTAAATACAAACCAAAGTGTTGCAATAATAAAAAGCAAAACTCCAAAACCAAAGACTATAATATCACTTTTTATAAATGTCATCATATCGTCTGCAATCATCGGGATTCCTCCAAGAAAAATTTTAGACTCATTGTTATATGTTTTTATTATCTCTCTGATTTCTAAAATATTTTGATGATTCTTTTTTTTTACTAAATCTTTATGTTTTTCTAATTCATTTTCATCTTTAATATTTTTAATTACTTCATCTTTTTTAATATTAACAATTATACCAGTTGTATTACCATCCTCGCTAATAACAAAATTCCTAAATACAGGACTGTTTAGAATTTCATTAAACCCTCTTTCTTTATCTACACCTTCATCCTTCAATGTAACGAAGTTATTAAGTCTTTCTGTCAATGGAGCTTCAGAATTATTTAAAAGGGGAATATCAAGTAAAGTTATAACACTATGAACCCAGTCAAGACTTTGAATTTTGTATTTTAGACTTAGAAGATTATTTATTGAGCTTTCTGAAGTCATTTTTGCTTTAGGACTGTACGTTAAAACGAGAAAATCTTTTGAACCATATCTTTCTGTAACTTCTCTCAGATATTTAAGATCTGGATCGCCATCAATTAATAAAGTATCAGAAGAGGCATCTAGTCTAAAATCTTTTGAATAATATCCAAAAATTATCAAAGCTAAAATTAACAAAAAAAAGATTAGCTTTGGTTTTTCAATAATATTTTTTTGATATAGTTTTGAGATCATTAACGATACTATATATTTTAAATTAGCTAATTTGAGTATCTTTAAATTTAGTAAACATTGCCTCAAATTCGAGCATTATGTTTCCTGTTGGACCATGTCTTTGTTTTCCAATAATAATCTCTGCAAGATTTGATACTTCATTCATTTTAGCTTGCCATTCCGCATGCTCTACAGTGGCTGGTCTTGGCTCTTGTTTTTCCAAATAATAGGATTCTCTATAAACAAACATCACTACATCAGCGTCTTGCTCAATAGATCCTGACTCTCTTAAATCAGCTAATTGAGGTTTTTTTTGATCTCTCTGCTCAACAGCTCTAGAGAGCTGCGATAGAGCCAAAACAGGAACTGAAAGTTCTTTAGCAATTGCTTTAAGTCCTTGTGTAATCTCAGATATTTCCTGAACCCTTCCATCTTTATTATTTATTGATGCTCTCATTAGCTGAATGTAATCTACAACAATCATTTCTAAACCATGTAATCTTTTTATTCTTCGAGCTCTATTGCTAAGTGCTGCAATACTTATTGCTGGCGTTTCATCTATAAACAATGGAAGTTCCGAAATAGTTTTTGATGTTTCTATAAATTTCTCAAATTCCTCATCTGAAATTTTACCTCTTCTTATGTTATGGGATGTAATTCTAGATTGTTCCGCCAAAATTCTTGTAGACAATTGTTCAGAGGACATTTCCAATGAAAAGAAAGCTATTACAGACTTTTTTTTTTCATCTTGTAATTTTTTTGCTGCATTAAAAGCTATATTTGTGGCTAAAGCAGTTTTACCCATTGATGGTCTTCCGGCTATTATAATTAGATCAGACTGATGTAAGCCTCCAAGTCTATCATCTAAGTTTGTAAGTCCAGTAGGAACACCAACAATTCCCTCATCGTTTTTATAGGCGTTCGATGCCATCTCAATAGTTAGCTTCATAGCTTCATCAAATTTTATCAATGACGAGCTGAAAGATCCTTTTTCAGCCAAATCAAATAATAATCTTTCTGAATTTTCTATAATTTTTTGGCCCGAAATATTTAGGTCGTTAGTTTTTGCATTATCTATAGTATTTTCTGATATTTTTATTAATTCTCTTCTTACATACATATCATAAATAATTTTTGAATACTCAATTGCTTGTCTTGAGGAGGTAGAGAATTTTGTTACTTTAACTAAATATTCTGGAACATCAATTTCGTCTTTTTCTTTTTCGAAATGATTTTTTAAAGTTATAGGATTTGCAAGCATACCTTTATAGATTAAATTCTCAATCGCAGCGAATACTTTTTGATGTAAAGGATCATAAAAGTTAACACTTGTGATTATAGTATTAATCTCATCGAAAATTTCGTTTTGCAGAAGTATTGATCCTAATACAGACTGTTCAGCCTCAATATTGTTTGGCAGTTCCTCAAAGTTATTTTTTACCAAACTTAAATTTTTATTCATTCAAGATTTGTATATTAAAAAGGCTCAAAAAAAATATTAAATAAACTATGGGGAAAAAATTGTATAATTACTGTGTGATTTCCTCTGCAATAACCTTAATATCTATTACAGCTTGTATTTCCGAATGCAAATCTATTTTAACTTTAAAATCACCTAGGGATTTAATTTCTTTTGATAGTTGCATCATAGAAGGTTTAATTTCTAAATTTTCATTTTCTAAAATTATTTTGGAAATTTCTGTAGGTTTTACAGAGCCATAAAGTTCATTATTTTCAGTACTTAATTTTTTTATAGTAAACTGTTTTTTATTTATTTTTTCAAAAACTTTTTTAGCTTCTTTCATCTTTTCTTGATCTTTTTTTCCTAACTGAATTTTAATTTTCTCTACTTCTTGAATATTTTCTTTAGAAGCGTGAAGTGCTTTTTTATTTGCAATCAAATAGTTTCTTGCAAAACCTCTCTTAACATCAATAACATCACCAATTGACCCAATTTTTCTTAAGTTCTCTAACAATATAACTTTCATTAGATTAATGCTAAATTTCTTGCTCTTTTAATTGATAGAGATAATTCTCTCTGTTTTTTCTGACTTACATTTGTAATTCTTGATGGAAGTATCTTTCCATTTTCTGAAACATATTTTTTTAATAGTTTAATATTCTTATAATCTATTTT